>NZ_PSVY01000001.1:0-358798 GCF_002932635.1 Rathayibacter sp. AY1D1
GCCGATGGTACTGCAGGGGGGACCCTGTGGGAGAGTAGGACACCGCCGGACACCATTCACGATGGCCACCCAGAAATGGGTGGCCATCGCTGTTTAACCGGTCGGTCTCTGTTCGAAGAGGAACAGGGCCGGCTGGAGCGACGATGACCGTCGTCGCCCGACTCCGGAACGAGGAGCAGCGATGACTCAGCACGACCCGACGCCCTCTCCGGAATCGAGGCCGCCTAAGAACGGCTTCGACGCCGTGGAGGAACACGTCCTGTCAGACGAGCTCCTCCGGATCGAGCAGGCTGCGCTCAACGAGAGGGCAGCCGGATACGTCCAGCTGCAGGAGCAGCTGCGCATCCGACTCGAGAACGCGGACCGCGACCGATGACCGACGACTCGCGACTCGACTCGGCTCTCGCGGAACGGGGCATCGCCCGGTCCCGCACCCATGCCGCTCGGATGATCGCCGACGGTCTGGTGACGGTGGACGGCGTCCCTGCACTGAAACCCTCGATCCGCGTCCGCGACGATCAGGACGTCGCGGTCGCCGGCCTCGACCACTACGTCAGCCGGGCCGCCCACAAGCTGCTCGCCGCCCTCGACACCTTCGCGACGGTGCGAGTCGCCGGCCGGAACGCTCTCGACGTCGGGGCGTCGACGGGCGGGTTCTCGCAGGTCCTGCTCGAGCGCGGCGCCGCCTCGGTGATCGCCCTCGACGTCGGGCACGCGCAGCTCGCTCCCCGGATCCGGTCCGACGATCGCGTCCACGTGGTGGAGGGGTTCAATGCGCGGCATCTCACCGCCGCCCGGCTCGCCGAAGCCGCCAGGACCGCGATCGTGCCGGACCTGGTCGTGTCCGACGTGTCCTTTATTTCCCTGCGGATGGTTCTGCCTCCGGTCGCCGCCTCTGTGGATCCGCTCGCCGACTTCGTGGTGCTGGTGAAGCCGCAGTTCGAGGTCGGCCGCTTGGGAGTGCGGGAGGGGATCGTCCGGGATCCCGAGCTGCGTCGCGAGGCCCTCTCGGACGTCCTGTGGTCGGCGTGGGACCTGGGGCTCGGCGTCGTCGGGCTGGCCGAGTCGCCACTCCCGGGGGGCGCTGGGAATCGCGAGTATCTGGCGCACCTCCACCGCGACCGCGGAACGATTCCGACAGAATGGAGGGACGCGGTCACCGCGCTCACCACCGGGTGACGCGATCGTGTCCGCCGCTGTCGACCGACCAGAAGGACACACCCTCGATGCAGTCCCCTCGTGACGAGCGCAACATCCTCGTCGTCGCCCACACCGGACGGACGGACTCCCTCGATGCGGCGGTCCTCGTCGTCGAGCGCCTCCGGAACTCCGGCGCCCACCCCGTCCTCTGTGCCGACGACAAGGGAGACATCGTCGCGGTCGCTCCGGATCTGAGCGACGTCGCCGTGCTCGGGTCCGACGTGCCGCTCGAGTCCATCGAGCTCGTGTTCGTGCTCGGCGGGGACGGGACCATCCTCCGCGCAGCGGAGATCGTCCGGTCGGGGACAGCCCCTCTGCTCGGCGTGAACCTCGGCCACGTCGGGTTCCTCGCCGAGAGCGAGCGGGACGATCTCGACGACGCGGTCGCCCGTGCGCTCGACGGCGACTACGCGGTCGAGGAGCGGATGACCCTGCAGGTGCGCGTCAAGATCGACGAGGCCGTCGTCTACGAGACCTGGGCGCTCAACGAGGCGACCGTCGAGAAGGGCAGCCGCGAGCGGATGCTCGAGGTCATGGTGGGCGTCGACGGACGTCCGCTGTCGAGCTTCGGCTGCGACGGCATCGTCGTGTCCACTCCGACCGGTTCCACCGCTTACGCCTTCTCCGGGGGCGGGCCCGTGGTGTGGCCGACCGTCGAGGCGATGCTCCTCGTTCCGCTCAGTGCCCATGCTCTCTTCGCGCGGCCCCTCGTCGTGGGCCCGTCGTCGAGCCTCGCCGTCGAGGTCAAGGAGAGGACCGACGGCGTCGGCGTCCTCTGGGCCGACGGCCGGCGCGCCTACGAGCTCCCGCCGGGAGCGCGCGTCGTCTACCGGCGCTCGCCCGTGCCCGTGCGCTTCGCACGCCTGCACGACGCCCCCTTCACCGATCGACTCGTGCACAAGTTCGGTCTCCCCATCCGCGGATGGCGGGGGTCGGCGGAGACGGAGTAAGGCCCGATGCTCGAAGAGCTGCAGATCCGCGACCTCGGAGTGATCGCCGAGGCGACGCTCCCGCTCGGACCGGGCTTCACCGCGGTCACCGGCGAGACCGGCGCCGGCAAGACGATGGTGGTCACGGCGCTCGGCCTCGTGCTGGGCGCGCGCTCGGACGCGTCCGCGGTGCGCTCGGGAGCGAAGCAGGCCTGGGTGTCGGGGCGCTGGCTGGTCTCAGAGCAGGGCCCGGTCGCCGAGCGGGTCCACGACGCCGGCGGCGATCTCGACGGCCCGGAGCTGCTCCTCGCGCGCTCGGTCTCGGCGGAGGGACGCGGGCGAGCCGTCGTCGGCGGCCGGAGCGCACCGGTCAGCGTGCTGAGCGAGCTCGCCGATCAGCTGGTCGTCGTGCACGGGCAGTCGGACCAGATCCGCCTCCGCTCCGCCGCGGCGCAGCGCGAGGCGCTCGACCGGTTCGGCGGACCCGGTCTCGCCGACGCCCTCCGCGACTACGCGAGCGCCTTCGAGCGCTGGCGGGCCAACCGGGAGGAGCTCGACTCGCTCACCGAGGCCCGGGAGACGCGCGCCCGCGAAGCCGAACGGCTCCGCTCGGCCCTCGCCGAGATCGAGGTGGTCGCCCCCCAGCGCGGGGAGGACATAGAGCTCGCGGCGCAGTCCGCCCGGCTCGGGAGCATCGAGCAGCTCCGGCTCGCCGCCGGCGAGGCCCGCGAGGCGATCTCGTCCGAGGAGCTGGACGGGCGGGACGCGCTCGGGCTCCTCGAGACGGCGCGGCGCGTGCTGGAGCGGGCGGCCGAGCACGACGCCGGCCTGCAGCCGACGGTCCAGACGCTCGGCGAGGCGGCGGTGCTCCTCGTCGACGCCGCCGGCGGGCTCTCCTCTTACCTGGCGGAGCTCGACCTCGACGGCGCGCACGACCTGGAGCTGATCGAGAACCGGCGGGCGGAGCTGTCCCTGCTCGCCCGCACCTACGGACCGACGCTGGACGACGTGCTCGACCTGGTGGACTCCTCCGGACTCCGCCTGCTCGAGCTCGACGGCGACGACGAGAGGATCGCGGCTCTCGAGGCCGACACCGCTGCCGACGCGGACCTCGTCGACCGCCTCGCGACCCGGCTGACCGAGCTGCGGACCGCGGCGGCCGCCGAGCTGGGGGAGCGGGTCAGCGACGAGCTCACCGCGCTGGCCATGGCGGATGCGCGCCTGCACGTGAAGGTGACGGCCGCGGGGGAGCCGAGCGTCCACGGGCGCGACTCCGTCGAGATGCTGCTCCAGCCGCACACCGGGGCCGCACCCCGGCCCCTCGCCCGCGGAGCCTCGGGAGGCGAGCTCTCGCGGGTGATGCTCGCGATCGAGGTCGTGGTCGCCGCCAACGACCCCGTGCCGACGTTCGTCTTCGACGAGGTCGACGCAGGGGTCGGCGGAGCGGCGGCGATCGAGATCGGCCGACGGCTCGCGCGGCTCGCCGAGACGTCGCAGGTCATCGTGGTGACCCACCTCGCGCAGGTCGCCGCATTCGCCACGAACCACCTCCGCGTCGAGAAGGGCTCGGACGGCGCGGTGACCTCGAGCGCCGTGACGCAGCTCGACTCCGAGGAGCGGGTGTCCGAGATGGCGCGCCTGCTCTCGGGGCTCACCGACTCCGCCAACGCTCTCGCTCATGCGCGGGAGCTCCTCGAATCGAGTCGGCGGGGCTGATCGCGAGCGGCCCGGGACGACATCGATCCGTCCCGGGCGGTCCGCCGCCGCCGTTCTGCTGTTACGGTGGAACCCCGTGGTGGACTTTACGAACGCGGGCCTTTCCTCTTCTTCTCCCTCGGATCCCGAGGGCTCCTCCGGGTCCTCGACCCGGAACGCTTCGACGGCCGGGCAGGACGCCCCCTCGAAGATCACGAAGCACATCTTCGTCACCGGCGGTGTCGTCTCCTCGCTCGGCAAGGGACTCACTGCCGCGAGCCTGGGCAACCTGCTGACCGCGCGCGGGCTGCGCGTCGTCATGCAGAAGCTCGACCCGTACCTCAACGTGGACCCGGGGACGATGAACCCGTTCCAGCACGGCGAGGTCTTCGTGACCGACGACGGCGCCGAGACCGATCTCGACATCGGCCACTACGAGCGCTTCCTCGACATCAACCTGAACCAGGCTGCGAACGTCACGACCGGCCAGATCTACTCGCGGGTCATCGCGCGGGAGCGCGCCGGCGAGTACCTCGGCGACACGGTCCAGGTCATCCCGCACATCACGGACGAGATCAAGCGGCGCATGCGCCTCCAGTCGGAGGACGACCCGCAGCCGGACGTCATCATCACCGAGATCGGCGGCACCGTCGGCGACATCGAGAGCCAGCCGTTCATCGAGTCGGCCCGCCAGGTCCGCCACGAGCTCGGCCGCCGCAACGTCTTCTTCGTGCACGTCTCGCTGGTGCCCTTCATGGGCGCCTCCGGCGAGCAGAAGACCAAGCCCACCCAGCACTCCGTCGCGGCGCTGCGCTCGATCGGCATCCAGCCGGACGCGCTGGTGCTGCGGAGCGACCGGCCCGTCTCGGAGTCGAACAAGCGCAAGATCGCGCTGATGTGCGACGTCGACGAGCAGGCCGTGGTCAACGCCAAGGACGTCGCGTCGATCTACGAGATCCCGCAGATGCTCAACGAGCAGGGCCTCGACGCCTACATCATCGACCAACTGGGCCTCCCGGCCGGCGAGGTCGTCTGGGACGGCTGGTCGCGACTGCTCGAGGCCGTGCACGAGCCCAAGCACGAGGTCACCATCGGCCTGGTCGGGAAGTACATCGACCTGCCCGACGCCTACCTCTCCGTGACGGAGGCTCTGCGGGCCGGCGGCTTCGCGCAGCAGACGAAGGTCGCCATCCGCTGGATCGCCTCCGACGGGCTCGAGGACCCCGAGGCTGCGGCCAAGGCGCTCTCCGAGCTCGACGGCATCTGCGTGCCCGGCGGCTTCGGCATCCGCGGCATCGAGGGCAAGCTCGGCGCGCTGCGCTTCGCGCGGGAGAACGGGATACCGACCCTCGGGCTCTGCCTCGGCCTGCAGTGCATGGTCATCGAGTACGCCCGCAACGAGGCCGGCCTCGAGGGGGCCTCGTCGTCGGAGTTCGACCCGGAGACGGAGTTCCCCGTCATCGCGACGATGGCCGAGCAGGTCGAGATCCTCGCGTCCGGGGACATGGGCGGCACGATGCGCCTCGGCCTCTACACGGCCGAGCTCGCCGAGGGCTCGATCGTCGCCGAGGTGTACGGCGCACCTGAGGCTGCCGAGCGCCACCGTCACCGCTACGAGGTCAACAACCGCTACCGCGACCGGATCGCCGAGGCGGGGCTCCGGTTCTCGGGCCTCTCGCCCGACGGCCACCTCGTGGAGTACGTCGAGCTGCCCCGCGAGAAGCACCCCTACTACGTGGGCACGCAGGCGCACCCGGAGCTCCGCTCGCGCCCGAACGCCGCGCACCCGCTCTTCCGCGGCCTCGTGACCGCCGCCCTCGAGCGCCAGGAGGCCTCGCGCCTCTTCCCGGCATCGGAGGCGGGCGCCGATGAGTGAGCCGCTGTCGGACGAGCTCGTCGAGCCGGAGGTCCTGACCAGTGAGCGCGTCTTCGACGGGATGGTCTGGGGCGTCCGCGCCGAGACGTTCTGCTACGGCGGCGGCGAGCTGCGCCGGGAGTTCCTTGATCACACGGGAGCCGTCGCCGTGCTGGCCCTCGACGACGAGGACCGCGTCGCCCTGATCAAGCAGTACCGGCACCCTGTCCGCACCCGCGAGTGGGAGATCCCGGCCGGCCTGCTCGACGTCGAGGGCGAGGATCCCCTGGTCGCCGCTCAGCGGGAGCTGGGCGAGGAGACGGACCTGCAGGCCGAGCGCTGGGACCTGCTCTCGGAGTTCGCCACCTCGCCGGGCGGCAGCGACGAGGTCATCCGGATCTACCTGGCCCGCGGGCTCTCGTCCACCGGCTCCGCCTTCGACCGTGAGGCGGAGGAGGCGGACATGGAGCTGCGGTGGGTGCCGCTGGACGAGGCGGTCGAGGCGGTCCTCGCCCGCCGGGTGCAGAACCCCTCGCTGACGATCGCGGTGCTCGCGGCGCACGCGTTCCGCTCGCGCGACTGGAACGGGCTGGGCGACGCGTCCTCGCCGTGGACGCGCCACCCGCGGGTCCGCCACCCCCGGGGGTGAGCCCCCGCGCCTGCGCCGAGGCGTACCTCCGGCAGGCGAGCGTGGAGCGCGGGCTCTCGGCGCACACGCTCGCGGCCTACCGGCGCGACCTGGAGCTCTACCTCGGCTGGCTCGAGGAGCGCGGGACCGTCGATCTGGCGCAGCTCGGACGGGTCGACGTGGGGGAGTTCTCCTCCTGGCTGGCCGCACGCCCGGAGCGGCCGCTCGCGGCGAGCTCGCGCGCACGGATCCTCTCGAGCGTCCGAGGGCTGCACCGCTTCGCCCTCGAGGAGGGGGTCGTCGCGGACGACGTTGCCCGGGACGTGGTGCCGCCGAAGATCCCGATGACCCTGCCGAAGGCGGTCACGGTCGAGCAGATGGCGGCACTGCTCGACGCGGCGCGCGGCGAGGAGCTCGCGGACCTGCGGGACCGGGCCCTGCTGGAGCTGCTCTATGCGACGGGCGCGCGCATCTCGGAGGTGGTGGACCTGAACGTCGACGACGTGGTCGCCGCGGAGGTGGTGCGGCTGACGGGCAAGGGGTCCAAGCAGCGGATGGTGCCGCTCGGCCGCTTCGCCCGCGAGGCGGTCGACGAGTACCTCGTCCGTGCGCGGCCCGAGCTCTCGCGGAGGGGGCGCGCGACGCCGGCGCTCTTCCTGGGGGTCCGCGGGAGCCGCCTGTCGCGGCAGAGCGCCTGGCTGGTCATCCGCGCCGTCGCCGAGAAGGCCGGGCTGGACCGGGAGATCTCGCCGCACACCTTCCGGCACTCCTTCGCGACCCACCTGCTCGCGGGCGGCGCCGACGTCCGCGTGGTGCAGGAGCTCCTCGGGCACGCCTCGGTGGCGACGACGCAGATCTACACGCTGGTGACGGCGGACACGGTCCGGGACGTCTACACGTCCGCGCACCCGCGAGCGCGGCGCTAGAGCCGCGGCCCCGCGCGGCGGGGCGCGGCGGCCGAGGAGCGGGGCGCCGGTACACTCGTCGGAGGCCGCGCGGGAGCGCACGCCGCCACGGAAGCGAGGACGACGCAGGTGACACGCAAGACGGACGACAAGGCCGAGCTCACCGGTCTCGAAGCCCCGACGCTCGGCCCGACCGGCCGCCCCCTGCGCGACTTCCCGCTGCCGGTGGAGCTCACCGGTCACGGCCCCGCTCGGATCATCTCGCTCTGCAACCAGAAGGGCGGCGTCGGCAAGACGACGACGACCATCAACCTGGGCGCGACCCTCGCCGAGTACGGCCGCCGCGTGCTGGCCATCGACTTCGACCCGCAGGGCGCCCTCTCGGCCGGCCTCGGGGTCACCACCTACGACGCCATCACGATCTACGACCTGCTCCTCGGCACCGTGAAGGACCCGGCCGAGGCGATCCGGAGGACCCGCGTGCCGGGCCTGGACGTCATCCCGGCCAACATCGACCTCTCCGCCGCCGAGGTCCACCTCGTCAACGAGGTCGCGCGCGAGCAGATCCTCGCCCGGGTGCTCCGCAAGGTGAGCGCGGACTACGACGTCATCCTGATCGACTGCCAGCCCTCGCTGGGCCTGCTCACGGTCAACGCGCTCACCGCGAGCCACGGCGTCCTCATCCCGCTCGAGTGCGAGTTCTTCGCGCTGCGCGGCGTCGCCCTGCTGATCGAGACGATCGACAAGGTCCGCGACCGGCTCAACCCGGTGATCGAGCTCGACGGCATCCTGCCCACGATGTACGACTCCCGCACCCTGCACTCGCGGGAGGTGCTCGACCGGGTGGTCGACGCCTTCGGCGACAGCGTGCTCGAGACGGTGATCGGCCGCACGGTGAAGTTCCCGGACGCCAGCGTGTCCGGCGTCCCGATCACCCAGTTCGCGCCCGAGCACAACGCCGCGAAGGCGTACCGCAAGCTCGCCAGGGAGCTGATCTCGCGTGGCGCGGTCGCCTGAGGTCCTCCTCGAGGAGCGCGCCGCTCCCACCGGGTTCCACCTCGCGCTGACCAACTTCGAGGGTCCGTTCGACCTCCTGCTGAGCCTCATCGCGAAGCAGCAGGTCGACATCACCGAGATCGCGCTGAGCGCCGTGACGGACGAGTTCCTCTCGTACCTGCACGGGATCGACTCGCTCGAGGGGCTGGACCGCGCGTCGGAGTTCCTCGTCGTCGCCGCGACGCTCCTCGACCTGAAGATCGCCGGACTCCTGCCCCAGGGCGAGCTCGTGGACGCGGAGGACGCGGCGCTGCTGGAGGCGCGAGACCTGCTGTTCGCCCGGCTCCTGCAGTACCGGGCCTTCAAGCAGGTGTCGTCGTGGTTCGCCGAGCGGATCGCGATCGAGACCGCCCGCCACGTGCGCGACGTGCCTCTGGAGGAGGAGTACCGGTCCGCGAAGCCGGAGCTCGTCTGGACCCTGTCGCCCGCCGACTTCGCCGCCCTCGCGACCGTCGCCCTCGCTCCGCGCGAGCTGC
The DNA here is from genome assembly GCF_002932635.1 of Rathayibacter sp. AY1D1. Taxonomy (NCBI): domain Bacteria; kingdom Bacillati; phylum Actinomycetota; class Actinomycetes; order Micrococcales; family Microbacteriaceae; genus Rathayibacter; species Rathayibacter sp. AY1D1. Next base: position 8,745 of record NZ_PSVY01000001.1, read on the forward strand.
CGACGGTGGGCCTGGACCACCTGCACGCCCCGCAGATCAGCATCCGGGAGCAGGCCGCCCACGTCGTGGCGATGCTGCGCGCCCGCGGGAGGGCCACCTTCGGCGAGCTGATCGCGGACGCCGACGAGAAAGGCGTGATCGTCGCGCGCTTCCTGGCCGTGCTCGAGCTCTACCGGCACGCCGCGATCTCGTTCGACCAGCCGGAGCCGCTCGGCGAGCTCACGCTGCGCTGGGTCGCCGAGCAGTGGAGCGATGCGAGCCTCGCCGCGCTCGGAGCCGACTATGACTCCTGACGCCGGCCCCGGGACCGTCGCGTTCGAGATCGACCGGGCGATCGAGGCGATCCTGATGGTCGCGGACGAGCCGCAGCCGCTCGCCTCCCTCGCGACCGCGCTGTCGAGGCCGATCGCCGTGGTCCGCCAGTCGATCGAGCGCCTGGTCGCCGACTACGACGGCGCCGACGGGGCGATCCGCCGGGGCTTCGAGCTGCGCGAGGTCGGTGCCGGCTGGCGGATCTACGTGCGCCGCGAGTACGACCCGGTGGTCAAGGACTTCGTCCTGACGCAGAACCCGACGCGGCTCTCGCAGGCGGCGCTCGAGACGCTCGCCGTGATCGCCTACAAGCAGCCGGTCTCGCGCGGTCAGGTCGCGCAGATCCGCGCGGTCAACGTCGACTCCGTCGCGCGCACCCTCCTCGGCCGCGGCCTCATCGCGGAGGTCGGCCACGACCCCGAGACGGGCGCGGTCCTCTACGGCACCACCGAGCAGCTGCTCGTGCACCTCGGCCTCACCTCGCTCGACGAGCTGCCGAAGATCTCCCCCCTACTGAGCGACGGAAGAGACGGATTCGATGAGCGCGCCTGACAGCGGCCCCGACGGCGAACGACTGCAGAAGGTCCTCGCGGCAGCGGGGGTCGCCTCCCGACGAGTGGTCGAGGAGATGATCGTGGCGCGGCGGATCCGCGTCAACGGCGAGGTGGCGGACGAGCTCGGCCGCCGCATCGATCCGGCGACCGACCGGATCGAGGTCGACGGGGTCGCGGTGCAGCTGGACACCTCGCGCCGCTACGTCATGCTCAACAAGCCGATCGGCGTCGTCAGCTCGCTGGCGGACGAGAACGGACGCACCGACCTCAGCCTCTACACGAAGAACTTCGAGGAGCGGCTGTTCAACGTCGGGCGCCTCGACGCCGAGACCTCGGGCCTGCTCGTGCTGACCAACGACGGCGAGCTCGCCCACGTCCTCGCGCACCCGTCGTTCGGAGTGACGAAGACCTACATCGCGAAGGTGCACGGGCAGGTCCTCCCGCAGACGATCGCGACGCTGACCTCCGGGATCGAGCTCGACGACGGACCGGTGGCCGCCGACAAGGCGCGTCTCCTCGGCCGGCCGGAGGGCCGCTCGAACGCCTCGCTCGTCGAGATCACCCTGCACTCCGGTCGCAACCGGGTCGTCCGCCGGATGATGGCGGCGGTCGGCCACCCGGTGATCGAGCTCGTCCGGCGCCAGTTCGGGCCGCTGCACCTGGGCACCCTGCGCTCGGGCGATCTGCGCGACCTGACCCGGGAGGAGCTGGGCGCGCTGCTCACGATCGCGCGGCAGGGCGGCGAGGCGGTGGCGGCCGCTCCCGCGGTCCCCTCGAAGAAGGCGAGCGCGGGTGCGCGGCGGCCCCGGCCTGACAGCGGCGAGCGCGTCGCCCCGGCGGAGCGCGGCTCGGCCGGGCGATCCTCGGATCGCGGCGGATCGTCCGGACGGTCGTCCGACCGCGGCGGCTCGGCGGGACGGTCGTCCGATCGCGGCGGCTCCTCCGCCGGCGGCGGGCGGAGCGACGGTCCTCCGCGCCGGTCCGGCGCCGACAAGCAGCGCCGCGCCGATCGCTAGGCTGTCGGGGTGAACGAGCCCCTGCACCCCGCGCCGCCCGCGATGCGGACGACCGGGACGGTGCGGGTGGTCGGCTCCGGACTGCTCGGCGCCTCCATCGGCCTCGGCCTCGCCTCCCGCGGGATCGACGTCGTCCTCGACGACGCCTCGCCCGCGAGCCTCTCCCTCGCCATCGACTACGGGGCCGGCCGCGCCGCCTCCGCCGACGACCGGCCCTCCGTCGTCGTCGTCTGCGTCCCCCCTGACGTCACCGCGAGCGTCGTCGAGCGCGAGCTCGCGGCGCACCCCGGAGCCGTCGTCACCGACGTGGCGAGCGTCAAGACCCAGCCGCTGCGCGAGCTGCGCTCCCGCGGCGTCGACCTCACCCGCTACATCGGCTCGCACCCGATGGCCGGCCGCGAGCGCGGCGGACCGGTCTCCGCGCGGGGGGACCTCTTCGTCGGCCGGCCCTGGGTGATCTGCCGCGACGGCGAGACCGCGCCCGACGCGCTCGCGCGGGTGGAGGGCCTCGCTCTCGACCTCGGCGGCACCATCGTCGAGATGGACCCGGAGGAGCACGACCTCTCGGTCGGCCTCGTCTCGCACGCCCCGCAGGTGATCTCGTCACTGCTCGGCCAGCGCCTCCTCGACGCCCCGAACGCGGCGCTCCGCCTCGCCGGGCAGGGCGTCCGCGACGTCTCGCGCCTGGCGGCCTCGGCCCCCGAGCTCTGGATGCAGATCCTGGCCGCGAACCGCGAGCACGTCGTCGCGGTGCTCGACGCCTTCCGCGACGACGTCGCCGCGGTGGCCGACGCGCTTCGCGACCTCGAGGCGCCCGGCTCGCGCCGCGTGCTCGCCGAGCACCTCGCCGCGGGCAACGCCGGAGTGGCGCGCCTGCCCGGCAAGCACGGCCAGGACCAGCGCTTCTCGACCCTGATCGTCCTCGTCGACGACTCTCCCGGAACCCTCGCGCGGCTCCTGGTGGAAATCGGCGAGGCGGGCGTCAACCTCGAGGACGTGCGCCTCGAGCACGCGCAGGGGCGTCGAGTGGGTCTCGCCGAGATCTCGGTCGTGCCCGAGGCGGTCGCGCCGCTGACCGAAGAACTGACCATACGCGGCTGGAGGATCGCCGGATGAGCACCGAGCAGAACAGGCAGGAGGGCGGCCTGAACAGGATGACGCCCGCCCGCCGGGCACAGCAGAGCATCCCGGAGGACGGGGGCGCGGCTCCCGAGCGCGAGGCGCGCTCCGAGGCCGCCGAGCAGGGCGACTTCGGCGAGTCCGTCGTGGTCGCCATCGACGGCCCGGCCGGCAGCGGCAAGTCCAGCGTGTCGAGGGCTGCCGCCCTCCGCCTCGACTTCGAGTTCCTCGACACGGGAGCGGCCTACCGCGCGCTCGCCTGGCACGGGCTCGACCGCGGCCTCGACTTCGAGGACCAGGACGCGATCGTCGACGCGCTCGACGGCTTCGACTACTCCATCGGCACCGACCCCGAGTCGTACTCGGTGTGGGTCGGTCCGACCGAGGTGACCACCGCCATCCGCGAGCCCCGGGTGACCGCGCGCGTCTCGGCCGTGGCGAAGGTCCCCGAGGTCCGTCGGAGGATCACCCTGCTGTTCCGGAGGATCATCGGCGAGACGCGTCGGGAGGGCATCATCGTCGAGGGCCGCGACATCACGACGGTCGTCGCACCGACCGCTCCGGTCCGGATCCTGCTGACGGCGAGCGAAGAGGCTAGAATGGCCAGGCGTTCGCGCGAGGTCACCACGGAATCCGCCGAGGCGACGGGTCAGGCGCTGCGGTCGAGGGACCGCGCCGACTCGCAGGTGGTCGACTTCATGAACGCCGCAGAAGGAGTCACTCTTCTCGACTCCACTCATCTCGACTTCGAGCAGACCGTCGACGCGGTCGTCGCCGAGGTCCGAACTTCGAGAGCAAGGGCCGGTCATGGCACAGGACACGCACGTCGGTGACGACGAGCTGAACTTCGGAGACGACGACCTCGTCGAGCGCCTCGGCGACCTCGACGAGCAGCTCGCCTCCTCACGCGCGCAGGCGCTCCGGAGCGGACTCGAGGACTACGACCTCGACGAGGAGGACCTCGACCTCCTCGAGTTCGCCGGGGAGGACTCGGACGAGGTCCGCTACCTCCCCGCCCTCCCGGTCGTGGCGATCGTGGGCCGCCCCAACGTCGGCAAGTCCGCGCTGGTGAACCGCATCCTCGGCCGCCGCGAGGCCGTCGTCGAGGACACCCCGGGCGTCACGCGCGACCGCGTGTCCTACAAGGCGGAGTGGATCGACCGGGCGTTCACCATCGTCGACACCGGCGGCTGGGAGCCCGACGCCCGCGGCATCGACGCCTCCGTCGCCATGCAGGCCGAGATCGCCATCGACCTCGCCGACGCCGTCATCTTCGTCGTCGACGCGAACGTCGGCGCGACCGCGACCGACGAGCACGTCGTGAAGCTGCTGCGCAAGACGAAGAAGCCGGTCTTCCTCGCCGCCAACAAGGTTGACGACGCCCGCCAGGAGCCGAACGCCGCATCGCTGTGGTCGCTCGGCCTGGGCGAGCCCCGCCCCGTCTCGGCCGTCCACGGCCGCGGCGTCGCCGACCTTCTCGACGCGGTGCTCGAGAAGCTCCCTCTGGAGTCGGCCGTCGCCAAGCGCGAGGTCGGCGGACCGCGCCGCGTCGCGATCCTCGGCCGCCCGAACGTCGGCAAGTCCAGCCTGCTCAACAAGGCGGCGGGGGAGGAGCGGGTCGTCGTCAACGAGCTCGCCGGCACCACGCGCGACCCGGTCGACGAGCAGGTCGAGATCGCCGGCAAGGTCTGGCGCTTCGTCGACACCGCGGGCATCCGCCGCCGCGTGCACCTCCAGCAGGGCGCCGACTTCTACGCGTCGCTGCGCACCTCGACGGCGCTCGAGAAGGCCGAGGTCGCCGTCGTCGTCCTCGACGTCTCGCAGCCGATCTCGGAGCAGGACGTCCGCATCATCGACCTGGTGCTGGAGTCGGGCCGGGCGCTCGTGCTCGCCTTCAACAAGTGGGACCTCCTCGACGACGAGCGCCGCCGCTACCTCGAGCGCGAGATCGAGACCGACCTCGCCCACGTGGCGTGGGCGCCCCGCGTCAACATCTCGGCCCGCACCGGCCGCCACCTCGAGAAGCTCGTGCCGGCGCTCGAGCTCGCCCTCGAGTCGTGGGACACGCGCATCCCGACGGGCAAGTTCAACGCGTTCCTCGCCGAGCTCACCGCGGCGCACCCGCACCCCCTCCGCGGAGGCAAGCAGCCCCGCGTGCTCTTCGGCACGCAGGCTTCGTCGCGCCCGCCGACATTCGTCCTCTTCACGACCGGGTTCCTCGACCCGGGCTACCGCCGCTACATCGCGCGCCGCCTGCGCGAGATCTACGGCTTCCAGGGGTCGCCGGTGAACGTCAACATGCGCGTCCGCGAGAAGCGCGCGCGCTGAGCGCAGCCGCACCGTGTCCGGCCCGTGGGAGCTCCTCCCGCGGGCCGTCCGCGTCTCCGGGAGGAGCAGCGATCGAGTCGCGCGGGCGGATGCCGCTCCGATGCGGCTCGATCGAGCGGGTCGGCCTCGTCGCGAGCGGGAGTGACGGGCGGCGCGGTGCTGCCGAAGGCCCACAGGCCTCCCTCGAACCGGGCGGTCGTCTCTCCGAGCGGGCGTCGGCAGGGCCGGGAGGCCGGTCAGTCGCCGGTGGCGAAGGGCCACCACGGCGGCAGGAGCCGTCGGTAGGCGGCGAGGTAGCTGCCGGGATCGCGGGGCGCGGGCAGGCGGAGCCACTGCTCCATCAGGCCGACGGAGCCCGCCGCGAGGAATGAGGCCGTCGCGTCCTCGAGGAACCCGAGCGGTGCGTCCGCGGCCGGGACGTCGAGGATCCCGGTGTCGAGCGTCGCGGAGACGGCGGTGCGGAAGTGCCCCGCGAGCATCGCGCGGAGGCCCGAGTCGCCGCCGGGGGCGTCGAAGGCGCGGAGGTAGAGGTCGCGGTGACCGTCCAGGTGGCCGAGGACGCGCGAGGTGCCCTCGCGGATGCTCGCGTCGGTCGCGGCGCCGCTCCGGAGCTGCTGGAGGTAGCCCTCGCGGATCGCGTCGAGCTCGTCCCGCAGGGCGGCGCAGAGCAGTTCTGCGGCGGAGGAGGCGTGGGCGTAGAAGGTGGAGCGGTTCACGCCGGCGAGATCCGTGATCTCCGAGACGGTGAGGGTGGCGACGTCGCGGCCGGTCGCGAGTTCGATGATGGCCCGGTGCAGGGCCACCTGTGATCGCTTCTGCCGCGCATCCACTGCTGACGCCTCCCGAGCTGCCGACGGCGCGTCGACCCGTGCCGACGCGTTCCGCGCAGCGAGTCTACGGGGCCCGCTCGTTTTCACTTCCGGCGTCGGCATCCGCTAAGGTAGTCGAGTTGCCCGGGCCTCGGCCCGGTCTGCCACGGGCTGTGGCGCAGCTTGGTAGCGCACTTGACTGGGGGTCAAGGGGTCGCAGGTTCAAATCCTGTCAGCCCGACTGAAAAGCCCAGGTGAGAGCCTCTCTCACCTGGGTTTTGTCGTTCCCGTCCTAGGGGTCACGGGGACCTTCGCGGACTGGGTCCCGTTGGGTGATGATGTCGAAAAGCGGGCAGTTGCCAAGCGCCGGGACACGGCCGGAACACCGACGCCCCGTTCGGGGATCTCGACAGAGATCAGCGGTGCGGTGAGGGCCGCATCCCGCCGCAGACCCGGGAGGGCACCTACCGATTCTTGGGCGTCGAGGAATGCGTTGGCTTGTTCGGCTGCGGAGCCGAGGTGCCGGCTATCTGTGTGCAGGTCCCCCGGGTGGTCTCGATGGATTTGTGCCCGACGATGCGTTGCGGCACGTGCAGGGGGGTGCCTGCGTCGGCCCATCCAGGTCGCGCCGGTGCGCCGGAGCCCGCGTCGAGTCAGTGAGGGCCGAGCTTGGTGACGAGATCGTCCCACTTGGTCGCGTCCCGCACGCCCGCTGTGGTGAGGACGCCGACGCAGGGGCCGCACAGCAGCCTTTCGTCAGGCCCGCGGTCCGCTGTCAGACGCTCCAGTACTGGCTTGGGCGCGTTCAGGATCAACTCGCTTCGAGCAGGATCGTGCGCGCCTTAAACGATGGTTTACGGACAGCCTCAGTAGTGCGACACGGTGTCCGTCGTGCTCGACACGAGGTGACCGGCGGGGAAGACCTGCTTGCGCAACCCATCCTCTTCCAAGACGTGTGCGGCTCCTGGGAACGCCTCGAAGGGAAGCGGATTGAGCGCATTCGGATTGTGGAAGACGGTGAAGCCGTCGATCCAGTCTTCCTCGTAACCGGGAGTCACTATCTGCGAGAAGGCTTCCTCAACACCCGTGTTGTCATTCGAGAAGCGTCGCCCCTCGTGCTTCACCGCCACACTCGGATCGCCCATGCCCGCTGCGATGCCCATGCGGTTGAACTTGGTCAGTGTTCCAGCCGCGTTGAATGCGACAGCGCTGACGTGCTCCGAGTCGGGCAACTTGAAAAAGCCCGAAGGGAACTCCTTCGTACCCCATTTGATCTGAGCAACCGGCGCTTCAACTCTCTGCATCTTGCCCTCGCTCTCCACGTCTTCGATGCGCACACCGTACAGGTACTCGTAGAGGGCCGATTGGCTCCAAGTCATAGAGAGAGGATGGTGGAAGTCCTGGATCGCGATGACGAACGGGATAGCCAGATCCAAGCCCTCGCGGGTCCAGTACCCCTTGTCATTCAGCTTCTCCCACAGCCGACCCGAGAACCGAGTCGGCAGGTAGTTGTGCACGTACTCGAAGATGTCCTCCTCGGTCGTGGGGAGCGGGACTACCTGATTGGCAGGGGGAGGGTTCGAGGTGGTTGCCTCCACATAGAAGTCGCCCACGATTCCTCGTGCCAAGAAGTCAGGCGCAGGCTTGGGCTGCTCTACCCGGTGGCCCGCCTCCCTCAGGACGGCCCACAAGTAGAGTTCCCAGACCCGCGCATCGAAGCCGGTCGTCTGAAATTGCTCGATGTAGGAGCCGTCCTGGTTCTCATACCAACGCATCGCAACCTCGATCAGCCGCCTCGCCGCGATGGCACTCGGGCTGTCACGAAGGTACTTGAAACGTTCGTGCAGCTTGCTCTCCTTTGCCACCTTCGCAAAGAAGTCCACCGAAGGCTTCTCATCGCCCTGTGCTCGCTCGTTGTCGTAGTCGTTGTGAACACGAGCCATGCTCGCCGCAGTCCGCTTTACGGCCGCACGGATGTCCGCGTGATCCTGAAGGATGTCCACGCCGCGGTACCTGCCAGCGAGGTCCGGAGCCATGACGGCGCTGTGCAGGTCCTTGTCGGTGAGGTCCAGAAAGATCGTCCCGAAGACTCGCGCGGGCTCGATCTCCAGCCACTCAACCTCTTTAATCGGCGGCAACCCTCCAGGTCCGCGCGCCCAGACCACGTGAGCGTTGAACCGCTGCTCGGACACGGCTCGAATCTCGACAGGCTCTATTTCTTCGTTCCCCACCGCGTACCCCTTATCTTCAGTCGGCAGCATCGAGGAAACTCATCTCCCTCGCCGCTTCGACTAGTGGCTGGGCAACGGCGTCGTCGACCGCTGCTCGTATCGTCTCGACCAGTTTGCGCACGCGGTACCTCACCATGTGGTCAGAGTTGGTCGTGCTCCGAACGCGCTCGGCAAAGTAAGCAACGAGCTCATGTCCGTAGGCGGCGAGGACGCCATCCGGCAACTCCCGATTGTAGAACCGCTCGCCCAGACCGATGCCGTGCCCGCCGAGAAGCGTCGCGGCGGCAGGGACGAACTCACCCAGGGCGGGGACGGCGTCCGCCCAGCGCGCAAGTTCCTCGGCGGATGCGACACGCGGCTGCCCGTTGAGGCGGCGTTCCAGATGCTTTCCGAGCCACCGGCGCCACACCTCTGCGCCGTGGACGCCGTCTTCACGGACGAAGCGGGCGACTGCTTCGGCAAAGCCAGCGGCGTGTGAGCCGTTTGACGCGACCACTGTCTGGTCAAGCAGGTGCCTCCGGTCGGTGCTCGTGATGCCCGCGTAGGACACAACGGAGGTCACGAACCCTAGGAAGACTTGATGCAGGTTTTGGTCTGGCAGCTCGTCGAGACGGCCGAGCTCGGCGACCACGCTGTCGAACAGGCCGGCTGCGAGGATCCGGTCATTCCACCTCGGATGGTGCAGGAACGGGTACCAGCCAAAGGCGTGTCGCTGTGGGTCGTTGAAGAGCGGAAGCAGGTGCGCCGCCGCGAAGTCGGCGTCTGCGGCGAAGTAGAAGAACAGCTCTCCGGCCATCGCGGGCTGAGTAGCGTCCAGTGCATCCTCGTTGCCGTTCAGCAGCGCGGCGAGCGCCTCCGACTCCTCGGCGCTGAGTCCAGCCCAATCCTCACGTGAGTGGCGCCAGCGACGATCGACCTCACTGCCCCAGTACTGGGCCAGGAAGCCGGGCCACGAGTTCATGTACAGCGGCGCGAACGACAGGGGGGTCGAGTCTTCTCGGTGCGTGAACCCTGCTCCCTGCTCTCGCCAGAGTGATCGCGCCAACTCGCGCATGGGCGCGAGCACCGGCGACTCATCTGCGTCGATCTGCTGTCGAATCTGATCAAGCAGAAAACGTCCGATCGCATAGGCGGAGTCCTTGTCCGTCAGCAGTGCGCCGAGGCGCTGGACAGCCCCGAGGCCCGAATCTCCTAGCTCGGCTTTCCCCCAGCCTTCCGCGATCGCGCGCCATAGGGCGACTTGCTTTTCGTGAAGGTCGTCGCGACCCAGGACGGCGTCCCAGAGCTGCACACCAAGGTCCGGGCCTCGCTCAGCGGCCAGTCGCACAAGCCCGAGCGCATCTCCCCAGTCGGGCTGATCGAAGTGGCGTTCGGAGTAGTCGCGGGACAGCAGGTCATCGAGTGCAGCACTCACGTTCTGATCGAGCGCCTGAATGAACTCCTCGATGTCTATGGGCGGCGTGCCGCCCCAGGATCCGCTTGTCATCCAGCCGTCGAAGTCGGGATGCTCTCGCACCCCGAAGCCGGGGTTTTCAGCTTGGGCCGCGTCGAACGCGGTTTGGGCCTCTGCCCAGTCGGGGTCGGCCTGCGTTAGCCATGCGAGCAAGTTGTACTTCGCATACGCGAAGTGGCGGTCGCGATCGGGAATCTCTTCGGGGTAGTCGGGTCCAGCGGCCGCGGCGTCCAAGACCCGCTGCTTGAGCGGCGGCGCCGCGGTACCGACCGCGGCGGCGAGTACCTGATAGGTCTCGTGCTTCAGGTCGTCTGCATAGAGCCCGGTGCGATCAAGGAGCCACGAGAGTTTATCGTCCGCGCTCAGTTCCGGGTCGTTGGCTACCAGATGCAGGGCCAGGCGTTGCATGAGTGCTCGGTCGAGGCTCCACCATCGATCTGGCAGGTCCGGCCAGACGGGCAGCGCCTTGATCCCGTATTCCCGGAGGCCGTCGATGACTGCATCGAGCGGCTCCCGAAATTCGTCCTGGGGGTGAGGCTCGATCGCGGATCGGTGATGCGTCAGCGGGTCCCAGCCTTGCTCGCCCTGATAGGCATCAAGCAGGTCGTAGGCCGCGATGATGGAGTCCTCCAGGATACCGCCGAGGGAGCGATCTCCAGGGCTGGATTCCTGCACGACGAGCAGGATGTGTTGGGTCAGCGCGTAGTCCTCCGCGTTCCAGGTGGCCTTCGCATCGGGCTGGGTCGTGCGCTCTGCGGAATCGTCGACGAACCAGCGCCGCTCCAGCTTGAGGAACGGCCGCAGAGCTGTCCGAAGCACCGCAAAGCTGGCTGCCGTCGCATCGGGAAGGAACGGCATGAGGAGATCGGTTCCTAGCGGCGCCGACTGTCCATATATCGAGGTGGCGAGGAGTGCCTGCCACCGTTCTCCAGCAGACGCGTCTTGCTTGCTTAGGTCGTTGGCGAGCCAGGTGGCGGTCCGGTAGAGCGAAGCGGTCATCGACTGCCCGAGTCGCTGCACGGTTTGGAGGGCTGCGCCGTTCAGCGTCGTCGACTCGATGAAGGTCCTTGCGAACCAGTTGCCTAGGATTGCTGTCGCGTCGGACACGTCCAGCGGCGAGAACAGGGTTCTGAACTCAGGGAGATCCTCCAGCCAGGTCAGCCATTCGAGTTTGGCTTCGTTGGGTAGTGATTCGGTCGCTATCGCGAAGTCGCGGGCGCCGTCAGTAGTCCGGAGACGAGTATGGAGGTAGTCGCGGTCGGGTAGTGGCAGTTGGGTTCCGCCGGCGATGATCGCTTGCACGCGCGACTGGTGGTCAGTCTGCGCCATTTTGGAGCGGTCGGCCCACGCGGTAAGGGCCGCCACCAGCGCTTGGTGGTCGCGCCCGACCACCGGGTAAGCGATCGGCCGGATCCCTAGGTAGCCCCACTTGCTGTTCGTCGGGTCGCTCGTGAACGCGAACCGCTTAGAGGCCACGCCCATGCCGCTCGACGGTAGCCCAAGCGCGAGGTACCGCATGATCACGTCGTCGTGGCTGTAGCCGATGAAAACCACCGTGAACCGATCGAACATGGGGAGCAGGAACCGCGCTGCCCACGCATCAGTGATGTATGCATGGCCGAAGTCCCGGTCAGTGAGGATCATCTCCTCCTTCGGGCGCCGTACCGAACCATGCAGATGCACGAGCCCAGCGAAGTCATGCCCGAGTGGCAACGCCGGGGCATACCAGGTGGCCGGGACCGTGATCGAACCGCCGCCGGCAGCCGACGCAAGGTGATCGTCGTAATTGGTGGTCACCACGCGGAACGCTCCTCCGATTCCCGCGAGGTCGACGACCGCACTATGGAGCGGATTGAATCTCGACTTCGGATTGGAAATGAGGGTGTGTGCGTGGGCATGCGCGTCAAATCCCTGGGCCAGAGACTCCAGCTGTCCGATGAAAAAGTCCAGTCCGCCGCGCTTCGAGAACGGGTGCGACGCCAGTCGAGCAAGCTTCTTCGCGAGGCTGTCAAACAGGGGAAGGTTTGAAGGCTTGCCCAGCGAAGCTCCCGCGCCGACGAAGAACACGAGCTCGCCGCGCTCATGAGCATCGAGGATCTCGTCAGGCAGCTGGACCTCGCCGGTGATCCACATCAGGTCACGACCTCGGTGTCGTCGTTGAGCATGTTCACCGACGCACCTCGCGGGCGCCGCGGAAGACCGTGAAACAGCTCGCCAGGGTGGGCCTGCCCAGGCGCGCTGTAGCAGTCCGGACTAACGCCACGTCGTCTCCCTCGTTCGCTCTTGCTGAGCGCTCCGACGTCGCTCACTGAATACAAGTGTCCCGCAGCCCAGCAACGGTGCGCGAGCCCCTGATCTCGTGCCGAAGTTGGCGCGAATCGATCGAAGACCCCCGAAATGACAACACCTGTAATCAAGCTAGTTCCGAACGCCTGCTGCCAGTTTGTAGCCTTGCCGCCAACCTCGCGATGATCCGCTCCGTCGGGTAGCGCAGTCTTGCGCACCCTTCTCCGACTACGTCTCCGCCCGGTACGCAGTGTGCTGGCCGCATCAGGCGAACGCGTCACTGGGCGGGGGCGCGATCTTGGGTCACAATCAATGCATGGGTACTGAAGCGGAGAGCCCGAGGCGGGCGTCGGCGACGGGGCACGACGTTGATGTCGATGCGTTCGGGCTGCCGCTCGATGCGTTCGGCAACACCGTGCAGCCTGACTTCTTCCAGATACTGGGACGACTTGTAGCCGTGAATGGTCAAATCGAGTATCTGCAAGACCGCTTCGACCATCTTCCTAACGAGGAAACGAGCGGGGTCAGGAAGGTCGAGCAGTTTGAACGAAGAAGCGAGGCAGGACGCGCTGATCGCAATGCGGTCGTCCACTCACGGTGGGTCTTCGGAGCCCACGCGGATCCGGCCGTCGTCGTCGGGATCCGCTACAAGACGAGAAGGCAAACATCCGGGACGGTAGCGGCAGTTTCGATCATCGATGTTTCGGGCAGCGAACGCAAGCAGGATGTGGTAGAGCACACCGTCGAGTCGCTCCGCGGGGTTCTCAGACGTGACGTGGCGACAATGCGCATCGGTCAGCTTGCGCTCAGCGAAATTATGCTGAGGTATGCAGCCAGCCGAATAGAGTCGGCCATCTACTGAACACCGAGGGAGGGTTTTGACATTGCCTTATTTCTGCCTCGCATCTTGACCACATCGAGCGGAGTCGATAAGGGCAACGTCAGTTGTAAGAAGCGCTCTCGCAAGTACTTGAGAAGAGTCGCCTCACCGCTTTTGAGGGCCTCTACTAGCACTTCAGATCCTCGTCGTCTAACTCATCCGGCAGACCCACGCGAAACATCCAGCACCTTCTGCAAAAGGTCGTCCCAGTCGGGCAATGGCGTACCCGCTACAGGTGCGATCGCGGCGTGACTAAGCGGCTCCGACTTCTTGCCCGCCGCCTCCCGGTACTTGTGAAAGACTTCGGCTTCTTCTTCCGTTACGCTCATATTCAGCTCTTTTGCGGTGCCGGAATTTGCTTCGAGGATCGACTTCTTCGTGACAAAGGGAGCACCTTTGTATTTCCCGGTTGGGGAACGATGCTGAACGAGCCTCGAATTTGGGTTGGCGAGCTCTCGCGCTTGCATATAGTCAAGCACGAAATTCCTTAGGTAGTCATCCGGATCGAACGTGGGCGTTTTCCAAACGGCTGCGCGTGAAATCAATAGTAACTTTGTGGAGTTCGCGACAGGCATTTCCTGAAAGTTGCTTGTCCATGCATGAGTGGTTCTATCTCACATTGGACCTGATGCGACGCTTGCAGTGAGTGGTATCCTGTGCCGACGAGAAGTCTCTTGTGTAAATTCAATCAATTGACTGCGGACGACGTTGTTTGTCATGTCCGATATTCGGTCATGCAAAATGCCCGGGACGAAGAGAGCCGTCTCTTTGAGATCCTCTGCGGTGCCGGTTAGTACCGCGCGACTACCTACAAGGGCATCGTAAAGGTCGTCGGCAAGCCCGGTACCGACGCCGCTCCCACGCGACTCGTGCGAGGAAAGTCCAAGATGCGCTTCGTTAGACTCCCCGGAGTATTGCAGCAGTGCTGTGGCCGCCACCCTGTCCCGTCGGCGCACTGCTTCGAGGAGGCGGTCGTAAAAATTTTCGAGGAGGGCCACGCTCTCGATTGCCCAGTCCGTTTTTAGGAACCGGAACGCGTGCGGATCGACGAAGACTCTCGTGTCGGCGTCGATGTGAACGTCGAGGAACTCCAGTGATGGCTGAGTCAGACACAGGAGGAAGTATTCCGAAACTCTCACGCCGCCTCCGTTGGTTGTCGTCATCCGACTGACTGCGGGCGGGCCTGTTGCTGCTTGAGCCAGAGTTGTACCGTGCTCTTCGCTGCGCCGAGGCGCTCGGCGATCCGCCGATATGACAGGCCTTGCTCTCGGAGCCGAAGGGCCAAGGCTTCCTGGTCTGTCGTCAGTCCCTTTCGCCGGAGCTGGCCTCCGTGCTTGCGAAGGATGCTCAGCACCGAGCTCTTGGACAGGCCGTACTGGAGCATGAGCTCTGTCGACTGGGCGCCGTTGTTGTTCAACTCGACAAGCTCATTCATGGCTGCTTCACCGAGCCGGACCTCCACGTTCCGGACTGAGCGCGTTCCTCTTCGAGGGTGACGCCCTGCTCGACCCGCAAGATTCTGCAGCTCTCGCGTTGTGATCTGTGTGTAGCGGATGTTTGAGTAGCGTCGTACAAAGTCGACGGAAAGCCCTGATGAGACCACTGGTCGTCGTCAGGGCTTCCGTCGTTTCCGGGCCTCGTCGTGACGCTGCGGACCGCTCACCGGAGCGCTGCGGCGACCTCGGCGAAGGCCTCGCGACGTCGAGCGGAGCGCGCCTCCCGCTCGGCGGGATCCCGTGCCCAGAGCGCCTGTCGGGACGGATGGAAGGTGCGGATCACCGTGAGGCCGCGCTCGCGCTCGATCGCCGGGTGCCGCCTGAGGAGGCGCCGCCAGCCGTGATCGGCGTCGCCGCCCTGAAGGAGGACCACCTCGACGTCGGGGGCGAGCGCGAGCAGATGCAGGACGGTCTCGACGCCGGCGTCGAGCTGCTCGGCGTTCGGCGCCTGGTTGATGTACCAGGGGTAGGCGTTCCACGGCAGCAGGTCGACGGGGGCGAGGCCCACCTCGTCCATCAGCCCGGCCATGAGCTCCGCCGTCGGGTCGTCGTTCTCGGTGCAGAGGAAGCCGCTTCCGATGCCGTCCTGAGTGGCGGGGCCGGGATCGCGGAGGACGCTGAGGACGCGCGCCTCCATTCCGCCGTGCAGGGGCGCGACGTAGGGCAGCCAGCCGCGTCCGTAGGGGTTCCGCAGCTCGTCGACCCAGCGGTTCACGGGAGCCACGTGCGGTGCGTAGCGCTGCTCCCACTGGGCGCGGCGGAAGGAGAGGTCGGCCATGGAGCGGGGCATGTCCGCACCCTGGAGGGTGACCGGGGCGGCGCGGCACCCTTCCTGGTCGTCGGCCGTGCCGGCGGCGTCCGGACTGAGAGGCCGGAGCGGCCTGCACGGCGTCTCCCCGACCGCCCGCAAGGGCGGCAGCAGGCCGGCTCCCTAGCGTCGGTGGACGTGACCGACTCCGCTCCGCTCGCCCGCTGGTGGCGGGAACCCTGGTGGGCGCGGCTCACCCTCCTGGCGATCCTGATCGGGTCGGCGGTGCTCACCGGGTGGAATCTCGCCCGGGGCGGGGACGCCGTCTTCTACGAGGCGGCGGCACGGTCGATGTCGGAGTCGTGGCACGCGCTGGCGTTCGGAGCCTTCGATCCCGCCGCCACGGTGACGCTGGACAAGCTGGCGGGGTTCGCGGTGCCGCAGGCGCTGAGCATCCGCCTGTTCGGGATGTCGACGTCGTCGATCGCGCTGCCGCAGCTGCTCGAGGGGCTGATCACCGTCGCGGCGTGCTCGGTCGTCGGGCTCCGATGGGGCGGCCGGGGGCTCGGGCTGGTCGCGGCGGCCGCGGCGGCGAGCACGCCGATCTTCGTGTCGATGTTCGGGCACCCGATGGAGGACGGCCTGCTGACGGCAGCGCTCGCCGTCGCGCTGATGTGGTGGCAGCGCGCGGTGCTGACGGAGCGGTGGTGGCCTCTCCTGTTGGCCGGAGCGTTCATCGGGATCGGCTTCCAGGCGAAGATGATGCAGGCCTGGTTCGTCCTGCCCGCCCTCGTAGTGGCGACTCTCGTCGGGGTGCGCGGGTGGCGCCGAGCGCTCGCCTGGGCGGGCGGGCTCCTGGCCGTCGCGGTGGGCGCCTCGGTGGCGTGGATGGTCGCGATGCAGGCGGTGCCGGCAGGGGACCGGCCCTACATCGACGGGTCGACGGGGAACGACGTCTTCGCGATGGTGTTCGGGTTCAACGGGCTCGACCGGCTGATCCCGGGAGCGGTGCCCGGCGCCGTCGTCGCTTCCGCCCACGTGGCGACGATGGGCGGAGCAGCGGGGTCTTCGCCGGCCAAGCTGCTGCTGGCGCAGTACGCGACGCAGGTCGGCTGGCTGTATCCCGCGGCGCTCGCCGGGCTGGTGCTCGGCGCCGTGCGCTGGTGGCCGCGGCGGGGGAGGCGGGGAGGTGCCCGCGGTGCCTTCGCCCTCCTGGTCTGCCTCGCGGTGTGGCTGGTGACAGCGGCGGGCGTGCTCTCGGTGGCGACGGTGCCGCACATGGCGTACGTCGCGGCGATCGGAGTGCAGCTGGCGCTCCTCGCGGCGCTGGGCTGGGCGGAAGCGGTGCGGCTGCTCGCGTCGACCCGGGTCGTCGCGCGGCTGGTGCTGCCGCTCATCCTCGTCGCGCAGACGGCGTGGAGCGCGGTGCTCGCCGTGGGCGGGCAGCTGCCCGCGGTGCTGGGCCTGCCGTTCGCGGCGCTCGCCGGAGCAGGGCTCGTCGTGGTCGCGGTGGCGGCCCGGTGGAGTAGGGGCGGTGCGGCGGCGAGCAGAGGCGCGGCCCGGCATCGTTCGATCGCGCTCGCAGCGGCCGTCGTGATCCTGGCAGGGCCGATCGCGTTCAGCCTCCAGGTGCTCGACGCGTCCCTCGACGGGTCGGGCGGGGACGCGCTCGTCGGCCTGCGCTTCCCGCAGAGGGCCGAGACCTCGGCTCCGTTCGCGGTCTCGTCGCCGGACGCGGTCGGCGGGCACGACTCGATGACCGCCGACGAGACCGCACTGGTCGCCGCTGCTCGTGCCGCCGGCGGCGGGGTGGACGGAGCGCCCCTGTTCCTCACCGACTCCTGGGCGATCTCGGCGCCGATCATCACGGCGACCGGCGCGAGCGTGCTCACCGACGGCGGCTACTCCGGCCAGGCGCGGGTCTTCACCGAGCAGGACGTCGCCGGGATGATCGCGGCAGGACGCACGCCTCTGCTGGTTCTGAAGAACTCGGCGCCACCGACCGAGTCGGTGCGGAAGGCCGTGGTGGCGGACGGATGCATACAGCTGCAGGAGTGGGGGCCGGCGGCGACGGAGTCGGGAGAGCACGCCTCCGCGGTCACCGGGTTCTCGTTGTGGCGGTGCGTGGCGATGCCGCACGGCTCGGCGGGCGGGGTGTCGGGTGCCGGCCAGTGACGCCGTAGGGCAGTTCTCGCCTGGACGAGATCGGCTCCCGCCGGAACGATCGCCCTCGTCCTTGCGCTCGACGGGTCAGGCCAGGCCGAGGAGGTCGAGCGTCCAGGCGTGAGCGAGGACGTTCTCCTGGTGGGACTCCTCGGGCGTCAGTCCGCTGAGGTGACCGCCCGAGGTCGCACGGAGGACGACGTGCGCGGGATCGTCGCGCTCAGCCACTGCCCGGTAGGCGCTTGCGAATTCCGCGATCGCCGACGCGTCGACTCGGGCATCGCGGAGACCGGCTCGAATCCACGCGCCCGGAAGCGGTCGGCTCCGCCCCACCATTGTGGCGATCGTCGCGAGTGGAGAGAGCCCGCTCGCGAGGATCCAGTCAGGGTCACCGAACTCCTCACGGTCGGACGCCGCCGCGGCTGCGGAGCGATCATCGAGCGCGCCGACGGGATCGAGGAAGGGATGCACGAGGTGGAGGCCACGGAGTTCTGCGGGGCGACGGAGGCAGACCGTCGCAGCGACCAGCGCGCCCGCGCTCGCCGCGGTGAGAAGGAGCCGGTGCGAGTCGATCCCTGGAAGCTCACGAAGCAACGCCAGGCAGGCGAGGAGGTCCTCGATCGGGCGCTCGCGGCCGAGGCCGGTCGCCTGCCGATGCCACTCCGGGCCGTTCTCTCCGCCCCCGCGGAAATGGCAGTAGGCGATCGCGGCTCCGCGCGCGAGGAGGTCGTCCGTGAAGGGATCGAACGGCCCCTCGAGGCTGATGCCGTAGGCGCCGTAGACGTGGACGACGACGGGACAGCTGTCGGCGCCGTCAGGAGTCATCAGGGTGAGCGGGACGAGGGTGCCGTCCCGGCTCGGCGCAGTGAGTGACGTGACCTTCATCCGTTCTGTGACCTCGGTGGCGAGTGCCTTACCCGGTACAGGGGTGACGCAGTGGGCGCGGTGAGC
Source organism: Rathayibacter sp. AY1D1 (assembly GCF_002932635.1). Lineage (NCBI taxonomy): Bacteria > Bacillati > Actinomycetota > Actinomycetes > Micrococcales > Microbacteriaceae > Rathayibacter > Rathayibacter sp. AY1D1. The sequence goes on from NZ_PSVY01000001.1 coordinate 27,091, forward strand.
AGGGGAGGAGACGAGCATGATCGGGTGGCGGGTGATCGGATCGACGGCGGGAACAAGGGTCCCGGCCGCCGGCGCGAGCCAGAGCGCGTCTGCCCCGCCGCCGGGCAGCCACACCGCTCTCCTGCCGGACGACCGTCCGAGTACGAAGAGCTCACCCTGGGCCTCCTGCAGGTGCTCCGCCTGAAGGGCCTTCGGAACGGGAACCTCGAGAGGACGCGTCGAGCCGGTCATCCGGACGACTCCGTGCCGTCGATACAGGACCGCGAGGCCGCCCCTGCAGGCGGAGACATCCGCGTTCTCCGTGCCGAGGTCGAGGCGACGGCACGTCGGGGGACTGCTCTCCTCTCCGGTCAGCACCCAGTACCGGGAGTCGCGCGCCCCTCTCGATGCGAGTACGGCGATCGCCCCGGCGACGCTGCGCAGATCGAGCCTCCGAGCCTGATCGGGCTCTTCGAGCAGCACGTGGGGAGTCGTCAGGCTGCGATGCCACCAGACCGCCTGCCAGGGCCGACCCGCGTCGTTCCGCCTTATCCAGAGGAATCCGTCCGAGAACGATCGGATGCGCGGGGAGACGGGGCGCTCGTCCTGAACGATCTCGACGGCTCCGCTCCTGGTCGCGACGGCGACGCGGATGCGGTGATGCTCATCACCGTCCTGATCGCTCACAAGTGCGAAAGCGGCGGCGCCCGGCGAGAGCACCAGAGACTCCTGCGGTGCGATGACGAGGGTGTGCTGCACGGGGCGCCCGTCGGGATCCCGGAGGAGCACCTGCCGGGGGCCTGTCGGCTCCGCGGCTGCGCTCGACGGCTGCAGAGCTGCGAGATGTCGCAGCCGTCCGGCGATCGCAGAAACCCGAGGCGGCAGTGCGTCGCGACCCGTGATCACGTCAGACACCCTGCTCACGCAACCTCGGTCCAGGGGGACGGCGAAGCCGAGCCTGCGCGGGAATCAGGAGGATCAGCGAGAGCACGATCCACGAGCCGATGAGGCCGAGAACGACGCTCGGGACCGGCCAGATCACTTTCCCTTCGCCCAGTGCTGCGCGACTGACGAGCCAGCAGACCGCGCCGGTGGCGGCGACGGGTGCGGCAGCTGCTGTGGAAGCGGCGAGGGACATCGCGAGGCTCTCGGAGACGACGAGCCCGATGATCTGTCGGCGCTGCAGGCCCGCTGCCTGGAGCAGGGCGATCTCGCGCTCGCGGTTCTGCGCAGAGAGAGCGACGACAGTGGCGCTGGTGGCGAGCATCGACACGGCTACGACTGCGACGATCGTCAGAACATCGGTGAGATCGGCGCGGGTCCCGGGCCGGACCGCCGTCGTCATGGCGACGGCGGACTCCACCGCGCACAGGAGCACGGCGATCGCCCCCAGCCCTGCCGTGAGCGGCGCGATCGTGGCGGTGCTGACCTGCACCCGGGCTGCTGCCGCGCGGATTCCGAGAGCCGCGACGACGAGACCCGATCGGGCGGAGAGCGCGTGCAGAGCCCGGAAGACGAGCGCGATCACCTCCGGGCAGAGGAGGTAGACGGCCACGAGGACGCTGCCTCCTACGTCGACGGCCAGGTTGAACATCGGCGCCGGTCCGGTCGCTCCGAGTTCTCGAGCAGAGGCGGATGCCGTGACAAGGCCGGAGGCGATGAGGAGGAGGGCGATGCCGCAGCCGATCCGCACCGCGCGCATCGCCGTACCCGGTCGACCGCTCCTGACTTCACGCAGCGCGGCGCTCGGCGGCGTGCGGGCGGCGCGGCGCGCGGGCAGGACTCCGCCCGCCAGAGCGGTGAGCGTGCCGAGCGCCAGCGTGACCACCGGAGCCCAGGGCGCGAGCGAGAAGCTCGGAAGATCGACCTCGGACGAGACGGCACCGTTGAATGCGGGAACCGCCCAGAACGCCAGCAGTGTCGAGAGGAGCGCTCCGATGCCGGCGCCGAGGAGACTCACGATGCCGAGCACGAGGAGAGTGACGACGAACACCTGGGCTCGGGAGGCGCCCAGCAGGAGCCAGAGCGCGTGCGTGCGTCCTGTGGCCAGAACGCTCGCTCGGCCGACGATCGTCAGGGCGACCCAGCCGACGAGCGCCACGACAGTGTAGATCGTGATCGAGAGGATCCGGAACTCCCCGAGCGCGACGCCGGCCTCCGTGACAGCGGCGGTGAATGCGGGGTCGCCGGTCGAGGCGAACTGCTGAACGCACAACCCGATCAGCGTCGCCATCAGGGCGACCACAGCGATCGCGGGAGACCATCGGCGCCACTCGTCGGCGAACAGGCGTACGACGTAACGGGACACGAGTCAGGCCCCGGCCTCTTCGAGGATGCTCAGCAGCTCATGGCTGGTGCAGCGTCCGGTCGTCCGCACGGTCCGACCATCGTGCATCACCACGACCGTGTCCGCGAGGGCTGCGGCGTCGAGATCGTGCGTGACCATCACGATCATCTGGCCCTCGTCCGCCATCGTCCTCAGAGTCGACAGGACGACCCGCGAGCTCTGCGAGTCGAGGGCGCCGGTCGGCTCGTCGGCGAAGACGATGCCGGGCCGCCGTGCAAGGGCGCGGCAGAGAGCGGTCCTCTGCTGCTCACCTCCCGAGAGCGTTCGCGCCGGCGCACGGCGCCGGTCGCGCAGGCCGAACGATTCCACGAGTCCACCGATCAGGTCGTGCGGCACGGGTGATCGGTCGAGCCTGAAGGGGAGCGCGATGTTCTCCTCGACATCGAGGAAGGGCACGAGGTTGTACTGCTGGAACACGAACCCGATCTGGGCGCGGAGCATGCGAGCGCGATCGGCCGCTGACAGCCTGTTCACGTCCCGGCCGTTGACCTCGACGACGCCGGACGTCGGCCGGTCCAGTCCGCTGAGGCACATCAGGAGAGAGGACTTGCCGGAGCCGGAGCGGCCGACGACAGCGGTGAGCCCGCCCCCTTCCAGATCGATGTCGCAGCCCCGCAGGACGGTCGTCCGCTGCCGGCCTACGGTGATGACCTGCTCGACGGCTCGAGCCTGGAGGGTGGGGATCATGAGCGTTTCTCCTCGACGAAGGTGGGGACGTCTTACTCGTGAGACGCCCGCGATCCACGTCATGCTGGATCGCGGGCGCCCGGTAGCGACTATCAGCAGTTGCCCCACGTGATAGAGCTGGGCCAGCCCGGGCACGGCGAGATGACGCTGAAGGTGCTGACGCGCGCGGCGTCGTGCGCGTCGGCCTCACCTTCGAGGGTCTGGAAATCGAGGATCCGGTTCATGTGATCACCTCCTCTCCTCGTCTCGGGCCGACTCGGTCAGAGTCCGAACGGCAGGGCGGAGCGTCCGGTCTCGAGCTCGTCGAGCGCTGCGAGCACTCCGAGCGAGCCGGTCAGGTAGTCCGACGAGAGTCGGAGGTTCTGGTTGCCGCGGAAGAAGACGCCGGTGTCGTCGAGCACGGCGTGCAGGCGCAGCGACCGGACGTGCGAGCGGAGGACCTCCTCGAGTTTCGCGCTCGGGCGGTGCAGTACGCGGCGGCGGAGGTAGACGAGGAATCCGGACAGACCGTGGGCGAGTGAGGCCTGCGCGCACTGCTGGTAGGACGCGGCGGCGTCGATGGACGCGAGGGGATCGGCGAAGAGCTCCTCGCCCGTGACCCGCCGCAGCTCCAGGATCGCCAGGCCGGGCCCGGTCGAGCCGATCCCCAGGTAAGGAAGAGTCCTCCATCCTTCATCGAACTCGAGAGTGTTGTTCCGGGTGTTCGCACAGCGCGCCAGATCGGCGTCGACGGCTCGTATCGCGAGCGTGATGTACAAGTCGTCGCCAGTGGCTTCGTGGAGTCGGGCGAACAGGATCGCGGCCGCAGACCATCCGTGCAGGAGGCCGACGGAGGCTCCTCGGACGTCCTCATCGAGCAGCGTGGTGAGATGGTGGGCCGCCTCCGACGGGTCCCCTCCGTCTGCGAGCTCGGCGAGCCCTGCACCGGCCCACCCCGACCACAGCGTCGGACCTGAAGGGGCGGCCGAGGGCCTGCGGTCGAGCACCTCGAGTGTGCGCGCGAGTCCTGCCTGGCGAGCCGCGTAGCGAATTCCCTCGAGTCCGCAGAGACCACGCGACCGCACCTGGGCCACGTGAGCGGCGAGCCAGTGATCGGCGGCCTCGAGGTCGACATCTCCGGATCGTCCTAAGACAGCGACGACTCCAGCCGCGCCGTAGGGGAATCCGGCACGGTGGTCCGCGCTGTCGCGGGCGAGGACAGGGATGTCTCCGGGAACGACCGGCGAGTCGTCCGTCCACTGAAGCACCGATGCGACACCGCGGGCGATCTGGCCGCGCAGCTGGTCGTCCGAGAGGGCGGCGAGTCGACCGACGTCTTCGTCGATCGACCTCTGACCGGAGGCGGGGAGTACGTCGAGGGTGGAGGTCCTGATCGACCGCAGCACGGCGGGCGGAACCGCGAGATCGTCTGCGGCTGCTCGGAGGAGCTGCTCGATCTTCGCGACGTTGCCCTGGTCGGCGATCGTCGCTTGGGGGAAGAGGAGATCGAGTTCGAGGATGCCGAGCGACCACTCGTCCGCTTCCGTCCCCTTCAGGCCTTCCAGGGGCTCGTAGCCGGGCGCTCCCTGGCGACAACGCCACTCCGGATCCATTCGATGCGCGAACTCGAAGTCGAGGAAGCACGGGTGCGTGCCGTTCCGCATGATGACGTTCTTCGGGTGGATGTCGCCGAGCAGCCATCCTGCGCGGTGCACGGAGGCGAGAGCGGCGTCGAGGCGAGCGACGGTCGTGGTCAGCCAGGAGGTGTACGCAGGGTCACCGACGCGCCACGGTGCTGGTCGGAGCAGCGGAGTCCTCGTCATCCATTCGCGCTTCAGATCGTTCCCCTCGATGTACTCCATGACCAGGTATCGGTGCTCCCAGGCCGTGAAGGATCCGTAGAAGACGGGTACGCAGTCCAGGGACTGCAGATCGACGAGCACCTCCTCCTCATGAGCCAGGCGAGTCACGGCGTCGACTCCGTCGGCGTCCAACCCGGCGTGCGGGCGCGCCTCCTTGAGGACCACGATCGTCCCGATCGGCACGAATTCGTCGGTCGTCGCTTCAGCGAGATAGACACCACCACCGTTCGAGAAGTGCAGCGCTGAGAGCATCGTGAAGCCGAAGGCGACCTCTTCCTCGTTCTCCGCCCCGACAGTGACGGACTCCGGTAGTGAAGCCCACGGGGGAGGTGTGAACGTCGGCCGCCGGACGTCCTCCACCTCGTTCCCGTCCGGGTCGAGCACCGTCGAGACGAAGCCGCTCTCCGTCTCGGACGGGACGAAGGCGCCGTAACGGAAGTGCACAGGCCCGGACTTCCACCGCCGGTCGGACAGTACGTACGGGCCTCTGAACCCGCGAAGACGGACGTCGAGGTCCTCCAGCGCTCGGGCGAACTCGTCGTCCGAACCGGGATACACGGTGATGAACTTCCCAGCTCCCGCTCGATCGGCGTACTTGCCGTTCTGCATCAGAAGGTGAGAGGTGGTCGAGAGATGCTTGAAAGGCAGTCGGGAGGCGAAGCAGTAGCGTGCAGCAGCGGCGAGGACCTTCTCCGCGTCATCGAGTGTCGACGAGAGGTGGAGCTTCCATCCCTGACGAGGGAGGAGGCAACCGTCCGGCATCCAGTTCCGCCACGGCCGCGACTCCCTCACCTGCCAGTCCTCCGGAGCGAAGGACGCGACGTCGAAGGCGTCGCCATCGATGTCGTCCCCCTCCTCGGCGACCGCGTAGAACGGGTTGCCCGGGCGGCAGTACCGGAGATATTCGAGGTCGAGCGGCATCGCTTCCCTTTCCTGTCCGACTTGTCTCGCGGCGCGGGATGCGGCTCCCGGCGCTGACTTCGAGGCTAGGAAGGTCCGCAGTCGACCACCTCCCGCCGAAGTCACGGATGAGGATGACCGGAGTCACGGTGAGGGCGTGACTGCGGTCACGGGTCGGCATCCCGGAGTCGGAGCTACAGTTGTCGACATGGGCTCAACTCCGGAGACGGCGGCGGAGATCTCCGCGCCGTCAGCGGCAGGACACGAGCGGGTCGCGGTCGCGCCGTCCCTGTCGAGCACCGTGGACAGGACCGTCATCGCACTTCAGGCGATCGCCCTGTGCTGCCTCGTCCTGGCAGGGATCCTGGGCGTCGTGGACTCCGCGCAGAGAGGCACGGGTGCAGCGGTCGCGGTCACATGGCTCGCGCTGGTGCCTGTGATCGCCGGGCTCTGGGCCGTCCGGCCCCGACTGATCCGAGCGGGACACGGGGTCGCCGTGACGACGGTGTCCATCGTCGCGGCGACGCCGGTCGTCGTCTTCGGCCGGCTCGATTTCACGATCCCGGTCCTCCTCCTCGTCGTGGCGTTCGCGGTGGTCGACGTCTCGCTCCGCGCAGGGGCGCACGCGATGATCTGGATCGCCTCCGTCGGACTGGCCCTCCATGTCGGGGGCGCCGTCGGCTCGGGGAGGGCGCTGCTCTCCGGAGTGCTCGACGGTCTGCTCAACGTGGTGCCCGTGGCCGTGCTGATGTGCTTCGGGATCGCCCTGGGACTCTCTCTTCGCGGCTTCGAGAGCGAGCGATCCGCCGACCAGCGTGTGATCAGGCGGTTGCATCGCGCCTCCGAGACGGAGAAGGAGCTGCTGCTGTCGGACGAGCGCGCCCGGAGCGCACGCGAGCTCCACGACGGCCTCGGGTACAAGCTGACCCTCGTCTCGATGAGTCTCGAGCTCGCTGATCGCCTGCGCTCCGCCGATGCCGAGCAGGCGTGGGCCGAGGTCCGCACGGCCCGATCCACGTCGAGCGAGGCTCTCGCGGACATGCGGATGTGGGTACGAGCGCTCAGTCCCTTCCGGGACGCGGGCGCCCGCGGCCTGGCTGCGCTGGAGTTGATCGCGGAGTCCTTCCGCGGCACGGGCGTGACCGTGGATGTGGTCGGCGACGAGGCGTCGGACCGTGTGCTCACCAGCGACGATGAGACCGCGCTCGTCGTCTACCGAGGCGTGCAGGAAGGGCTGACGAACGCTCTGCGGCACGGCGCTGCCCGCAGAGTCCGCATCGATATCGAGACGGACGACGTCCGGCTCGAGCTCTCGCTGCTCAGCGACATCGGCGCGGGAAGGAGCAACGGGATCAGCGACGGCGAGCCTGTGCTGGGGTTCGGGCTGCGCGGCCTCGACGATCGCGCGACGGCTCGCGGAGGTCGGTTGACGGCGCGGCGCATCGGCGACCGGTTCCTCCTGCGCCTCTCGATCCCTCTCGGAGGCGCCGACGGGGAACGGGAGAGCCGCGCCTCGTGACGGAGACGACACCGAGGCGAGTGCTGCTGGTGGAGGACCAGCAGATGATCCGCCGTGGGCTGGTCATGCTCCTCTCGACGGTCGAGGGTGTCGTGGTCTCGGCCCAGGCCGAGAACGGACAGGCTGCTCTGCACATTCTGCGCACGACGGAGGTGGACGTCGTCGTCACCGACGCGCGGATGCCGGTCATGGGCGGCGTGGAGCTCGCCGCCGAGTGTGCGCAGCTCCATCCGCGTCTGCCCGTCCTCCTTCTGACGACCTTCGACGACGACGCGCTCGTGCAGGCGGCCCTCTCGGCCGGCGCTTCCGGATTCCTCCTGAAGGACACCTCGGTGGAGGGTCTCGTCGTGGCCCTCGACGCGGTGATCGCCGGCGGGATGGTGATCGATCCGCGCGTCGCCCGGCCGGCCGTCCAGCCGGGTCGCACCGGCGAGAGCCCGCTGACGCTGCTCACGCGGAGCGAGCGGGTGGTCGCCGAGCTGGTGGCCGAAGGGCGGAACAACAGGGAGATCGCGGCCGCCCTCGTGCTCGCCGAGGGCACCGTGAAGAACCACGTCTCGGCGCTGCTGCGCAAGCTCGGCCTCCGCGACCGCACCGCCCTCGCGCTCACGCTCTACAAAGGCTTCCGCCCCGACGGCGCCTGAAGGCGCTGGTCGGATTGCGGCCCAGGCGCGGCCGTCCTCGGGCGCCCGACCCGCCGCCTATCCTTGAGGGCGATGTCGAACTCCCGCGCCGAGGCCGCCTACCTGCGCTCCCTCGGCGCCTTCCGGACGCCGACCCTGGATCTCCTCCACGGCCGGTACGCCCCGTTCGTCGTCGCCGCCCTGTCGCTCGTGTTCACCGTCGACCGGCAGGTGGTGGCCGTCGCTGACGCGCACGCCGAGGTGGGGGAGCTGCTCGAGGAGCTGCGCTCGGCCGGGTACGACGAGGTCGAGCGCGCGCTGCCGAGCGGCACGGCGCGCGAGGTGTGCCGCTACTGGGTCCGCGTCGGCTGGCTCGTGCCGCAGATCGAGGGCGAGGCCGAGGTCTACCGGCTGAGCGCCCACGCCGTGAGCGCCCTCGAGATCACCGGGCGCACCGGAGGTGGACGCACGCGCGTCTCGAACTCGCGGGTGCGCACCCTGCTGGAGGCGGTCGAGCGGCTGGCCGCGGACGTCGATCCCGACCCGGAGGCCCGCCTCTCGCGGCTCCGCGAGGAGCGGGCGCGCCTGGACGCCGAGATCGCCGCACTCGAGGAGGGCGCCGGTCTCGAGCCGGCCGACGACGAGCAGCTCCTGGAGGAGGCCGAGAACGTGGTGCACCTCGCCCGCGAGCTGCCGGCCGACTTCGCGCGGGTGGCGGAGTCGATCAAGGCGATGCAGCGCGACGTGGTCGCGGACCTGCGCCGCGACGTCCGCCCGACCGGCGAGGTGCTGCGGGAGTACCTCGAGCGAGGTCAGCACGTGATGCAGGCCACCAGCGAGGGCCGTGCGTTCGCCGGAGCCCTCCGCCTCCTGGGCGACCCCGAGCGGATCGACGCGCTCGCCGATCAGCTGCACACCGTGCTCGTGCAGCCGTTCTCCCGCCTGATGGACCCCGCCCAGCGCGCGGAGCTGGCCGCGATCGGCCGCCGGGTGGAGCTGGGCGTGCAGGAGGTCCTGACCGCGCAGCGCCGCGCGTCCCACGTCATCACGGGCCAGGTCCGCACCCACGACCCGGCTCGCGACCGCCAGGTGGACGAGCTGCTGCGCGACGTGATGGCGGGGCTCCAGGAGTGGACGGGCGGGATCTCGCCGGACGCGCCGGTCGCGCCGCTGCGGCACCTGCCCGTCGCCGGGATCGGCCACCTGCGCCAGACCCTGGGAGACGTGCGTCCGGCCGGCGGGCCGGCGCCCCTGGCCGGAGACGACGGCGACGCCGAGTTCGTCGGCGACGACAGCCGGGCCTGGGGCGGTCCCCGCTACGCGGAGCTGGAGGCCTACGTGGCGGAGCTCGGCGACGAGTTCGATCTGGCGGACGCGTTCAGCGCGGCTCCGGAGGACACGCGACGGCCCGTCGACCTGCTCGGGCTGCTCGAGATCGCGCACCGGACGGGCCTCGTCGACCGCGAGGGCTACTCCGTCGTGAGCACGCGCCGACCCGACGGGACCGTGCGCCGCTTCGCCTTCGGATCCGTGACCGCCCGCACCGAGGAGGAGACCGACGATGAGTGACACCCTGGCGACCGACGGGACCGCCGCCGATCCGTTCATCGCGCCCGTGTCGATGGAGGAGGACCCCGACGAGCTCTTCCCCGGCGACCGCGGCGTCCTCGACACCGAGGTGCGCCGGGTGCTCGTGCACGTGCTGCAGCGCCGCTTCCTCCTCGCCGACCGCCACCGCGAGCAGTGGGCCGTGCTCCAGGAGCACCGGCAGCTGATCGAGTCGCGGCTGAACGACCTGTTCGTGCGGCTCGTCGTCGACCACGAGCGCGGGGTCGCCTACAAGCAGCAGGTGCGCTCCGACGAGGTGGAGATGCCGGTGCTGCTGCGCGACCTCCCCTACACCCGCGCCGAGACGCTGGTGCTGGTGCACCTGCGCACGGTCCATCAGCGGGAGTCGGCGGCCGGCGAGGCGTCGGCGCGCGTGGACGTCGAGGAGGTCGAGCAGACGGTGCTCAGCTACTTCGCGGACGCCGAGCGCGACACAGCCCGCCGGCAGCGCATGGTCCGCAAGGCGCTGGAGCGGCTCGGGCGCGACGGCATCGTCGACGAGGAGTCCGCAGGGCGGTACCGGATCAGCTCGATCGTGGAGATCGTGCTGAGCGCGCCGAAGCTGCGGGAGCTGAGCGACTGGCTGCGCGGGCGGGCGGGCGAAGACGCTTCCTCGGTGGTCGCAGAAGCGGCGCCCGCCGAGGAGCCCGGCTCGGACGATCCGGAGGAGGCGGACGACGACGCGCTCGAGGACGACGGCCTCGACGAGGACGCGGACCCGCCCACGGACGGCGTCCTGCCCGGAGTCGATGTCGCGGACGACGAGCCGCTGGACGACGAGCCGCTGGACGACGAGCCGACCGACGACGACACCCCCGACCCGGAGGACGACCCCCGATGACGATGCTCGACACCCTCTTCGGCCTGATCCCCGCCGCCTCCCGCGGTCAGCAGTGGCTCGCCGAGGACCTGCAGCTGGTCAACTGGGGCGGCTACGACGGCGCGCACCGGGTCCGCTTCTCGCCGGGGGCCACACTGCTCTGCGGCGGCTCCGGCTCCGGCAAGTCCACGCTGATGGACGCCTACATCGCCCTGATGATGCCGCACACCACGCCGTTCAACGGCGCCTCGAACGGCGGAGTGACGGGCCGTCCGCGCGGCGAGGACCAGCGCAACATCCTCTCCTACGCGCGCGGCAAGCTCGACGAGTCGCGCACGGACGAGGGCACGACCATGCGCGTCCTGCGCGGCGACGGAGTCGACACCTGGACCGCCGTCGCGATGACCTGGGTCGACCACGACGGCTCGCGCTTCAGCGCGGTCCGCGCCTGGTACGTCCCGGCCGGCTCCCGGGTGCTCGAGGAGACCGTGCGGATCCGCGCGAGCGCCGAGGGCCCGGTCGACCTCGCCGCGCTCGACCGGGCGGCGGCGCACCGCTTCTCCGACGCGTCGCTGCGCGCGGCGGGCCTGGATCCGCTCGGCACCGACCGCGAGTTCTCGGCGCGTCTGCACGCGGTGCTCGGCATCGGAGCGGCGGGAGCCGGATCGAAGGCGATGAGCCTGCTCGCCCGCATCCAGGCCGGTCAGCAGATCACGACCGTCGACGACCTCTACAAGCGGCTCGTGCTCGAGGAGCCCGAGACCCTGGCCTCCGCCGACGCGGTCGTCGCCCACTTCGACGAGCTCGAGAGCACGCGGCAGCGGATGCTCACCGCGCGCCAGCAGGTCGCGGCACTCGAGCCGTTGCGGGGTTTGCGCCTGCGCATCGCCGCGTCCGCGGAGCGCGTGCGCCTCATCGACGCGCTCGGGGAGTTCGATGCCCCGGTGTCGCCGGCGGCCCTGTGGCGCGCTGAGCAGCGCCTCGGCCTGCTGCGCGACGTCGAGGTCGAGCTGCGCGAGCGCACCCGCGCCGTCGACGCCGTGCTCCGCGAGAAGCGGGCGCTCGCCGAGGCGGCGGAGTCGGAGCGGGACGGGCTCGCTGAGGTGCTGCGGGCCTCCGGTGGCGACCGCCTCGAGACGGCCCAGCGCGAGCTCCGCGAGGTGGAGCGGCGGCTGGGAGCGGCGCGCGAGAACCGCGCCCGGCTCGAGGAGGACCTGCGCGCTCTCGGCGAGCCGGAGACCACCCGCGAGCGGTTCGAGGCGGTGCTCGCCCGGGCGGCGAGCGCGGCCGACGCCAAGCGCAGCACCCGTGCGGCCTGGTCGGACGCGGTCGCCGAGCGGAAGGCCGCGGCGCGCGATCTCGCCGAGCTCGAGGCGGAGCAGCGCTCGGCCTCGGACCGTCGGGACAGCATCCCCCGGCCTCTGCACGAGGCGCGCGAGCGGGTCGCGGAGGCAGCCAGCCTCACCGCCGACGACCTGCCCTTCGTCGGCGAGCTGGTCGAGGTGCGTGCCGAGTTCGAGCCCTGGCGCGAGGCGTTCACGCTCGCCCTCGGCGGCTTCGCGACGACGCTGATGATCGACTCCGCCCACCTCGACCGCTTCCGCCGCGCCATCGACTCCCTCCGGCTCCCGGTCCGGCTCCGCTACGAGGGCGTGGAGACCGGGCTCGAGGAGGTGCGGGGCCTCGACCCGCAGACGCTGCCCGGGCGCCTCGACTACCGCGCCACCGCCTTCACCGGCTGGCTGCAGGACCGGCTCGAGGACCGCTTCGGCTACGTGTGCGTCGACAGCGCTGCGGAGCTCGGGCGCCACCGGCTCGCCCTGACCCTCACCGGTCAGCTCTCGCAGGGGCAGCGCGGTGCGCACGGCGGCCACGGCGCCGCGAACGTCCTCGGCTTCTCCAACACCGGTCGTCTCCGCGAGCTGAACGCCCTGGTCGAGGCGGCCCGGGCCCGCAGCGCGGCGGCCGTCTCGGCGGCGTCGGCGGCGGAGGAGGCCCTCGATGCGCTCGACGACCGGATGACGCGCCACGCCCGCCTCGCGCTGGTGAGCTGGGAGACGGTCGACGTCGAGTCGCTGCTCGCCGAGCAGGAGCGCTGGGAGGCGGTCGGCGCCGAGGCGGCGGAGGCGAACCCCGAGCTCGCCGGGCTGCAGGAGCAGATCGACGGGCTGCGCGGCCGCCTCGAGCGCCTCCGCCAGGAAATCGCGCGCGCCGGTGTGGAGCGCGAGCGGATCGAGGCGGAGTGGGCCGTCGTGGTCGACGACGTCGACGCGAGCCAGGCGGTTCTCGATGCGGCGGAGCAGGCAGGACGCGAGCTCGACGACGACCAGCGCGCCTTCCTCGACGCCCGGTTCACGCTGACCGAGGCCGCGGCGTCCGGCAGCGCCTCGGACGTCCTGGTCCGCTTCGACGCAGCGCTCGCCACGGCAGCGCAGCGACTGGCGGAGGACCGCCGCTCCGCGGCCGAGGCGCACGAGCAGCAGCGCGAGAGCGCCGGCCGGATCATGGCCGGCTTCCTCGACCGCTGGCCGAACCCCAACCTGCTCGCGGACCCCGAGGCGTCCGCGGGCGACTTCGAGCGGCTGCTCGACGCCCTCGAGACCAGCGGCCTGCACCGGCTCGAGACCGAGTGGCGCGACAGCCTGCTCACGCTCTCCGGCAACGACCTCACGAGCTTCGACTCCACGCTCGGCCGCTCGCTGCGGGAGATCCGCGAGCGGATCGAGCCGATCAACGTGATCATGCAGGATCTGCCGTTCTACGACGACGGCCACCGCCTGCAGATCACGACGCGCGAGAACCAGTCGGAGGTGCGCCGTCGCTTCCGCCGCGAGCTCCGCGAGGTGCGCGCGCAGATCCAGGCCGTGTCCGCGGAGGAGGAGCGCGAGCAGGTCTACCGGCGGATGTCCCGGCTCATCCAGCGGCTGCGGCGCACCGCGCCCGACTTCGGCGACCTCGTCGACGTCCGCAACCACGTCCGGGTCAGCGCCGAGCGCGTGGACGCCGTCACCCGAGCGCACGTGGCGCTGTACGACCACATCGGTGAGAAGTCCGGCGGGGAGTCGCAGGAGCTGATCGCCTTCATCGTCGGGGCAGCGCTGCGCTACCAGCTCGGCGACGCGGGAGCCGACCGCCCCCGGTACGCCCCGGTCTTCATGGACGAGGCGCTGATCAAGGCCGACGCCCACTTCACCAAGCGGGCGATCGGTGCGTGGCGCGGTCTCGGCTTCCAGCTCGTGATCGGCGCCCCGAACGACAAGTACAGCGCGATCGAGCCGCACGTCGAGGTGGAGTACGACATCCTCAAGGACACGCGCGGACGCTCCTGGGCCAGGCCGAAGGTGGGCCTGGCCCCCTAGGGCTGCGTGCCGATCTTCGCGTGGCTGCGCGAGTAGGCGAAGTAGATCGCGAAGCCCACGGCCAGCCAGATCAGGAAGCGCAGCCAGGTCTCGATCGAGAGGTTGAGCATCAGGTAGGTGCAGATCAGGGCCGAGAGCAGTGGGAGCCACGGGTTCAGCGGGACCCGGAAACCGCGCTTCAGGTCGGGCCGCTTGCGGCGCAGCACCACGACGCCGACCGAGACCAGCACGAACGCCGAGAGCGTGCCGATGTTGACCATCTCCTCGAGCACGCCGATCGGAGTGAGCCCGGCGAGCAGCGCGACGACGATGGTCACGACCACGGAGGTGAACCACGGCGTGCGCAGGCGCGGGTGGACGGTGGCCAGGCGCCGGGGGAGGAGTCCGTCGCGCGCCATCGCGAAGATGATGCGTGTCGCTCCGATCAGCAGCGTCAGCACGACGGTGGTCAGACCGGCGACGGCGCCGGCCGAGATGACCGTCGCCATCCAGGTCTGCCCGTGGTAGGCGAACGCGTTGGCGAGCGCGGCCGACGGGTCGAGCTCGCGGTAGGGGACCATGCCGGTCACGACGAGGGCGACGGCGCAGTACAGGACCGTGCAGATGATCAGCGAGGCGATGATGCCGATGGGCAGGTCGCGCTGGGGGCGGCGGGTCTCCTCCGCGGTCGTCGCGACGACGTCGAACCCGATGTAGGCGAAGAACACCAGGGAGGCGCCGGCGATGATGCCGCCGACCCCGAACGTGGCCGGCTCGATGCCCGAGAGGAACTGGAGCAGCGGCTGGGTCAGACCGGACGCGGACTGCGAGGGCTCGGCGGCGGGGACGAACGGCGTGTAATTGGCGGTGTTGACGAACTGCAGGCCCGCGATGATGACGAACAGGACGATGAACAGCTTGATCGCGACGAGCACCAGGTTGACGCGCAGCGATTCCTTGATCCCGAAGGTCATCAGCGCGCCGAGCACGAGGACGAGCAGGATCGCCGGCACGTCGACCACGCCGCCGTAGGTGAGCGCCGGCGGGAGGGTCACTCCCAGCTGCTGCAGCAGCGACCCGAGGTACGCGCTCCACCCCTGCGCGACCACGCTCGCTCCGAGGAACAGCTCGAGGATCAGGTCCCAGCCGATGATCCAGGCGAAGAGCTCTCCGAGGGAGGCGTAGGAGAAGGTGTAGGCGGAGCCCGACACCGGGACCGTGGAGGCGAACTCGGCGTAGCACATGGCCGCGAGGGCGCAGGCGAAGGCGGCGACGACGAAGCTCAGGACGATCGCCGGTCCGGCGATGTCATGGGCGGCGCGGCCGGTGAGGGTGAAGATGCCGGCGCCGATGACGACTCCGACGCCGAAGACCGTGAGATCGAGCGCGGTCAGCGACTTCTTGAGCTTGTACTCGGGCTCATCGGTGTCGGCGATCGACTGCTCGACGGACTTGGTGCGGAGGAGGCTCACGGTGGTTCTCTCTGTGGGCTGCGGGGTGGAGGCGCGAGGGCCACTGGGGAGGATAGCGGGGCGGGCGCCTCTGCCGCGCCGGGCGTCGCGCGAGTACGCTTCCCGGCCATGAGCAGGATCTTCTCCGTGGCGTTCGCCGACGTGCACCCCCTCTACGTGGCGAAGGCGGAGCGCAAGGGCCGGACGAGGGAGGAGGTCGACGAGGCGGTCCGCTGGCTCACCGGCTTCTCGGACGAGGAGCTGGCCCGGCACCTCGAGAGCAGGACGACCTTCGAGGAGTTCTTCGCGGCGGCGCGCCTGCCTCCGGAGGCCTCGGCGATCACGGGGGTGATCTGCGGCGTGCGGGTCGAGACGATCGAGGATCCGCTGATGCAGCGCATCCGGTACCTCGACAAGCTGATCGACGAGATCGCGAAGGGACGGCCGATGGCGAAGGTGCTGCGGGCTCCCGCGGCCGGCTGAGCCGCCGGACCCGGGCGCTCCTCCACAGGCGCCGATCCGCTCCGGTTCTCCCCGGTCCGGGCCGGCGGGATCCTGCGCCGCCGGCGACGCGAGCAGGGTGTCGGGCATGACATCCACACAGCGAACCCCTGCTCCTCCGTCCCGCCGCCGCGATCCCGAAGTCCTGCGGGCGAGCGCGATCCAGGACCTCCTGGCGGCCGTCCCCTCCATCATCGGCATCCGTCCGGAGGAGTCCGTCGTGGTGGTGCCGTTCCTCGGCACGCGCGCCGGAGGAGGCTTCCGGATCCCGCTCCCGGAGACGTTGCGCGGGATGGAGGCGGAGGCGCTGGCGGGCGGCTGCGCGGCCATGATGGAGACGATGCCGCGGGCCACCGGTGTGCTGGTGGTGGTCTGCACCCGTGCGGGCTACGCCGAGGAGCGGGGGATCCCGCATCTCGGCCTCGGCCGCGCGGTGCTCCGGCGCCTGGAGCGCACGCGCCTGGACATCATCGCCGTGGCCTGCATCGCCGCCGACGGATGGGGGCGCTACACGGACGCCGAGGAGTGCCGCAGGCCACGTCCGCTCCTCGAGATCGAGCGGAGCGAGACCGGCGTCCTCGCCCGAGCGGTGGCCGATGAGCCTCTGGACATCGACGCGCTCTCCGTGCTGCCGCCGGTCGTCGAGGAGGATCGCGCGCTCGTCGCGGAGGTGCTCCGCCGGCCGCCCCTGGTCGGCGACACGGAACGGCTCGTCGAGCGCTGGCTCAGCGGACCGCGGGACGTCCGCCGCGAAGGACTGATCGTGCGGACCCTGCAGTCGCCGCCCCTCCGAGACCGGGTGACCGTGCAGATCGCGCGGAGCCCGCAGGCGGGAGTGGGAGTGCCGCCCGGCGCGGTGGGCGAGGCCCGCGCCGGAACGGACGACGACCACGACCTCGAGCTGTCGGCACTGCTGCTCGGCAGCGGGCGCGCTCCGGAGCGCGCCCGTCTGGCGCGGGCGACCGGGCTCCTCGCCCGTGCCGCCGCGCTGGCGCCGGAGGAGGCGCGCTCCTCCGTGCTCACCGTTCTCGCGTGGTGCTGGTGGGCGAGGGGAGTCTCGAGCCTCGCCGGGCTCCACCTCGACGAGGCGCTGCGGCTCGACCCCGACGACTCGATGGCCCGGCTCTACGCCTCGCTGTTCGCAGCCCGCCCCCTGCCGGACTGGGTGCTCGCGGCCGCTGCCGAGGCCCTCGACGCCGCGAGCGCCTGAGGTCGGGCGCCGGCCGGTGCGCTCGCCCCGGAGACGGATGCTCTTGCGCGGGGGAGGTGACGGCCCCTAATGTGCAACCACATGGTTGTACGAACGGACGCCGACATCGACCTGCTCTTCCGGGCGCTGGCCGACAGCACCCGCCGCGACATCGTCGCCCGGGTGCTGGTCGGCGAGCAGTCCGTCTCCGCACTCGCGGCGCGCTACCAGATGTCGTTCGCGGCGGTGCAGAAGCACGTGGCCGTCCTCGAGCGGGCGGCACTCGTCCGCAAGCGGAGGAGCGGGCGGGAGCAGCTGGTGCAGGGTGAGGTCGCCGCAGTGCGGCGGGCGTCGCGCCTGCTCGACGCCTACGAGCAGCTGTGGGCGGGGAGGATCGACCGCATGTCGGACCTCCTCGACGAGGAGTGACACCCGCGAGCCGACCGGCGCGTGGGATCTGCTGGAGGGAGAGGCGCGATGAGCGTGCTGCAGTCCGTGAAGGACATCGAGGAACTGACCCTGACCGTGACCGCCGAGTTCGACGCGGGGATCGAGCGCGTCTGGCTCCTCTGGACGGATCCGCGCCGCCTCGAGCGCTGGTGGGGGCCGCCGACCTGGCCGGCGACCTTCGAGCGGCACGAGCCGGTCGAGGGCGGACGGAGCGCCTACGTCATGACGGGACCGGACGGCGAGCAGGCGCGCGGCTGGTGGCGCGTGACCCGGGTGGAGGAGCCGACGCGGTTCGAGTTCGAGGACGGCTTCGCCGACGAGCGGCGCGACCCGGTCGACGCGCTGGGGATCACCCGGGCCACGGTCACCCTCGACGAGATCGAGCCGGGGCACACGCGGATGGTCCTCAGCAGCCGTTTCGAGTCGGTCGAGCAGCTCGAGCAGATGGTCCAGATGGGCATGGAGGAGGGACTCCGCCAGGCGATGGGGCAGATCGACGCGATCCTGCTCGAGGACTGAGTCGGCGCCGTCGCCCCGGAGGCCTCGGCGCTCGCCGCGCCGAGCCTCCGTGTGGAGGAGCCGCCCGCGCTACTGCTCGGAGTCGGTGAGGGCGGCGGCGTAGGCGCGGACGGAGCGCTGGTACCGGGGGAGCCCCGGAGCCAGCGCCTCCAGCGCGATCCGCAGGGCCTCGTCGACGCGCCCGGCGCTGTGCAGGGCGAGCGCGAGGAACACCTCCCGCGCGGAGCCCACCGCGGGGTGCGCAGCGGCGCCGGCGAGGAGGTCGATCGCCTCGTCGGTGCGGCCGAGGTTCCGGAGTGTCGAGGCGTACTGGATCGTCGTCCGCGCCCGCCGCTCGTCATCCAGGCCGGCGGCGAGGGCGCGCTCGTACTCGACCGCCGCCTCCGCCCCGTGTCCCGCGCTGTCGAGGGCGCCGCCCAGCTCGAAAGCGGCGACTCCGTCGTGTCCCGGATAGCGGGCTGCGAGGACGCGCATCCGCTCGACGACGCCGTCCGGGTCGTCCTGAGCGTCGAGGCGCTCGACCGCCGCGAGCCAGAGGGCGAGCGCGTCGGTCTCGGGGCGGTCGGGGTCGGAGGCGCGTGTCTCGGTCACGCCTCCGACGCTACCGCGCCCGCACAGTGCGGCGGAGCGGGGCTACGAGGCGGTCGAGTCGGCGCCGTCGTCGTCCGACCCGCCGTCGTCGGAGCCGGAGGTGCCCGCTCCGACCGGCGCGGCGCGTCGGCCGGCCTCGATCAGGGCGGTCGACGCAGCCGCTCCGCCGATCAGGGCGAACAGCGCCCAGCCGGCTCCCCACTTGCGCTTGCCGATCAGGGCGTCGAACGAGAGCGCGCCGGGGCCGTCCGCGACGATCGCGGCCGTCGCCGCGACGAGGACGGCGTTGTACTCCCACCCGCCGCCCGCGTTCCACAGGCCGTTGCTCCAGTGCACCTTGCGCACGGCGGTGACCATCGTGGCGACGAGTCCGGCGGCGGCGAGCGGAGTCGCGGCGCCGAGGGCGAGAGCGGCGCCTCCGGCCGTCTCGGTCACCGCTGCGGCGACGGCGTTGCGCCGGGCCGGGTGCATCTCCAGGCTCGACATCATCTGCTCGGTGCCGTCGAGGCCGGGGCCGTCGAACGAGCCCCGCAGCTTCTGTAGACCGTGTCCGACGAAGAGCCCGCCGACGGCGAGACGGAGAACGAGTGAGCCGACCTTCATGGTGACCTCCGGGGTGGGGTGGGGACGTGTAGTGCGAGGGTCCCGGCTGCGCCGCGCCCGGTCAAGGGGTCGCGCCCGGTGAGCGGGCCGCGCGGAAGGTGTGCGCGCTCGGGGAGGGCTCAGAGCAGCGTGTAGGCGGAGGCGTCCATCATCACGGTGCCGTCGGTGCACACCTGGAGCTCGGCGGGGGCGCGGACCGCGCCGTCCGGGGCGTCGAGGACCTCGGCGACGAGGTACGCGGAGGTCCCGACCGTGCAGCCGTAGGCGCCGGGGGAGTGCCAGGCGACCCGGACGTCCGCCCGGGCGCCCGGGACGAGGATCACGGGAGCGTCGGGGTTCGGGCCGGACGCGTCGGCGACCGCGCTGATCCGGTTCCCGTCGGCGTCGGTCGCGTAGACGCCGGGGATGCCCGCGAGAGCGCAGTCCGAGGAGGAGGTGCTGGTGAGCACGAGGTCGAAGGCGCTGTTCCCGGCACCCGACGCGTCGGGGTCGGGGCGGTACTCCATCGTCAGGTCGGAGCCCGTGCAGCGCGCCGCCGCCGGATCCGCGGCGGGAGAACCGGTCGACGAGGGCTCGGGGGTCGCCGTGACCGTCACGGTCACGGTGGGAGTCGGCGTCGGAGCGGGAGTCGGCGAAGAGGTCGCGGTCGCGGTCGGCGTCGGGAGCGGCGTCCGCGCGGACGGGGCTCCGCCGCTGCCCGCGCAGCCGGTGAGGACGAGGACGAGTGCTGCTGCTGCCAGCGCGGAGGCGCCGGTCCGGTGCGAGAACGTGCTCATGTCCGCAGTCTGCCACCGCCCGGACCGAACGGCCCCGCGGATCCGCGAGCATGCTCGGAGATCCCGGACAGGGAGGCGGAGGACCGATGCGGCGGGCGTCCGGAGGTGCCCCCTCCTCGCGCCCGCCGCACCGGGGTCGGCGCTAGACGCGGACGACCATCTTCCCGGTGTTGCCGCCGCGCATCATCGAGAGGAACGCGTCCACGGCGTGGTCGATGCCGTCGACGACGGTCTCGTCGTAGGCGATCTCTCCGTCGGCGAACCAGCCGGCCATCAGCCGGTTGAACTCCGGCGCGTGGTCGAGGTAGCCGGACAGCGTGAATCCGCGCAGCGTGAGACCGCGGGTGATGATGTTCGCCATGTTGTCGGGGCCGGGCGTCTTCTCGGTGCTGTTGTAGCCGGCGATCGCTCCGCAGAGCGCCGCGCGGCCGCCGTCGCGGAAGGCGTCGAGGGCCGCTTCGAGGTGGTCGCCGCCGACGTTGTCGAAGTACACGTCGATCCCGTCGGGCGCGGCCTCGGCCAGCTGCTCGCGGACCGGGCCGGAGTGGTAGTCGAAGGCGGCGTCGTAGCCGTACTTCTCGGTCAGCAGGGCGACCTTCTCGGCCGAGCCCGCGGATCCGACGACCCGCTCGGCTCCGAGGAGGCGCGCGATCTGACCGGCGGCCGAGCCGACGGCTCCCGCGGCGCCCGAGACGAAGACGGTGTCGCCCTCCTTCATGCCCGCGATGGCGGTGAGCCCGACGTACGCAGTGAGTCCGGTCATCCCGAGGATGCCGAGGCGGAGCGAGAGCGGCACTCCGGGGATCTCGGGGACGACGCGGAACTGCGACGACTCGGCCTGCACGACGTCGCGCCAGCCGAGCTGGTGCAGGACCGCGCTGCCGACGGGGAACGCGGGGTCGTCGGAGACGGTCACCCGGCCGACGGCACCGCCGGTCATGGTCTCGCCGAGGGCGAAGGGCGGGGTGTAGCTCTTCACGTCGTTCATGCGGCCGCGCATGTAGGGGTCGACCGAGAGGAAGGCGTTCTCGACGCGGATCTCGCCCGCGGCCGGATCGCCGTACTCGACGGTCGCGGTCCGGAAGTCCTCGGCGACGGGCCAGCCGTCGGGGCGGCGGACGAGCTGGATCTGGGTGCTGGTGACGGTGCTCATAGGACCTTTCGTGGTGGTGGAGCGGAGGGGATCAGAGTGCGAGGCCGACGGCGAGAGCGACAACCGCGAGCAGACCCGGGGTCATCTGGGTCAGCGCGGCGCGGCGCTTGGTCGGAGCGGAGAGGAGCAGGACGAGTGCTGCGGCGACCATCGATCCGGCGCCGGCGAACACGAGGGCCGCGCCGACGGCGGTGGCGCCGATCGCGACGGCGACGATGCCCGCCACGGTGACGACGGCGAGGAAGAGGTTGTAGAAGCCCTGGTTGTAGGCCATCTCCTTCGTCGCCTCCGCCTCGCCGGCGGTCGTGCCGAACGTCGATCGGGCGCGCGAGGTCGTCCAGAGGACCGACTCGAGCACGAAGATGTAGACGTGCAGCGCCGCGGCGAGAGCGGCGAGCACCAGTCCGAGAACGATCACGGCGGGCCTCCAGGCGATGGTCGTGATGCGGAGGGCTCCGCACCGATTGTGTAACGACCAGTCCACAATATACTGGAGCGAGCGGTCCGCGCCAGTGCGGCGCCGCAGCTGTCACCCCTCAGGAGGAGCACCGTGGGTCGCACGCAGGGCTTCGACACCGAGCAGGTCGTCCGCGCCGCCCGCGCCGTCTTCTGGGAGAGCGGCTTCGAGGAGGCGTCGCTCCCGGACCTGGAGTCCGCGACCGGACTGCGCCGCTCCAGCCTCTACCACGCCTTCGGCAGCAAGCGCGGGCTCTTCGACGCTGCCGTGCAGAGCTACCTCGACGAGGTGGTGCGGCCCCGGCTCGCCCCGCTCGTCGATCCGCGAGGGGCGTCGCCGACGGCGCTCGAGGAGTACTTCACCGGGCTGCGGGCGGCGCTCGCCGACTCTCGCACGCTCTCCGCGAGGAGCGGCTGCCTGCTGCTCAACGCCGCGGGCGCGCCGATCGCGCGCGACGACGCCGTGCGCGAGGTGATCGCCGACTACCGGGCCGAGCTGCTGGGCGCACTGCGCGCCGGAGCGCTGGCCCGCTGGCCCGACGCGCAGGCGTGGGCGTCGGCTCAGGCGGACGTCCTCGTGTCGCTCCTGGTGGCCGCGCTCGTGCTGGCCCGCGTCGATCCGGCGCAGTCGCTCGCCACCGTGGACGCCGCGCTCGCGCTCGTCCGATCCTCCGCGCCCTGACGGCCGTGGCGACGAACGCCGGAGCACCGCTCTCGCGCCGGGCCCGCCCTCGCACCCGGCGCGCCGGGTCGCCCCGCACAGCACGACGCCCCCGTGCGCCTCGCGTCCCGGTGGGACGGATGCGCGCGGGGGCGTCGGACGGGCGGGGTCAGTCGGTTCCGGCGTCGAACGCCGCACCCTCCGAGGCCAGGTCGGTGGCGCGTCCGAGCGCATCGGCCGCTGCGGACCCGCCGCCCTCGGTGATCGCGTCGGCCTCGCCGATCTCGAGCTCGCCGACGAGCTCGGCGGTCGGACCGCCGACGAGGCCGGCGGCCGCGTACTGCTCGAGCCGCGAGCGGGAGTCGGCGATGTCGAGGTTGCGCATCGTGAGCTGCCCGATGCGGTCCTCGGGGCCGAAGGCGGCGTCGCCGACCCGCTCCATCGAGAGCTTGTCGGGGTGGTAGCTCAGCGCGGGGCCGGTCGTGTCGAGGATCGTGTAGTCGTCGCCGCGACGCAGGCGCAGGGTGACCTCCCCGGAGACGGCCGAGCCGACCCAGCGCTGGATGGACTCGCGCAGCATCAGCGACTGCGGGTCGAGCCAGCGGCCCTCGTACATCAGGCGGCCGAGACGGCGGCCCTCCGAGTGGTACTGGGCGACGGTGTCCTCGTTGTGGATAGCGTTCAGCAGGCGCTCGTAGGCGATGTGCAGCAGCGCCATGCCGGGGGCCTCGTAGATGCCGCGGCTCTTGGCCTCGATGATCCGGTTCTCGATCTGGTCCGAGACGCCGAGCCCGTGGCGTCCGCCGATCGCGTTCGCCTCGAGCACGAGCGCGACGGCGTCCGAGAACTCGACGCCGTTCAGCGCGACGGGGCGGCCGGCCTCGAAGCGCACCGAGACGACCTCGGAGGCGATCTCGACCTCGTCGCGCCACGACGCGACCCCCATGATCGGCTCGACGAGCTCGAGGCCGCTGGAGAGCTCCTCGAGGCGCTTGGCCTCGTGGGTGGCGCCCCAGATGTTGGCGTCGGTCGAGTAGGCCTTCTCGGTGGCGTCGCGGTAGGGGAAGCCGCGGGCGACCAGCCACTCCGACATCTCGGTGCGGCCGCCGAGCTCGTTGACGAACTGCACGTCGAGCCAGGGCTTGTAGATGCGCAGGCGGGGGTTGGCGAGCAGGCCGTAGCGGTAGAACCGCTCGATGTCGTTGCCCTTGTAGGTCGAGCCGTCGCCCCAGATGTCGACGCCGTCCTCGCGCATGGCGCGGACGAGGAGGGTTCCGGTCACGGCGCGGCCGAGGGGGGTGGTGTTGAAGTAGGTCTTGCCGCCGGAGCGGATGTGGAAGGCGCCGCACTGCAGGGCGACGAGCCCCTCCTCGACCAGCGCGCTCTTCGCGTCGACGAGGCGCGAGATCTCGGCGCCGTACTGGGCTGCGCGGGACGGGACGCTCTCGATGTCGGGCTCGTCGTACTGGCCGATGTCGGCCGTGTACGTGCAGGGCACCGCGCCCTTCTCGCGCATCCAGGCGACGGCGACGGATGTGTCGAGGCCTCCCGAGAATGCGATTCCGACACGCTCGCCCACGGGCAGACTGCTCAACACTTTCGACATGCCTCCGATTTTAGGAGGAACGGGGACCTCCTCCGTGCCGCGGGAGGTCCGAGCCGCCTCCCGGGGCGCCCGCGCGGGGTGCGCTCCGGCCGTGGGAGCACGTCCTCCGTCGATCCGCGTCGATCGCCGCCGCCCCCGACCGGGGCGCGCGAGCCGGGCGGAGGCTCCGTGGTCCGGAGGCGGCGCCCGCGCAGCCGGCGCGGATCGCCCGCTCCGGCTGAGTGGTTCCGCGCGGCCCGGATGGACGGCCGTGGCGAGCGCGTGCCAGGCTCCGCTCGACCCCGGCTTCCGCCGCCGCCGCCTCCGAAAGGGCTCTCCGTGCCACGACCTCCTCATCGCCTCGCGGCGATGGCCCTCGCCTGCCTGCTCGCCGCGGGCGGTTCCGCCGCTCTGGCGCCGTCCGCCCTCGCGACGCAGGCCGTCGCCGAGACTCCGACCGCCTTCGTCCCGGGGGAGACTCCGCCCGCAGAGGCGCGCGGATCGCAGACCTACACGAACGCCCTCCTCGGCGGCGACTCGCTCGACGCGGGCGAGCGCATCTTCTCGAACGGAGACTCCGCGAGCTTCGAGATGCAGGCGGACGGCAACGCCGTGATCTACGACGCCGGGCGCCGCCCCGTCTGGAGCACCAGGACCCAGGGCACCGGAGCGACCACGGTGCGGATGCAGGAGGACGGCAACCTCGTCGTCGTGACCGGCTCCGGCACGCCCGTCTGGGCGTCCGGGACCGCGGGAGAGACCGGCGCGCTCGCCCTCATCCAGGACGACGGGCAGCTCGTGCTCGTCCGCCCGAACGGGGACACGGCCTGGTCCTCGGCCGACGAGCAGGAGCCCGAGCCGGAGCCGATCGCCGACGTCCTCGACAGCGGGCGCGAGCTCTCTCCGGGACAGCAGCTGACCGCCTCCGACGGCCGCTCGCGCGCCGCGATGCAGAGCGACGGCAATCTCGTCGTCTCCGTGGACGGATCGCCGCGCTGGAGCTCCGTCACCTCCGGAGCGGGCAACCGCCTCGCGATGCAGACCGACGGGAACGCGGTGGTCTCGGCCCCCGGGTCCGGCGTGCGCTGGCAGGCGGGAACGCCCGGGAAC
Organism: Rathayibacter sp. AY1D1; assembly: GCF_002932635.1. Classification (NCBI taxonomy): domain Bacteria; kingdom Bacillati; phylum Actinomycetota; class Actinomycetes; order Micrococcales; family Microbacteriaceae; genus Rathayibacter; species Rathayibacter sp. AY1D1. Next base: position 51,798 of record NZ_PSVY01000001.1, read on the forward strand.
CCGGGCGCGCGGATGCGGATGCAGAACGACGGCAACCTGGTGATCACCGCCGCCTCCGGACGGCCGCTCTGGGCGAGCTCGACCTCGCGCGCGCCTGAGATCCGCGACGTCCTCTCCTCCGGCTCGCGGCTCAGCCGGGGACAGCAGCTCACCTCGCCGGACGGCCGGTCGCGCGCCTCCCTGCAGGGCGACGGCAATCTCGCGGTCTACTCGCGGGGGGACGTCCGCTGGGGCGCCGGCACCCAGGGCGAGGGCGAGACGCTCTCGATGCAGTCCGACGGCAACGCCGTGGTCACCTCCGCCTCGGGCCGACCCCTCTGGGCCTCGGGTACGGCGGGCAACCCGGGATCCCGCCTGCAGATGCAGAACGACGGCAACCTGGTCGTCTACTCCGCCTCGGGCCGCGCGCTGTGGGCGAGCGACACCCCTCCGGCGCCGCCCGCGCCCGCCGTCCGGGACACCCTCTCCTCCGGGAGCCGGCTCACCTCCGGACAGCTGCTGCGCTCCTCCGACGGAGGGAGCGAGGCGGTCATGCAGGGCGACGGCAACCTCGTCGTCTACTCGCGCGGCTCGGCCCGCTGGGCGGCCGGCACGTCCGGAGGCGGCAACCGGCTCGAGATGCAGTCCGACGGCAACGCCGTGGTCTACGCGGGCTCCGGAGGAGCACGCTGGCAGTCCGGCACGGCGGGCAGCCCGGGCTCCCGGATGGTCATGCAGAACGACGGCAACCTGGTGATCTACTCGCCGCAGGGCCGCGCACTCTGGGCGAGCACGCAGGCCGCGGCACCGGCGCCGGCACCGGCGCCCGGCCCGGGACGACCTGCTTATCCCGGCGACGCTGTGAACTGCGACGACTTCCCGGACCAGGCCTCAGCTCAGCGGTACTTCGACCTGTACTACCCGTACTACGGCGATGTCGCAGGGCTCGACAGGGACGACGACGGGTTCGCCTGCGAGTCCAACTGAAGGCAGCGTAGGTCCGCCCCTGCCGGAGGGGCGGGCCTTCGGCCGTCCTCCGACGACGAGAGCCTCACCCTCCTCTCTCAGGTCCGAGCGGTCCCCTGCAGGCCTCCGGGCCACGCTCGCGGGTATCGAGTGGCGAAGACAACCCGCCTGCGCGAGAGGCTCTCCGGCGGACGACCATCGACAAGGCGCCTTGCGCACTGATGCTCCGCTGCCGCGCGAGCTCCCGCGCCGCCGGGTGACGCGGCATGCTGGGGCAGGACTCCGCCGACGACGCGGATCGGAAGGACGCCATGACCCCGACGACCCCCTCCAGCCGCGAGAGCCTGCTGGTCACCCCTGACGAGCTCGCCGAGCTCATGGCCTCCACCGAGCCGCCGCTCGTCCTCGACGTGCGCTGGCGCCTCGACCGGCCCGACGGCCGCCCGGAGTACCTCGCGGGCCACCTGCCCGGCGCGGTGCACGTCGACCTCGATCACGAGCTGGCCGCCCACGGCGAGCCGGAGGAGGGGCGCCACCCGCTGCCTCCGATCGAGGTGCTGCAGGAGGCGGCGCGCGGCTGGGGGCTCCGCCGGGGCCGGTCCGTCGTCGTGTACGACGACGCGCGTAGCGTCCCGGCCGCGCGGGCCTGGTGGCTGCTGCGGGCGACGGAAGTGGAGGACGTCCGCCTGCTCGACGGGTCGCTCGCCGGCTGGATCCGCTCGGGGCGGGAGCTCGAGACGGGCGACGTCCCGCGCGAGCGGGGCGACGTCGAGCTGGCCTACGGTCGGCTCCCGGTGCTGGACATCGACGAGGCGGCGGCGCTGCCCTCGGCGGGCGTCCTGCTCGACGCCCGCGCCCCTGAGCGGTACCGCGGCGAGGTCGAGCCGATCGACCCGCGGGCGGGCCACATCCCCGGCGCTCGGAACGCTCCCGCGTCCGCGGCGCTCGACTCCGAGGGGCGGTTCCGGCCCGCCTCCGACCTGCGCGCGGGATTCGAGGCGCTCGGCGTACGGGAGGACGCCCCCGTCGGCGTGTACTGCGGCAGCGGCGTCTCGGCCGCGGTCGACGTCGTCGCGCTCACGCTCGCGGGCTTCGCGCCGGCGCTCTACCCGGGCTCCTGGTCGCAGTGGTCGAGCACGCCGGGCCGGACGGTGGCGACCGGCCCGGAGGCCTGAACCGCCTGCTCCGGAGCGCCCGCGGAGCTCAGCTGAGGCGGGAGTGCTCGCCGAGGTGGTGCCAGGTGCGGTTGTGGTAGACGAGCGGCGCCGTGGTCTCGGAGTCCTCGGGCACGTGGGCCTCGAGGGCGTGCACGGCGACGATCGTGGACGATCCCGCCTCCATGCGGTTGATCACCGTGCCGCGGATCCAGGCGGCGGCGCCCGGGAAGAACGGCTCGCCCGTGGGCAGCCGCGACCAGAGCGACGTGTCGGCGAAGCGGTCGATGCCGCTGGTCGAGCCCAGACGCGCCAGGTCGAGCTGCTCCGCCCCGAGCAGGTGCACGACCAGCGTCTCGGACGCCTGGATGGCCGGAGAGCTGGACGAGGCGGACGAGAGCGAGAAGACGAACAGCGGCGGCTCGGCGCTCACCGAGAAGACGGAGGTCGCGGTCAGGGCGACCGGGCCGGTGCCCGGGTCCGCGGTGATCAGCGCGACTCCGGCGGCGTGGTTGCGGAACGCGAGCTTGAAGTCCTCCGGGGAGAGTCCGGCGAAGGCGCGGTGCTCCGGCTCGCGGTCCGGGGTGGTGGCGAGGTTCTCGCGGCTCATCGGAGACTCCTGATCGATCGAGGGTGCGGCACGGGGTGGTGGCCCGCCGTCGCGCCGCAGCACGGCTCCTCCAGACTGGCGCACCGACCGGGGGAGGGCCGCCCTATTGCGGAGTATGACGCCGCCACCTCGGGGAACGCCGATCCGCCGCTCCCTGTTCCCGATCACGCCGCATCGGGTGCCCGTCCTCGGCGCCGGAGCCCGCGCACCCGTCGCTCGCCCTCAGCGCAACCCGTCGCCGCGGCCGCGGTCTGCGCGCAGACTCGAGGGCATGGCCCACCGTCAGCGCACGTCCACCGCGCACCCCGAGAGCAAGACCTGCGCCTCCTGCGGTCGCGAGATCGAGTGGCGCGCGAAGTGGGCACGGGACTGGGAGGACGTCCGCTACTGCTCGGACGCCTGCCGCCGTCGCGGAGTCGGACCGGAGGAGGCGCGCCTCGAGGAGGAGATCCGCACCGTCCTGCTCGCGCGAGCGGCGTCGTCGACGGCGTGCCCGTCCGAGGTCGCGCGCCGGGTCGGCGGCGAGGAGTGGCGGCCGCTGATGGAGCCCGTCCGCCGGGCCGCGCGCCGCCTGGTCGACCGGGGCGAGATCGACATCGTGCAGGGCGGACAGGTCGTCGACCCCTCGCGGGCGAAGGGCCCGATCCGGCTGCGGCGACGCCCCGGAGGACCCCTGTCGCCGGGCGGCGCCGCGGGCTAGCCTCAGCAGATGCCCAGCAGCGACGCCGTCGTCCTCACCGTCCCCGGACCGCACGGCGACCGGGAGGTGCGGATCTCGAGCCCCGAGCGCGTGCTGTTCCCGGAGCCGGGCATCACCAAGCGCGAGGTCGCGGAGTACCTGATCGCCGTCGGCGAGCCGTTCGTCGCGGCGAACGGCGGCCGCCCCGTCTCGCTGCAGCGGTTCTCCTCCGGGATCGAGGGCGAGCAGTTCTTCTCGAAGAACCCGCCCAAGGGCGCGCCCGAGTACGTCCGGTCCGTCCCGGTGACGTACCCGAGCGGGCGGGTGCATCCGCAGCTCGTGATCGACGAGCCCGCGGCCGCCGTCTGAGCGGCGCAGATGAACACCGTCGTCTTCCACCCGTGGGCGTCCCGCGCCGATGCGCCCGACCTGCCCGACCAGCTCCGGATCGACCTCGACCCGCAGCCCGGCACCGACGTCGCCGACGCGGTCGTCGCCGCGCACGCGCTGCGGGAGGTCCTGCGGGAGGCCGGCCTCGACCCGTTCGTGAAGACGTCCGGCAACCGCGGCCTGCACGTCTTCGCGCCGATCGTCGCCGAGCACGAGTTCCTCGACGTCCGCCACGCGGTGATCGCCGCGGCGCGCGAGCTGGAGCGGCGGATGCCCGAGCAGGTCACGACGGCGTGGTGGAAGGAGGAGCGCGGCGAGCGGATCTTCGTCGACTTCAACCAGGCCAACCGCGACCGCACGATCGCCGGTGCCTACAGCCCGCGGCCGCTCGCGCACGCTCCCGTCTCCACTCCGCTGGACTGGGACGAGCTCGACGGCGTCGACCCGCGGGCCTTCACGATCCGCACGGTCCCGGCGCGCCTCGCCGAGCGCGGTGATCCGTGGGCCCGGATGCACGACGCCCCCGGTCACCTCGACGCCCTGCTCGGCTGGTGGGAGCGCGATGTCGCCGCCGGCCTCGGCGAGCTGCCGTTCCCGCCCGACTTCCCCAAGATGCCGGGCGAGCCGCCCCGCGTGCAGCCCAGCCGCGCGAAGAAGGCCTAGCCGAGGACGTCGCCGAGGTCGTACGCGGTCGGCTGCTCCAGCTGCTCCATGGTGCAGGAGGCGGCGTCGCGGTCCGGGCGCCAGCGCTCGAACTGCACGGTGTGCCGGAAGCGGTCGCCCTCGCGCTGGTCGTAGCGGACCTCGAGCACGAGCTCGGGACGCAGACGCACGAAGGAGGTGTCGCGGCCGCTCGAGAACCGGCTCCGCTCGCCCTCGCCGCGCACCGGCGCTCCCCCCGCGTCGCGCTCGACCGCGGGTGCGAGCTCCTCCAGCAGCTGCACGCGACGCTCGTCGCTGAAGGCCGAGGCCCCGCCGACCTGGCGGACCTCTCCGTCGTCGCCGTGCAGGCCGAGCAGGATCGAGCCCACGCCCGGCTTGGAGGCGTGCTCGCGGTACCCGATCGCGATCACGTCTGCCGTGCGGTTGTGCTTGACCTTGAGCACGGCGCGCTTCCCGGGGGAGTAGGGCGCGGCCAGGGGCTTCGCCACGACGCCGTCCAGTCCTGCGCCCTCGAAGCGCTCCAGCCAGTCGCGCGCCAGGGCCTCGTCGTCGGTGGCGCGGCCGAGGTGCAGCGGATGCGGGACGCCGGCCATCACCGCGGCGAGCGCCTCCCGCCGCGCCGAGTACGGCTCCTCGAGCATGCTGCGCCCGTCCACGGCGAGCAGGTCGAAGGCGACGAGCATCGCCGGGGTGGTCTCCGCCAGCATCCTCACGCGGCTCGCGGCCGGATGGATGCGCTGCGAGAGCAGGTCCCAGTCGAGCCGCTGGGCACCCGGCTCGCCGGTCGCCAGGACGATCTCGCCGTCGAGCACGCAGCCGTCGGGGAGCAGCCGGAGGAAGGCCTCGACGAGCTCGGGGAAGTACCGGGTCAGCGGCTTGGAGCCGCGGCTCCCGATCTCGCACTCCCCGCCGGAGACCGAGACGATCGCGCGGAACCCGTCCCACTTCGGCTCGTAGGAGTATCCGCCCGCGACGGCGGTCTGCTCCGGCACCGCAGGAACGGCCTTGGCGAGCATCGGGGCGACGGGGAGCGCGAACGGGAGGTCCATGCCCTGATCATCCCGGCCGCGGTCTCGGACCGCACCCCCTTCCGGAAGGGGCCGCGGTCTCGGACCGCACCCCCTTCCGGAAGGCTGTGGACCGGGACGTTCCCGGCCCGCCGCGGAGGTTCGAGGCGTAGCGTTCCCGGCATGAGCATTGACTGGAAGCGCTGGACGCCCGTCGCCGTCGTCCCCGCGGTCGTCGTCGCCGCGGCCGTCGCCCTCCCCCTCTCGGCGAGCGCCGCGGGAGACCTCCCCGAGAAGTCCGCCGCCGACCTCCTCGCCTTCGTCGCCGAGAGCGACACCACGGCGTTCTCCGGCGAGATCCGGCAGACCTCGGACCTCGGCCTGCCCGACCTCTCGGCGCTCGGCGGCTCGGCCGGCTCGGCGTCCGCCGACCCCGCCGACTCCCTCGTCGAGCTCGCCACGGGCTCGCACCAGGCGCGCGTGTACGTCGACGCCGAGAAGGGCGCGCGCCTCCAGGTGCTCGACCGGCTGGCCGAGCGCGACGTCGTCGCCTCGACGACCGACGGAGTCTGGATCTACGACTCGAGCGCGAACACCGCCACCCACCTCGTGCCTCCCGCGGGCGGAGCCCCCGAGGCCTCGCCGGGCGATCAGGTCGTCACGCCGTCGTCCGCCGCCGAGCAGCTGCTCGCCGCGATCGACCCGACGACCACGGTCGCGGTCGGCTCGGACGTCAGCGTCGCCGGGCGCGACGCGTACGAGCTCGTGCTCACGCCCCGCGACGGCGGCACCCTCGTGGGCTCGGTGACCGTCTCGGTCGACGGCGAGACGGGCCTCCCGCTCGGAGTGGCGGTGACGGCCCGCGGGGGCACCGCGCCCGCGTTCAGCGTCGCGTACACGAGCATCGACTTCTCGACGCCCGACGCGTCCCTCTTCTCCTTCACGCCCCCGGCCGGCGCCGAGGTGACGGAGCAGGCCGCTCCGGTCGACGACGCGGCGGACGCCTCCGACGCGCCCGCCGCGGGCACGGCCGAGCACTCCGACGTCGCCACCACGGGCTCCGGCTGGACGAGCGTCGTCGAGCTGCCCGCCGGTGACGCCGACGCGCTCTCCTCGCTCGACGCGGTCACCACGCCGGTCGACGGCGGCCGCATCCTCTCCTCCGCCCTGCTGACCGTCCTCGTCACCGACGACGGACGCGTCCTCGCCGGAGCGGTCCCGGCCGAGACGCTCCGCGACGCGGCCTCCGCTCGGTGACGGCGGGCGAGCTCGCCGTCGAGACGCGGGGCCTCACCAAGCGCTTCGGGCGCCAGGAAGCGGTCTCCGGTCTCGACCTCGCCGTTCCCCGCGGCGCCGTCTTCGGCTTCCTCGGCCCGAACGGCTCGGGCAAGACCACGACGATCCGGATGCTGCTCGCCCTCGCCGCGCCGACCGCGGGCAGCATCACCGTCCTCGGGCAGGCCATGCCCCGGCGCGCGGCCGAGGTCCTGCCCCGAGTGGGGGCGCTGGTCGAGGGGCCGGGCTTCTACCCGTTCCTCTCCGGAGCGGCCAACCTCCGGCGCTTCGACGCCGCGGAGGCGGGCACCTCGTCCCGCACCCGCGACGCCCGCGCGAAGGAGGCCCTCGCCCGCGTCGGCCTCTCGGCCGCGGCGCGCAAGAAGGTCGGCTCCTACTCCCTGGGCATGAAGCAGCGGCTCGGCATCGCGGTCGCCCTCCTCTCGCCGCGCGACCTGATCGTGCTGGACGAGCCCACGAACGGCCTCGACCCGCAGGGCACCCGCGAGGTCCGCGCCCTTGTGCGCGGACTGAACCAGGACGGCACGACCGTCCTCGTCTCCAGCCACCTCCTCGCCGAGATCGAGCAGCTCTGCACCCACGCCGCCGTCATGCGCACAGGGCGCCTCGTCGCCCAGGGCGGGCTGGACGAGCTGCGCGGGGACGCCGCCTCGGTCGAGCTGCTGACGCCCGACCGCGAGCGCGCGATCGTGGCCCTGCACACCCGGGGTCTGGAGCCGCGCACCGCGCCGGGCCCGCACCCCGCCGATCCGCCGCTGGTCGTCGCCGCTCTGCCGCCCGGGCTCGCGGCCGAGGCGCTGGTCGCCGACCTCGTGCGGGCCGACGTCCGCGTCCGCGGGTTCGCCGTCCGCCGCCCCTCGCTCGAGGAGCGCTTCGTCGAGCTGACCGGGGAGGGCTTCGATGTCGAGCGCTGACGCGACCGTCCGCCGCGCAGGGATCGGGTCCCTGCTCGCCTCCGAGCTCGCCCTGCTCTTCCGCCGGCGCCGCACCTGGGCGCTGCTCGCGGCCCTGGCCGCCATCCCGATCCTGCTCGCCGTCGCAGTGCGGCTCTCGGGCGGGGACGGAGGCGGGCCCTCTTTCGTGGGCGCGATCGCCGGCAACGGCCTCTTCACCGGCTTCGCGGCCATCACGGTCGCCGTCCCGCTGTTCCTCCCGCTCACGGTCGGGGTCGTTGCCGGCGACGCGACCGCGGGCGAGGCCTCGCTCGGGACGCTGCGCTACCTGCTGGTCAGCCCCGTCGGCCGCGTGCGGCTGCTCGCGGTGAAGTTCGCCGCCTCCCTCGCCTTCTGCCTCGCCGCAGCACTCACCGTCATGGTGGTCGGGATCCTGATCGGCCTGGCACTCTTCCCGGCGGGACCGGTGACGCTGCTCTCCGGCAGCACCGTCCCGCTCGGCGACGCGATCGGCCGGGCCCTGGCGATCGCCGTGTACGCGGCGCTCTCGCTGGTCGGGCTCTCGGCGATCGGCCTTTTCATCTCGACGCTGACCGATGTGCCGGTCGGCGCCATGGCGGCCACCGTCGTCGTCTCCATCGCGGCGCAGATCGTCGGCTCGCTCTCGCAGCTGGACGCCCTCCACCCGTTCCTGCTGACCGACCGGTGGTTCGACTTCGCCGACCTCCTGCGCGACCCGATCGCGTGGAGCTCCTTCGGCGAGAACGCGCTGCTCCAGCTCGCCTACGTCGCCGTGTTCGGGTCGCTCGCGATCGGCCGCTTCACCACTCGCGACGTCCTCTCCTGATCCCGGGGACGACGGAGGCCGCCCTCCCGCACTGCGGTGGGGGCGGCCTCCGGGTCGACGGGGTCAGCCCTGCGGAGCGATCCCGAAGCTGACGGAGCCGCCCTCGTCCACCTGCGCGTCGAGGACCTTGTCGCCGAGAGCGACGGAGGCGGCGACGTCGAGGAACACGCGCGCTCCGTCCTGCTCCACGACGGCGTCCGTCGTCTCGGGGGCCGCGGCGACCGCGACAGCGAAGTTGCGGGCGTCGAGATCGGTGCCGCTGATGCGCAGGCCTCCCTCGACGGGGGTCTCGGTCTGCCCGGTGATGGTCTTGACGACGGTGCTGGCGTTGTCGGTGAGCGTGAGCATCGGGTCGTTCCTTCCGTCCGTGGTCGATGAGGGGGCCACGTTGCCGGGATCCGGCGGCACCCTCAAGGCGGCGGAGCGGATGTGGAGGGGATGCACACCTGGACGGTCCGGGGAGTCGCGGCGCTCGCCGGAGCCTCGGCGGGCCGGGGGCGTCGCATCGCCTGCCACACTGGCCGGATGCATCCCGCCGACTCCTGCCCCTGCGGAAGCCGCCGCCACTACGCCGACTGCTGCCGCCCCGCCCACCTCGTCGAGGAGCCCTCGCCGACGGCGGAGCGCCTGATGCGCAGCCGCTACAGCGCGAACGTCCTCGGCAGCGCTCCCTACCTGCTCGCGAGCTGGCACCCCTCGACCCGGCCGCGCCGCATCGACCTCGATCCCGACGTCCAGTGGCGCCGGCTCCAGATCGTCGACACCTCGTTCGGCGGGGAGGGCGACGAGGAGGGCCTGGTCGAGTTCCGCGCCTCCTACCGCTCGCCCGCCGGCCCCGGCCTCGTGCACGAGCGCAGCCGCTTCCTGCGCGAGGACGGTCGCTGGCTCTACGTCGACGGCGAGATGCTCGGCGACGAGGCCTGATCCGTCCGGGCCGTCCTACTCTGGAGGCATGGCCAAGGACTTCCGCCGGGCGGACGACGCGTCGCGCTACGAGCTCCACCTCGACGGCGCCCTGGTGGGCGTCCTCGACTACCGCGAGGCGCCCGGCAGCGTCTCCCTCGTCCGCTCCTTCACGACCCCGCCCTTCCGAGGCCGCGGGCTCGCAGGGGAGCTGGTCTCCTTCGCCGTCGACGACATCGAGGCCGCCGGCGGGCGGAGCGTCGTGCCGATGTGCTGGTACGTCGGGCAGTGGTTCGAGCAGCACCCCGAGAAGGCGCACCTCCTCGCTCCCTCCTGAGCCGCTCGCTCACTCGCGGACCGCGGGCTCCACTCCGGCCAGGTCCGGGCCGAGGCCGATGTCGACCAGGCGCAGACGGCCCGCGTAGGAGTCGCCCGGAGGCAGCAGCAGACCGGCCTTGATCGCGCCGAAGGCGACCGTCACATCGGCGCGCAGCACGGTGGGATCGGGGACCGACCCGTCGTCGGGATGGATGCCGCTCGGCAGGTCGACCGCGACGACCACCGGGCGCTCGGCCCGCCGCTCCAGCGCGTCGAGCACCGCCTCGACGACGACGCGCGGCCGCCCCCGCAGCGCGGGCTCCGTCGCTCCGATGCCGAGGATCCCGTCGACCAGGACGTCCGCCCGCGCCACCGCCGCGGCGAGGCCGGGCGCGTCGTCGGCCGGCACCTGCCCGCAGCCCTCGTCGAGCGCCACGGCGAGGCCCCGGCGGTGCACCCGCTCGGCCGTGAGGACGAGGACGACGTCGGTTCCGGAGGAGGAGAGCTCGGCGGCCGCGTAGAGCGCGTCACCGCCGTTGTCGCCCGGACCGACCAGGACGAGCACCGAGGCCGGACGGGAGCGGTCGGAGCGCCCGGCGAGCACGAGACGCAGCTCGCGGGCGAGGCCGTCGGCGGCGCGCTGCATCAGCGGCTCCCGCCGGGCCAGGTGCGGAGCCTCGGCGGCCCGCACCTGCGCGGACGTATATCCCTCGACCATGCGCTCCACTGTGCGCGCGGCGCTGCGGGCGTGCAACCCCGTCAGCTCTCCTGCACCGCCCGGTCCGACTCCTCGACGATCGCCCGCATCGCGGCCTCCGCAGCGTCCGCGTCGCCCGAGGCGACGGCGGCGGCCACCGCCCGGTGCAGCCGCACCGCGGTGGAGTCGGCCTCGCGCGGCATGAGCGCGTTGCGGGTGCGGCCGGCGAGGACCTCGGCGACCAGATCGCCCAGCTGCGCGAGCATCCGGTTGCCGGACGCGGCCAGGAGGGAGCGGTGGAAGGCGGTGTCGGCGGCGAGGTAGGCGGACTGGTCGGCTGCGCGGGAGTGGGTGGAGAGGGCGTCGCCCGCCTCCGTGAGCGTCCGCCGCTGCTCCTCGGTCGCGTTCGCCGCGGCGAGCCGGGCCGCGAGCGGCTCCACCCCGAGGCGGAGCTCGCTGAGCTGGTGCAGCTGGCGCCGCCGGTCCGGGCCGTCCAGTCCCCATGCGACGACCCGCGTGTCCAGGGCGTTCCAGCACTCCGGAGGCTGGACCCGCGTCCCCGCGCGGCGGCGGGACGTCACGAGCCCGAGCGTCTCGAGGACGCGCACCGCCTCCCGCATCACCGAGCGGGAGACCCCGCGCCGCTCCGCACGCTCGTCGGCGCTGAAGGTGGTGCCCGGCGCGAGCTCGCCGCGCACGATCTGCGAACCGAGCTCGTCCAGCACCGAGTGGTGCAGCGAGGGCGTCGGCGCGGGCATGCGGTCATCCTGCCATCGCCGGAGTCGCGCCCCGGCCGATCTTCGGGCATGATCGGGACACACGCAGGTTATGTCGGACAAAAGCCGGCCGCTGGCCGTCGGCTCGACCAAGGACGCTCATGACACCGATCCTCCTCCCCGCCCTCCGCGCCGCCGCCGGGGACGCCCCCGCCACCACCGCCGGGCAGGGGCAGCTGATCCTCGCCGCCGTCGTCGGCATCGGCGTGATCGTCGTGCTGATCACCTGGCTGAAGCTGCACCCCTTCGTCTCCCTGCTGATCGGAGCGCTGACGACGGGCCTGATCGCGGGGCTGGCGGCGGCGGACGCGGTCGCCAGCTTCGCGCTGGGGTTCGGCAACACCATGGGCGGCGTCGGCATCCTCATCGGCCTCGGCGCGATGTACGGCAAGCTCCTCGCCGACTCGGGCGGCGCGGACCGCATCGTGGACACCCTCATCGCCCGCTCGAGCACTCGCGCGCTGCCCTGGATGATGGGCTTCGTCGGCGCGCTGATCGGGCTGCCGATGTTCTTCGAGGTCGGGCTCGTGCTGCTGATCCCGGTCGTGATCCTGGTCGCCCGACGGAGCGGTCTGCCGCTGATGAAGGTGGCGATCCCGACGCTCGCCGGCCTCTCGGTGATGCACGGCCTCGTCCCGCCCCACCCCGGACCGCTGGTCGCGATCGACGCACTCGGCGCGAACCTCGGCGTGACCCTCGCGTTCGGCGTCCTGGTCGCGGTCCCCACCGTCGTCGTCGCCGGCCCGCTCTTCGGCCGGGTCGCCGCCCGCTGGGCGCCGGTGGAGACGCCGCCGCTCTTCGGCGAGGGCGCGGGCGAGACGCGCGAGCACCGCCCGGGCTTCGCCGCCGCGGTCGCGAGCATCCTGCTGCCGGTCGTGCTGATGCTGGGCAAGGCGATCGCCGACATCGCGGCCCCGGGCTCCACGGACGCCTGGAAGGGCGCCCTCGACTTCCTCGGCACGCCGACCATCGCGCTGGGGATCGCGCTCCTGGCCGGTCTGGTCCTGCTCGGCCGCGGCGGCCGGATGAACCGCACCGAGCTGCAGGCCTCGCTCTCGAGCTCGCTGCCGCCGATCGCGGGCATCCTGCTCGTCGTCGGCGCGGGCGGCGGTTTCAAGCAGGTCCTCGTCGACACCGGGATCGGCGGGGTGGTCGCCCAGCTCGCGGAGGGGAGCGGCGCCTCGGCGCTGCTGCTCGCCTGGCTCGTGGCCGTCGTGATCCGCGTCGCCACCGGCTCCGCGACCGTCGCCACCGTGACCGCCGCAGGGATCCTCCAGCCGCTGACCGAGACCATGGACGGGCCGATGGTCGCCCTCATGGTGCTCGCGATCGGCGCCGGCTCGGTGTTCCTGTCGCACGTCAACGACGCCGGGTTCTGGCTGGTGAAGGAGTACCTCGGGCTCAGCATCGGCCAGACGCTCAAGACCTGGACCGTGATGGAGTGCCTGGTCTCGGTGACCGGGCTCGCCGGGGTCCTCCTGATCGGTCTCTTCGTAGGAGGTATCTGATGACCGCTCTTCCCACCGTCCCCGTCCGCGCCGTCGTCGTCATGGGCGTCTCCGGCAGCGGCAAGTCGACCGTCGCGTCGCTCCTGGCGCGCCGACTGGGCTGGGAGTTCCTCGAGGGGGACGACCTGCACCCGCAGGCGAATGTCGACAAGATGCACGCCGGCATCCCGCTGACCGACGAGGACCGGGCGCCCTGGCTGGCCGAGATCGCCCGCGTGGTGGACCAGCGGATCGCCGCGGGCGGCTCGGTCGTCGTGACCTGCTCTGCCCTGCGCCGCCGCTACCGCGACGTCCTGCGCCGCGACGACCTCGTCTTCGCGCACCTCGCGGGATCGAGGGACCGTATCGCCGGGCGGCTAGCCTCGCGGGTCGGCCACTTCATGCCGACCACGCTGCTCGACTCGCAGTTCGAGGCGCTCGAGCCCCTCGGCGACGACGAGCTCCACGTCACGGTCGACGTGGGCGGCGCTCCGGAGGAGGAGATCGCCGAGATCCTCGGGGGGCTCGGCCTCGCGCCCGCGGGCGCCTAGAGCAGCAGCGACTCCACCGGCACGGCCGGGAGGTCGAAGGCCGCGGCGACGGCGGTGTTCGTCACCCGGCCGTCGTGGGTGCTCAGGCCGCGGGCGAGCGCCGGGTCGGCGGCCAGGGCGGCCCGCCACCCGCGGTCGGCCAGCGCGAGCGCGTAGGGGAGCGTCGCGTTGGTGAGCGCGCGGGTCGAGGTCTCGGGGACGGCGCCGGGCATGTTCGCGACGCAGTAGTAGACGCTCCGGTGCACGGGGAACACCGGGTCGTCGTGCGTGGTCGGACGCGAGCCCTCGAAGCAGCCGCCCTGGTCGATCGCGATGTCGACCAGCACCGAGCCCGGCTTCATCGTGGCGACCATCTCGTCGGTCACCAGCTTGGGCGCCTTGGCGCCCGGGATGAGGACGGATCCGATCACGAGGTCGGCGTCGGCCAGCTGCGCGGCGATCTCGTAGGCCGAGGAGGTGCGGGTCTGGATCGCGCCCTGGAAGCGGTTCTCGAGCTGCGCGAGGCGGGGGAGCGAGAGGTCGACGATCGTGACGTCGGCCCCCATGCCGAGGGCGTTCGCCGCGGCGTGCTCGCCGGCCGTGCCGCCGCCGATCACGACGACCTTCGCCTTCGGAGTGCCGGGGACCCCGCCGAGTAGCGTGCCCCGTCCGCCGACGGCACTCATGAGGTGGTAGGCGCCGACCGTGATCGACAGGCGCCCGGCGACCTCGCTCATCGGCGAGAGCAGCGGCAGCCGCCGGTCGTCCAGCTGGACCGTCTCGTAGGCGATGGAGGTCGTCCCCGCCGCGAGCAGCGCATCGGTGCACGGGCGGGAGGCGGCGAGGTGGAGGTAGGTGAAGAGCACCTGGTCGCGGCGCATCCGCGGGTACTCGGCCTCGATCGGCTCCTTGACCTTGAGGACCAGCTCGGACTCGCCCCAGACCTCGTCGGGCCCGTCGACGACGAGGGCGCCGGCGCGGCGGAAGTCGTCGTCCGACACGCGCGAGCCCAGGCCCGCGCCGGCCTCGACGAGGACCTCGTGGCCGCGGCGCACCAGCTCGTGGACGCCGGCCGGAGTGGCGGCGACCCGGTTCTCGTTGTTCTTGATCTCGGTGGGGATCCCGACGCGCACGGCGGCTCCTTCGCTGCGGCCCGCGGGGCGGGCGGTGGGCGCCGATCCTGCACCGGCTCTGCCCCCATCGTGCGAAGATCGTGCCCGGAGCGGAGGAACTCCGCAGGATCGGTCGGAAGTCACCGCACGGGCCGAAGGTTCGTCGGCGGAGTGAGGGAGCGGGCGCATGCCACCGAAGGATCTGCACGACCTCGACGACCTGGATCCGGTCGATCGGACCCTGGTGCGCCTCCTCCGCGCCGACGCGCGGACGCCCAACAGCCGGCTCGCCGAGCGCGCCGGCATCGCCCCGTCGACCTGCGTCGCACGCGTCCGGGGCCTCGTCGAGCGCGGCGTCATCACCGGCTTCACCGCCGAGCTCGACCCGGCGGCGCTCGGCCTGACCCTGCAGGCGCTGATCAGCGTCAGCATCCGCGTCGGCCAGCGCCAGGCGATCACGCGCTTCGCGGAGGAGATCCGCGCGCTGCCCGAGGTGGTGCAGGTGTTCTTCCTCGGCGGCTCGGAGGACTTCATCATCCACGTCGCGGTCCGCGACTCCAGCGACGTGCGGGACTTCGTGGTCTCGAACCTCTCGGCGAACCCGGCGGTGGCCTCGACGCGCACGAGCCTGGTGTTCGACCACCACCGCAAGGGCCCGGCGGTCCCCGAGTAGCGCGAGCCGGCGCGGCCCGAGCGGCCGCTCGGCCCGCGCCCGTCCCTCGGGGCTAGTGCGCCCCGGGGTTCACGTCGCCGCCCCCGCGCTGCATGAGTCCGGGGATGCGCTTGGCGAGCCCCGGGATCGCCTCGTCCGAGATCGAGATCTGCGTGTCGCGCAGGCGCTGGCGCAGCAGGGTCTCGACGTCCTCCTCCGGTCGCAGCTCGGCGTCGCCGGCGACCTGCAGCAGCACGCCGCGCAGCTTCTCGTCGAGCTGCGCGTCGTCGCTGCCGTGCTGGATCGGGTGGTCCTGGGATGCGTTCGTCATGCCTCCATGCTGGCACCGGCGACCCCGTGCCGAGAGGACTTGCGCCGCGGCAGGATGGTCGCATGCCGTTCACCCGCGTCGAGCTGGCAGCGTTCCAGGACCGCACCGTCGAGGACCTGCTGGGCGACGACGTCCGGCTCCTCTTCGTCGGCATCAACCCGGGACTGTGGACCGCCGCCACCGGCGCGCACTTCGCCCACCCCGGCAACCGCTTCTACCCGGCGCTCGTCGCGGCCGGGATCCTCGAGCGCGCGCCGCGCGTGTCCGAGGGGATGAGCGCCGCGGACCGCGCGGAGCTCGTCTCCCGCGGCGTCGGCATCACCAATCTCGCCTCCCGGGCGACCGCCCGCGCCGACGAGCTGACCGCGGAGGAGCTGCGCGAGGGCGCTCAGCGGCTGGTCGCCACCGTGGAGCGGGTGCGGCCCCGGGCCGTCGCGGTCGTCGGCATCACCGCCTACCGGATCGCGTTCGGAAGCCGCAGGGCGGTGCAGGGCAGGCAGGAGGAGGACGTGGCGGGCGCGCCGCTCTGGGTGCTGCCGAACCCGAGCGGCCTGAACGCGCACGACACCGTCGCCTCGCTCGGGCGCGCCTACCGCGAGCCGGCGCTCGAGGCGGGGATCGTCTTTTCCGACGCGCTCCTGCCCGGGGACGTCGGACCCCGCCCGCAGGAATAGCCGTCGACCCCCGGAGGTTGCAGAAGTCCATGAGTATGCATGAAGTCAAGTTCGGCGTCGACACGTTCGGCGACGTCACCGCCGGCCCCGACGGCGCCCCGCTGCCGCACGGCCAGGTCCTCCGCGACGTGGTCGAGGAGGGAGTCCTGGCCGACCGGGTCGGCATCGACTTCTTCGGGATCGGCGAGCACCACCGCGCCGACTTCGCCGTGAGCGCACCGGACGTCGTGCTCGCCGCCATCGCGGCCCGCACCGAGCGCATCCACCTCGGCTCCGCCGTGACGGTCCTCTCCTCGGACGACCCGGTGCGCGTCTACCAGCGCTTCGCCACCCTCGACGGACTCTCCGGCGGCCGGGCCGAGGTCATCCTCGGCCGCGGCTCCTTCACCGAGTCCTTCCCGCTCTTCGGCTACGACCTCGCGCAGTACGAGGTCCTCTTCGAGGAGAAGCTCGACCTCTTCCACGCTCTGATAAAGGGCGGCCCGGTCACCTGGCAGGGCACGACCCGCCCCGCGCTCACCGAGCAGAGCGTCTACCCGACCCTCGACAACGGCACTCTCCGTACCTGGATCGGCGTCGGCGGCAGCCCCGAGTCGGTCGTCCGCGCCGCCCGGTACGGCTTTCCGCTCGTCCTGGCGATCATCGGCGGCTCGCCGGCCCGCTTCCGCCCCTATGTCGACCTCTTCGGCCGCGCGCTCGACCAGCTCGAGCAGCCCCGCCTCCCGGTCGCCGTGCACTCGCCCGGCTTCGTCGCCGACACCGACGAGGAGGCGCGCGAGCTGTACTTCCCGCACCACAAGGCGATGATGGACGCCATCGGCCGCGAGCGCGGCTGGTCCCCGATGACCCGCGAGCGCTTCGAGGAGGAGGCCGGCCCCGACGGCGCCATCCACCTCGGCTCGCCCGAGACGGTCGCCCGGAAGATCGCGCGAACGGTCGAGGCCCTGGGCATCGACCGCTTCGACCTCAAGTACAGCGCCGGGACGCTGCCGCACCCGGCGATCATGCGCAACATCGAGCTCTACGGCACGCAGGTCATCCCGCGGGTGCGCGAGCTGCTCGCGCACTGACCCCCGCCGGGCGCCCGTTCCCCCGCCGGGCGCCCGTTCCCCCGCTGGGCGCTCGGCGCGTTCCGAGCCGACGCGGTGCGCGCTCCCACCGGGCGCCCGGCCCGCGTCGATACACTCGGAACCCCCCGCCCCGACCCTTCCGGAAGCACATGCCCGACAGCCACGCCGCCCGCACCCCCTACGAGGTGCTGGGCGTCGCCGCCACCGCGTCCGACGACGAGCTCCGCCGGGCGTACCGGCTCCGCCTCCGCGAGACCCATCCGGACACGGGAGGCGACGCCGCGTCGTTCCACGCGGTGCAGCTCGCCTGGGAGCGGATCGGCAGCGCCTCCGCCCGCGGCGACTACGACCGAGGCGCTCCCGCCCCCGGGAGGTCCTCCCCGCAGTCGCCGTACACCGGCTCGCCGCGCCCGCAGACCGCCTCGGCCGTGCGCGCCCGCTCCTACGGTCACCCGGGAGGCGCGGCGCGCGAGTACTACCTGCGCCTGGTGCGCGAGTGGCTCGGCCGCGGCGTCGAGACCGAGGACCCCTTCGACCCGGCGATCGTCCGCTCCGCTCCTCGCGAGATCCGCTCCTGGCTCGCGAAGGCTCAGGCCGAGGAGGCGACGGCCGCGCTCGTCGGCGCGCTCGGCATCGCCTACACGATCTGGAACGACGTCGCGGTCGGCGACGGCGGGCTCAAGATCGACCACCTCGTGCTCGGGCCGGCCGGCCTGCTCGCGCTGACCTCCGCCGACTGGGGCGACCCGGTCCGCTTGAAGAAGGGCGAGCTCGAGGGCCCCGGGATCGCCGAGGACGAGAAGCCGATCGCCTCGCTCGCGAAGGCCGCGCGCCGTCTCGGCCGCGAGCTGGGCGTCCGGTTCTCGACGAGCGTCGTGGTCGTGCCGGACGACGCGCTGGAGCAGCCGTTCGAGCAGGTCGAGCGCGGCAGGCACCAGGGCGCCGTCGTCATCCGCCGCTCGCTGCTGCCGCAGCTGCTGCGCTCCGGCACGGACGACCCGCGGCTCGGCGGGTACGGCGAGTCGTTCGAGGTCCGCACCCGGGTGCAGAACCGCATCCGCTTCGTCTGACACCGCGCTAGCCGCCGCTCGCGACCGGGGCAAGGGGTTAGCGCGCATCCGGCCCCCCGCCCACCATGGGACGTGCCCCCGGGCATCCCACGACGAGCGGAACGAGGACGGACCATGGTGCGATTCGGATACACCCTGATGACCGAGCAGAGCGGACCCAAGCAGCTGGTGGGCTACGCGGTCGACGCCGAGAGGCTCGGCTTCGAGTTCGCGGTCTCGAGCGACCACTACTCGCCGTGGCTGACCGAGCAGGGGCACGCCTCCTACGCCTGGACGCTGCTCGGAGCGGTCGCGCAGGCCACGTCGACCATCGACCTCACGACCTACGTCACCGCGCCGACCATCCGCTACCACCCGGCCGTGGTCGCGCAGAAGGCCGCGACGCTCGCGATCCTCTCCGACGACCGCTTCACGCTCGGCCTCGGCTCGGGCGAGAACCTCAACGAGCACGTCGTCGGCGAGGGCTGGCCCTCGGTCGCCGTGCGCCAGGACATGCTCGAGGAGGCCGTCCACCTCATCCGCGAGCTGCACACCGGCGAGCTGGTGACCTGGGAGGGCGAGTACTTCCGCGTCGACTCCGCCCGCATCTGGGACCTGCCGGACACGCCGGTCGAGATCGGCCTGGCGGTCTCGGGGGAGAAGTCGATCGCCCGCTTCGCGCCGATCGGCGACCACCTCATCACGACCGAGCCCGACGCGGAGCTGATCTCGCAGTGGACCGCGGTCCGCGGTGCGGACGCCGCCCCCTCGCGCACGATCGGCCAGATCCCGATCTGCTGGGCGCCGGACAAGGAGCAGGGAGTGGCGCTGGCCCACGAGCAGTTCCGCTGGTTCGCCGGCGGCTGGGCGGTCAATTCCGATCTGCCGACCCCCGCCGGCTTCGCCGGAGCGAGCCAGTTCGTGCGCCCGGAGGACGTCGCCGAGCAGATCGCCTGCGGCCCCGACCTCGACGAGCTCGCCCAGAGCTTCGTGCCCTACATCGAGGCGGGCTTCACCGACATCGCCCTCGTCCAGGTCGGCGACGAGCTGCAGCAGCGGTTCCTCGACGAGGCGGCGGAGGGGCTCCTGGAGCGCCTGCGCGCACTCGCCCCCTGAGGCCGCCGGCGGGTCGCGCGGTCAGAATCCGCGGAGGCGCTCGATGTCGCGCCGGTCGCGCTTCGTCGGGCGGCCCGCTCCGCGGTCACGGACGATCACGCCCGGCGCGGACTCCCGGGGTGGCGGCGGGGGCGTCCGGTCCTCCATGCACTCGGCGGCCACCGGCGCACCGACCCGCTTGACCACGAGTCCGCGGACGATCAGCTCCCGGTCGAAGCCGCCGATCCGGGCGCGGACCTCATCGCCCACCCGCACGGTCTGCGCCGCCTTGGCCCGCTCGCCGTTGACGCGGATGTGGCCGGCCCGGGCCGCGGTCGTCGCGGCGGAGCGCGTCTTGTAGATGCGCACCGCCCAGAGCCACGCGTCCACCCGCACGGCACCGGTCACCGGGATCTGCATCCACCCAGTCTACGAACGGCGCCCGCTCGCCACCCACCCCGCGGTCCTACACTGGCCGCCGACAAGGAGGTTCCCATGAACCGAGACGACAGCATCTACACCGGAGCGGACGACGCGCTGCGGAGCGGCGACGACCGCATGGTCGCGGCGAACGACAGCTCCGGAGCCGGCGGAACCCGCGGCGACGTCGGCATGAGCACGACGAGCGGCGAGGGCGCCGGGGTCCCCACCCGCGGCGCGCCTCCGCAGAGCGGATCCCCGTCCGAGCTGCGCCCCACCGGCTTCCCGCACGCGGGCCTGGAGTTCTCGCTCGTCCCGTCCGGGCACGAGGAGTGGCGGATCGAGCACCCGGGCGGTCGCACCGTCGGCGTCCTCGCCGTCATCTCGCACGCGGGCGAGGAGTCGGAGGCCGTGTTCGTCACACGCCGCGTCGGATCCGAGGACGCCGTGGCCGAGGGCACCGACTGGCGCGGCATCGTGTCGGCCGTGATCAACGACGAGGCGGCGGACGAGCGCGATCCGGTCCAGCTCGACCCCACCGTCGAGCACGTCCGCGGCGGACTGATCAGCCGCGGCCCCGCGGACGTCGACGGCCTCTCCTGAGCCCTCTCTCCTCCGGGACGCCGTCCGCGCTCGGCGCGGGGCGTCCCACGGAGGAGGGTCGGACGCTCAGCGGGCGAGCAGCGCGGCGTTGATCCGGGCCGAGAGGTCGGCGTCGACGCGGCGGTCGGTCCCGTCGACGGCGCGGACGGGAGCGGCGTTGCGCGCGCTCGAGACCAGCCACGCCGCGTCCGCCGCCTCCAGATCGCCCGAGCGCAGCGGACGCACCGCCGTCCCGAGGCCGAGGCCCGGCGCGAGCGCGAACAGGTCGGCCTGCGTGGTGCCGGGCAGCAGCCCGAGGCTCGGCGGAGGAGTCACGAGCTCCCCGCCCGTCAGCAGCACGAGGTTCGAGGTCGGCCCCTCGAGCAGGTAGCCGTCGCTCGACACGAACAGGGCGTCGTCGGCACCGCGCCGGGCAGCCTCCCGCACGGCCGCACGGTTCACCGCGTACGAGAGCGTCTTCGCGCCGGCGAGCAGCCAGGGGGACGTCGACTGCACGTCCGAGCGCAGCCCGCGGTCCAGCAGCACTACGCGCACGCCGTCGCGGCGGGCCGGGCCGAAGTCCGGGCTGGTCTGCACGAAGACGACGCCGGTGGGCCGCCCGCCGCCCTCGACGCCGCGGGTCAGGATCGTCTTCACCATCGCCTCGGCGACGGGCGGGTGCGCGGCCACCGCCGCTCCGATCGACTCGAGCCAGGCGGGCCGGTCCGGCCGGGGCAGGTCGAGCATCCGGGCCGAGCGCTCGAAGCGGTCCAGGTGCGCGTCGAGCGCCTGCAGCCGTCCGTCGACCAGGTTGATCGTCTCGAACACGCCGTCGCCGCGGGTGAAGCCGAGGTCGGTGACGTCCAGATCGCCGCGCCCGCTCGGATCGATGCGGTGCGCGGGTCCTCCCGGCAAGTGCGCCTCGGCGTCGAGGGAGGGTCGGTCGAGGACGACGAGGGTCTCAGCGGGCATGGGCGGTGCGGTCCTTCCGGGAGCGGCGGCGGGGGGAGAAGCGGAGCAGCGCGATCGTCAGCAGGGCGCCGATCAGGGAGCCGCTGCCGTTCGAGACGAGGTCCTGCACGTCGGAGACGCGGGTCGGCAGCCACAGCAGCTGCGCGGTCTCGACGGCCGCCGACACGGCGAGCCCGATGACGGCGGCCCACAGGCGGCGACCCGCCGGCAGCTGCGCGGCGATCAGCGCACCGAGCGGCACGAAGAGCAGCACGTTCGCAGTGAACTCCGCCACGTCGAAGTCGAACCAGCCGGTGAGCGGCGTGGAAGCGAGGAAGGCGATGATCCCGCGGATCAGCGCGTTGGGCTCCCCGGCCGGGTAGGGCGCGGGCGTCAGCGTGATCAGGGCGATCAGCGCGAGCCAGGCGAGCGTCGCGAGGCGGAGGGGTCTCGAGCGGCGCATCGTCCGATTCTGCCAGCCCGTCGGGGTCGGGCGCGGCGGGCGCGGTGTGGGAGGCTGGAGGGCATGACCAGCGAGGACCCCGGCGCGGACGCCGTGCTCCCGCGCCACCCCTTCGACGCGTCGCTCGGCGACGGCTGGGTCGAGATCGGCGACGGACGCCGCTTCTGGGGGCGCTTCGGCGCCGCCGGCCTCCTCCTGCGCGATCCGTCGGGACGCGTCCTGCTCCAGCACCGCGTCAGCTGGAGCCACTTCGGCGACACCTGGGGGCTGCCCGGCGGCGCCCGTCACCCCGAGGAGACGGCCTTCGAGGCGGCCCTCCGGGAGTCGGAGGAGGAGGCGGGCGTCCCCGCCGACCTGATCCTGCCCGTGCTCTCCAGCGTCGTCGTGATCGGACCGTGGAGCTACTCCACCGTCCTGGCCGAGTCCCGCGAGCACTTCACTCCCCGCATCAGCGACGCCGAGAGCACCGAGCTGCGCTGGGTCGCCCCCGACGAGGTCGACTCCCTGCCGCTGCACCCGGGCTTCGGAGCGGCCTGGCCGGGTCTGCGCGCGCTCGGCTCCTCGATCCCGGTGCTCGTCGTGGACGCCGCCAACGTGGTCGGCTCACGCCCCGACGGCTGGTGGCGCGACCGCGCCGGCGCCGCGGAGCGCCTCCTCGCCTCCCTGGCCCGCCTCGCGGAGGCCGGCGTCCCCGGCCGTCTCCTGGGGATCGACGCCGACACGGTCTGGCCGCGCATCGCCGTGGTGCTCGAGGGAGCGGCGCGCGCCGCCCGTCCGGAGGCGGGCGCTCTCACGGAGCGGCTGACGGTCCACGCGGCCGACGGCTCGGGCGACGACGCGATCGTCGAGCTGGTCGGCGCGCTCGAGACCGCGGTCGTCGTGACGGCCGACCGTGGACTGGCCGCCCGCGTCGAGGCGCTCGGGGCCGCCGTGGTCGGTCCGCGCTCGCTGCTCGACCTCCTCGATCCCGCTCGGGAATAGGCCGCGGGGGCACCCGGTTGCATCCCCCATGGCTACGACTGCGATGACCCTCGACTCCCACGACCAGACGATCGCCGACGGCATCGTCCTCATCGACTTCTGGGCCGACTGGTGCGGCCCGTGCAAGCAGTTCGCTCCGGTCTTCGAGGCCACGAGCGAGAAGAACGCCGACATCACGTTCGCGAAGGTCGACACGGAGGACCAGCAGCAGCTCGCCGCGAGCTACGGCATCTCCTCCATCCCCACCCTCGTGGTGTACCGCGACGGCATCCCGCTGATGGCTCAGCCCGGCGCCCTGCCCGCCCCCGCGCTCGACAACCTGATCGAGCAGGTCCGCGGCCTCGACATGGTCGAGGTGCGCCGCCAGTACGAGGAGGCGAAGGCCGCTCAGGAGGCCGGCGCCGCCCCGCAGGCCTGATCCGCCCGGCGCCTCGACCCGCTCCGCAGGCGGGAGGCGCCCGCAGACGCACGAGAACCCCCGGCAGCCGTGAGGCCGCCGGGGGTTCCGTCGTTCCGAGCCGGGATCAGCCGGTGTTCTGCAGCCCCGCCGCGACTCCGTTGACCGCGAGCAGGAGCAGCCGCTGGTTCTGCTCCGTCCCGGATCCGCCCGGGTCGGTGCGGAGCGCCTTCAGTGCGCGCAGCTGCAGGAGCGAGAGCGCGTTGACGTACGGGGTGCGCAGGCGCACGGCACGGCCGAGCACGCGGTGGCCCGTGAGCAGGCTCTCCTCGCCGGTGATCGAGAGCACCCACCGGCGGGTGAGCGCCATCTCGTCGAGCACGAGTCCGGCGAGGTCGTCGCGGGAGTCGAGGGCGAGGTAGCGGCGGGCGATGCCCTCGTCGGTCTTCGCGAGCGACATCTCGACGTTGTCGACCATCGTCGTGAACAGCGGCCAGGAGGCGTAGGCCTCGCGGAGCAGGTCGAGGTCGCCGACGGCCTCGAGCGCGCTGCCCAGCCCGAACCAGCCGGTCAGGTTGACGCGGGCCTGGGTCCAGGCGAAGACCCACGGGATCGCTCGCAGGTCCTCGAGCGACTCGACGGAGAGGCCGCGGCGGGCCGGACGCGAGCCGAGGGCGAGCAGGCCCACCTCCTCCTGCGGGGTGACCCGGGCGAACCACGGCGCGAAGCCGTCGGCCTTCACGAGCTCGAAGAAGCGGCGGCGCGACTCGCGGTCCATCGTCGCCGCCACCTCGGCGAAGCGCTCCGCGGCGCCCGCGTTGCGCTCGCCGACCGCGGGGGAGGAGGCGAGCAGCGTCGCTCCCGCCACCTGCTCGATGTGCCGGGTGGCGATGTCCGGGTTGCCGTAGCGGGCGAAGATGACCTCGCCCTGCTCCGTCAGCTTGAAGCGGCCGTCCACCGATCCGGGCGGCTGCGCGAGGACGGCCCGGTTGGCCGGCCCGCCGCCGCGGCCGAGAGCTCCGCCGCGCCCGTGGAACAGCGTGAGCACGATGCCCTCGTCGGCCGCCCACTGCGCGATGCGCGCCTGCGCGTCGTAGAGCGCGAGCGTCGCCGAGACCGGTCCGACGTCCTTCGACGAGTCGGAGTAGCCGAGCATCACCTCGAGCCGGTTGCCGGTGGCTGCGAGGCGCGCCTGCACCTGGGGGAGGCGGATCATCTCGGCGAGGATGTCGGTCGAGGCGTCGAGGTCGGCGAAGGTCTCGAAGAGCGGGACCGCGTCGATGATCGGCGGCTTGCCGTCGGTCGCCGCCTCGGCCAGTTCGAAGACCGTCCGCAGGTCGTCGGCCGACTGCGTGAAGGAGACGATGTACCGCCTCGCCGCGTCGGTGCCGAAGCGCTCCTGGACCTTCGCGATCGCCCGGAACACCGACAGGACCTCGAGGCCGCGCTCGTCGAGCTCCTCGCCGGCGCGGATCGCGGCGATCGTCTCGCGGTGCACCTTCGAGTGCTGGCGCACCTCGATCTCGGCGAGGTGGAAGCCGAAGGTCTCGAGCTGCCAGACGAAGTCCTGGAGGTCGCCGTAGGCGGCGCGGACGTCCTCGGCCTCGACCAGGGACTCCTGGAGGGTGCGCAGCTCGGCCAGCAGCTCGGCGGCGGCGGAGTAGGCCAGCGGCCCCTCGGACCGGGTCGCGGCCAGGCGCTCGGCCGCGAAGAGCAGGACGCGGCGGTGCGCCTCGTTGGGCGAGCGCTCGGCGATGTCGGCGGCGAGCTCGGGAGCCCGCTCGACGCAGGAGGCCCAGAGCGCCTCGACGGCGGCCGACGGGGGAGTGGTCGACGCGTCGAGGGTCAGCGCGCGGCCCACGCGGCGGGCGACTCGCTCGAGGCCCATGAGGACGTGCTCGGAGGCGATGTCCACCGCAGCGAGGGTCGTCTCGGCGGTGACGAAGGGATTGCCGTCTCGGTCGCCGCCGATCCAGGTGCCCAGGCGGACGAAGGCCGGTGCGACCGGAGCCCGGGTGCCCGAGCCCTCGCCGAGCAGAGCGTCGTCGAGGCGGCGGTAGACGCGGGGGAGCACCGAGAACAGCGACTCGTCGAAGACGCTCATCGCGGTGCGCACCTCGTCGAGGGGAGTGGGCTTGGACTCGCGCAGCGGAGCGGTGCGCCACAGCGTGTCGACCTCGGCCAGCAGCTTGCGGCGGATCTCCACCAGCACGACGCCGCCCATGCGCGGGTCGTCGCGCTGCTCGAGCAGGTCGCTGATGCGGCGGATGGTCGAGGCCACTGCGCGGCGGCGCGCCTCGGTCGGGTGCGCCGTGAGGACCGGGCGGAACTCCAGTCGGGACAGGCGCGCGAACGCCTCGTCCTCCCCGAGCTCCCCGGTCAGCCGGCGCATCGAGGCGAGGATCGAGTCCTCGGGCGACTGCGCGCCGGCGTCGGCCTCGCGCCGGCGCAGCACGCGGACGCGGTGGAACTCCTCCGCCACGTTGACGAGGTGGAAGTAGCAGGTGAACGCCCGGGCGACCTCCTCGGCGCGCTCGAGCGTGAGCGAGGCGACGAACTCCTCCGCCTCCGCGGTCCCGGCGGCGTCGCCGCTGTCGTAGGCGCTGATCGTGAGCGCGCGCAGGCGCTCCACGTCCTCGTAGAGGGAGGGCTCGCCCGACTCGCGGAGCACCTGGCCGAGCAGCTCGCCCAGCAGGTGGACGTCGGCGCGGATCCTCTCGTCGAGCGGAGGCGCGGTCGTCCCGTCGGCGGAGGAGGGGGCGGTGGCGGAGGCGGGTGCTGCGGTCGCGGCGGACGCGTCGGAGAACGGATGCACGGGAGAGACCTTAGCGGCGGTGCGTATCGAGCACATGACGCCTGCGTCACGATCCGAACTGGAATGATCGAGGGGTGACCGTGACAACCGCACCCCCCGCTCCCGCCGTCCAGACCGAGCAGGCGGCACCCCATGTCGTCGTGCTGTTCGGCGCCGTCGGCGACCTGGCCCGGCGCAAGCTCATCCCGGGGATGGCCCACCTCGCGCTCTCCTCCCTCGCACCGGACCTGCAGATCGTCGGCACCTCGCTCGAGGAGCACGACGACGCCTCGTTCCGCGCCTTCGCGAAGCTGGCCTACGACGAGTTCGGGAGCCGCTCCCTGACGCCGGCGCAGTGGGACGAGTTCGCGTCCAAGCTCCGCTACGTCCCGCAGTCCGCCGGTCCGGCCGCGCTGGCCGCCGCCGTGACCGACGCCGAGGCGGTCCTCGGCCCGGACGTGAGCCGGCTGCACTACCTCAGCGTCCCGCCCAGGGCAGCTCTCTCCGTCGTGCGGATGCTCGCCGAGGCCGGGCTGGTCGAGCGCTCGCGGATCATCATGGAGAAGCCGTTCGGCGTCGACCTCGAGAGCGCGGTCGTCCTCAACGCGGAGCTCCACGAGACCTTCAGCGAGGAGCAGATCTTCCGGATCGACCACTTCCTCGGCAAGGAGCCGGCGCAGAACATCCTCGCCTTCCGCTTCGCCAACGGCCTCTTCGAGCCCATCTGGAACCGCAACTTCATCGATCACGTCCAGATCGACATCCCCGAGCGCCTCACGCTCGACCGTCGCGCCGAGTTCTACGAGTCCACCGGCGCGTACAAGGACATGGTCGTCACCCACCTCTTCCAGGTGCTGGCGTTCATGGCGATGGAGCCGCCGACCGCGCTGGAGCCCCAGGCCATCAGCGAGGAGAAGAACAAGGTCTTCCGCTCGATGCGTCCGCTGAACCCCGAGAACGTGGTGCGCGGCCAGTACATCGGCTACCGCGACGAGCCGGGCGTCGCCGCCGACTCCGAGACCGACACCTTCGTCGCGCTGAAGTGCGAGATCGACAACTGGCGCTGGGCGGGAGTGCCGTTCTACCTCCGCACCGGCAAGCGGATGGCCGAGGGTCAGCGCATCATCTCGATCGCGTTCCGCGAGCCCCCGAAGAGCATGTTCCCGCAGGGCTCCGGAGTCGGTGCCCACGGCCCGGACCACCTCACCTTCGACCTGGCGGACGCCTCGAAGGTCTCGCTCTCGTTCTACGGGAAGCGCCCCGGTCCCGGCATGCGGCTCGACAAGCTGAGCATGCAGTTCGCGCTCCAGGAGACCGACCGCGCGGGCGACGCGCTCGAGGCCTACGAGCGCCTGATCCTCGACGCGATGCGCGGAGACCACACGCTGTTCACCACCGCGGAGGGCATCGAGCGGCTCTGGGAGGTCTCCGCGCCGCTCCTGCAGGATCCGCCGCCCGTCCGTCTCTACGCGCCCGGCTCCTGGGGGCCGAACGCGATCCACCAGCTGATCGCGCCGCACGCCTGGCGCCTGCCGTTCGAGCGGGTCTGGCGCGACAAGCGCTGACCACGCCGCCGTGCGCCCCGCCTAGGCTGGGCGCATGGCGCGCACCGGTGAGGACCGGATCTGGACGGTCCCGAACGTCCTCAGCATGGTGCGTCTCGCGCTGGTGCCGGTGTTCCTCGTGCTCGTGGTCCTCGGCGAGGACGCGCTCGCGCTCCTGACCCTCGTCGTCTCGAGCCTCACCGACTACCTCGACGGCTGGATCGCGCGCCGCTTCGACCAGATGACGCGCCTCGGCCGCGTCCTCGATCCGGCCGCCGACCGCCTCTACATCTTCGCCACCGTCCTGGGCCTCGCGGCCCGCGGACTGGTGCCCTGGTGGCTGGTCGCCGTGCTGCTCGCCCGCGACCTGATGCTCGTGGTCCTGGCGGTCGTCCTGGCGAACAACGGCTACGGACCGCTTCCCGTGCACCACCTGGGGAAATTCGCGACCTTCTGCCTCTTCTACGCGCTCCCGCTGATCATGCTGGGGCAGGCGTTCCCGGCCCTCGCGCCCGCCTCGCTCCCCATCGCCTGGGCCTTCGCGCTGTGGGGCGCATTCCTCTACTGGTGGGCCGGGATCGTCTACGCCGTCCAGACGCGGGACCTCGTCCTGGGGGTCCGCACAGGTGCTCAGGGGTCCGACGAGGGTCACGATTCGGATACGCTGACCTGATAGGAGGTACGTCTTGGTCGAGCCCGTCGGTGGAGCATCATCCGCCCAGCACAATTCCGTTCCCGGTGAGCCGTCGACGGAGACGACTCTGACGTTCACCGACGACATCGGTGCCCAGCTCGCCGCTCTCGACAACCGCGCGTCCCGCGAGGAGGCCGAGGCCGTCGGGGCTCTGCCCTCGGGATCCGCGCTGCTGGTCGTGCGCCGCGGACCGAACACCGGCGCCCGCTTCCTCCTCGACACCGACTCCACGACGGTCGGCCGTCACCCCGACGCGGGCATCTTCCTCGACGACGTCACGGTCTCGCGCCGGCACGCCGAGTTCGTCCGCCGCGGCACGGCGTTCGAGGTCCACGACCTCGGCTCCCTGAACGGCACCTACTTCGACGGGGTCCGGATCGAGTCCGCGATCCTCACCGACGGCTCCGAGGTGCAGGTCGGCAAGTTCCGACTCACCTTCTACGCGTCCCGCGCCGACCTCGTCGCCGCTCCGGACGCGTGAGCCGTGGGCCGCTCCTCCGCGCGCGCCCTCCCCACCGGCTCCGCCGCTCTGCTGAGCATCGGGCAGGTGCTGGCCAGGCTGACCAGTGAGTTCCCGGACGTCACCCCGTCCAAGCTGCGCTTCCTCGAGGAGCAGGGGCTCGTCTCGCCGGCCCGCACCGACTCCGGCTACCGCAAGTTCTCGGGCTCCGACGTCGAGCGGCTCCGGATGATCCTCGCTCTGCAGCGCGACCACTACCTCCCCCTCAAGGTCATCCGCGGATACCTCGACGACATCGACGCCGGACGCGAGCCCGCCCTGCCGGCCGGTGTCGGGGGTCCGAGCGCCTCGCTCCTCGGCCCCGCCACGCGGTTGACCCGCGAGGGCCTCGCGGCCGAGTCCGGTGCCACGCCCGCTCTCGTCCAGGAGGCCATCGCCGCCGGGCTCGTGCGGGGCGGCGACGTGTTCGGGGACGAGGCCGTGACGACGCTCAAGGCGCTCGTCGACCTCGGCCGATCCGGTATCGAGCCCCGCCATCTCCGACCGCTCCGCGTCGCCGTCGAGCGCGAGATGTCGCTCATCGAGAGCGTCGTCGCCTCCAGCGCCCGCCGCGGAGAGGCGTCCGGCTCCGCCGGCGCTGCCGAGAACGCGGTGGGGCTCGCGACCCAGCTGGGCACGATCCGCGGGGCGATGGTGCGCAGCGCCCTCTCGCGGATCGCCCGCTCGTGAGGGCCGCGCCGCCGGCCGTCGGGCGGCCCGTGCGACACGCCGCGGCGCCGAGGCCGATGTCGTTTACTCGGCCTGCGCCGGTCGGTACGGTAGGGAGCGCGTTCGGAGGATCCGGCGTCCGGATCCGAGAGGCACAGGGATGAGAGAAGTCAGCCGCGACGTCAGCGGCCAGCGCGACCTCGTCCTGTTCACCGACGGACTGCCCGAGCTCGACGCCGACGCGGGCTACCGCGGGGCCGTCGCGGCGCGCGCCGCGGGGATCACCTACCGGCAGCTCGACTACTGGGCGCGGACCGAGCTCGTCGAGCCCACCGTGCGCGGCGCGTCCGGCTCCGGAACGCAGCGCCTCTACGGCTTCCGCGACATCCTCGTGCTGAAGCTGGTCAAGCGCCTGCTCGACACCGGGATCTCGCTCCAGCAGATCCGCACGGCGGTCAACCAGCTCCGCGAGTCCGGGGTCGACGACCTCGCCCAGACGACCCTGATGAGCGACGGCGCGAGCGTCTACCTCTGCACCTCGAACGACGAGGTCATCGACCTGCTCAGCCGCGGCCAGGGCGTCTTCGGCATCGCCGTCGGCAAGGTCCTCCGCGAAGTCGAGTCGAGCCTCGTCGAGCTCGACCATCAGTCGGTCGACCCGGGCGACGAGCTCGCCCAGCGCCGCGCCTCCCGCCGCGTCGGCTGACCGCCCACCCCTCGCGGGTCGGCCGCGGCCCCGGGGACTCCGGGGTCTCCTCCGCGCGCTCAGCTGATCAGGAGCGGACCTGCCTGCAGCCGTGCTGAGCGGGCAACGGGCGGCACCCGAGTCTCACCGAGCTGGTCGAATGGCGGGCCCCGCCCGCGTGATCCGTCCGCCGGACGCGAGCTCCCCGCCGATCACGCCCGCTAGCATGCGGGTCCGATGACGGGCTCCGTCCGTGTCCCGCCCTGCGGATCCGACGATGGGCTCCGCCCGCGCATCGAGAGTCCGCGCTGAACTCCGACGCCGAGCGTCCGCCGGCGCCGTCCCTGGCACTCCTCGGGCACCGAGCATCGCCCGCGTTCCGAGATCTCGAGCCGGAGAAGTCCGGCGGACCCGCCGGCCCTAGGTCGCGGCGGGGACCTGCTCGCCGATGCGTCCGGTGCGGATGACGCGGTCGAGCAGCAGGTCGAAGTTGTGCGCCATCTCCTGGGCGCTCTCCCCGGGCCAGACGTGGACGGGCTTCGCCGCGCCCTGCGCCTGCTGAAGGGAGGTGCGCTCCGGGAGCTGCGGGCTGAGGACGAGCGGCCCGAACATGTCGCGCAGCTCCTTGATCCGGAACTGGTGCTCCAGCGACTGGACGCGGGCGCGGTTGACGATGATGCCCAGCGGCTGGAGGCGCGGGCTGAGTCCGCGGCGGATCTCCTCGATCGCCCGGAGCGCCCGGTCGGCGGCGGCCACCGAGAACAGGCCCGGCTCCGTGACGACGGCGACGCGGTCGCTCGCGGCCCAGGCCGTGCGGGTCAGGGCGTTGAGCGAGGGGGCGCAGTCGATCAGCACGAGGTCGTAGTCGGCCTCGACGCTCGCGAGGGCCTCCTCGAGCTTCCAGATGTCGCGGATGCTGGGGTGCGGCCCGTCGAAGTTGATCGCGGAGGGGCTGCCGATCAGCACGTCGATCGTGCCGTGGTGCTCCTTGGTCCAGCCGGAGGGGGCGATCGCCGAGCGGACGATCTTCTCCTTCGGCGACGTCAGGACGTCGGCGATGTTGAGGTGGCCGGCGACGTTGATGTCCATTCCGGTCGACACGTCGGACTGGGGATCGAGGTCGACGACCAGCGTTCGCAGGCCCTTCGAGAACGCCGCGGATGCAAGGCCGAGCGTCACCGTGGTCTTGCCGACGCCGCCCTTGAGGGAGCTCACGCTGAGTACATGCATGGCTGACTACTTTACGTTCCTCCGGGCGGCAGAACCTAACCGTTCGCTGCACGCGCCGTCCGCGCCGCCTCCGGAAGCGGGCCGCACTAGCAGTCGGAGCGCGCTCCGACCAAGCCGCCCGGCGCGATCCGGGCCCGCCGGTACACTCGTCCTGAGCGGAAGGAGGCTCGTTCGCATGGATGAGCGCAACGACGAACAGCCCGACACCGGCACCGGTCCCACGCCGCGGACCGCCATGGACGCGGCT
The DNA here is from genome assembly GCF_002932635.1 of Rathayibacter sp. AY1D1. Lineage (NCBI taxonomy): Bacteria > Bacillati > Actinomycetota > Actinomycetes > Micrococcales > Microbacteriaceae > Rathayibacter > Rathayibacter sp. AY1D1. The sequence goes on from NZ_PSVY01000001.1 coordinate 83,132, forward strand.
CGGGAATCGGGTCAGTACTCCCCGCGAGCGAGCGACACCGCTCCGACCCTCCTGCCCGACGGCGTGCGGATCACCCCGCCCGGCCCGCGGCGCCGCTCCACCGCCCCCGCTCCGGTCGAGGACGAGGACGCGATCGACGTCGGCCGCCTCGGCCTGCCGCCCTCGCGCTCGCACGCTCTCGCGCCCCCGGAGCCGAGTCCTGCTCCGACCCCCTCACCGGCTCCCGCTCACCCGTCCGGCGCGAACGGACCGGTCTCGGCGGGGATCCCCGCCCGAGCGGAGTCCGCCGAGAAGCCCGCGGCGTCCGAGTCCGCGGGGGAGCCCGCCGCCGTCCCCACGCGCCGCGACCGCCTCCGCGCCGAGTCCTCGAGCGCCGCTCCCGCCCCGTCCGCGCCGAGCGCCGCCGTCCCCGAGTCGGCGTCGATGCTCACCCCGGACAGGCTCCTGGAGGTCAACCGCAAGACCCGTCCCGCTCCCACGGGCGGCTGGCACCGCTTCCTCTACGGCCTGACCTTCCACACGGTCAACCTCGGCGACTCCGCGAAGGTGAAGGCGTGGAAGGCGATGGACGAGCGGATCGGCCGGCAGTTCGAGGGCGGCACCCGCTTCGTCCCGGTCATGACCCGCAAGGGCGGCGTCGGCAAGACCACGGTCACGACGCTCCTGGGCATGGCCCTCGCCGACGCGCGCGAGGACCGCATCATCGCGGTCGACGCGAACCCCGACCGCGGCACCCTGGCCGAGCGCGTCCCCAAGCAGACGCGGGCGACCGTCCGCGACGTCGTGAACCGCGCGGCCGGCGTGACGGGGTTCACCGAGTTCTCGACGATGGTCTCCCGCGACGAGACCCGCCTCGACGTCCTCGCCTCCGACACCGACCCGCAGCTCTCCGAGGCCTTCGACGAGGACGACTACAACGTGGTCGCCGACCTGGTCGAGCGCTTCTACTCGATCATGCTCACCGACTGCGGCACGGGCATCGTGCACTCGGTGATGCGGCCCACGCTGCAGCGCGCCGACACGGTGGTGATCGTCTCGGGCGGCAGCGTCGACGAGGCCCGCCTGGCCTCCGAGACCCTCACCTGGCTGGACGCGAACGGCTACGGCGCCCTGGTGCGCAACGCGGTCGTCGCGCTCAACACGGCGACGCAGGGCACGAGCCTGGTGAAGCTGGAGGAGATCGAGTCGCACTTCCGCTCCCGCGTCCGCGACATCGTCCGCATCCCCTACGACCCGGTGCTCGCCGCCGGCTCCGTGGTGAAGTGGGAGCAGCTGCGCGAGGGCACGAAGGACGCCGCACGCCTGCTCGCCGCGCTCGTGGTCGAGGGCATGCCGGTCCGACGTGTCTGAGCCCCGGGGCTCCGGGGCGGCGTCCGCCGCGCACCAGGACCGCACCGACGGGCCCGACGCGTCCACCGACGCCTTCGACCTGATCGTCGTCGGGGCCGGCTCCGGCAACTCGATCGTCGGTCCGGAGTTCGACGGCCTGCGGGTCGCGATCCTCGACGACGGCGAGTGGTTCGGCGGCACCTGCCTCAACGCCGGCTGCATCCCGACCAAGATGTTCGTCCACGTCGCCGACGTGGTCACCGACGTCGACCAGGGCGGCCCGATCGGCGTCCACTCCCGCCTCCGCCGCCCCGAGTGGGCCGAGGTGCGCGACCGTGTGTTCGGCCGGATCGACGCGATCAGCGAGGGCGGTTTCGAGTACCGCGATCAGCGCTCCCCGAACGTGACCGTCCTCCGCGAGAGCTTCGGCTTCGAGTCGCTCGGAGACGGCGACCGCCCGCACGTCCTCGTCAGCGCCAGCGGTGCCCGCATCAGTGCTCCGCAGGTGGTCGTGGCCGCCGGCTCGCGGCCCAGGCCGCTCCTCGCCGCGTACGAGCCGGACCCCCGCATCCAGGACTCGTCCTCGGTCATGCGGCTCGACGAGCTCCCCGAGCGGATGCTGATCCTCGGCGGCGGCGCCGTGGCCGTCGAGTTCGCCCACGTCTTCTCCTCCTTCGGCACGGCCGTGACCGTCGCCGTCCGCGGCGACCGCCTCCTCCGCGCCCTCGACGAGGACGTCTCGCGCCGGTTCACCGGGATCGCCGCCGAGCGGTACACGGTGCTCACCGGAGTGAGCGCCGAGAGCGTCGACGCCCGCCCTGACGGGCTCCGCGTCGCCCTCAGCGACGGCACGACGGTCGAGACCGACCTGCTGCTCGTCGCGCTCGGCCGCGACCCCAACAGCGACACGGTCGCCGCCGCCTCCGTCGGGATCGATCTGCACGAGGACGGCCGGATCAGCGTCGACACCGAGCAGCGCGTCCTCTCCGGCGGACGCCCCGTGCCCGGCCTCTTCGCCCTCGGCGACGTGTCGTCGCGCTGGCAGCTCAAGCACGTCGCCAACCACGAGGCGCGCCTCGTGGCGCACAACCTCCTGCACCCGGGCGAGCTGCTCTCCAACACCCTCTCGCCGGTGCCCGGCGCGATCTTCGCCCACCCGCAGATCGCCCACTTCGGGCTCACCGCGGCCGAGGCGCGGGACCAGGGCCTGGACGTCGTCACCGTCACCCAGGAGTACGGCTCCACCGCCTTCGGCTGGGCGCTCGAGGACGACTCCAGCGCCTGCCTCCTGGTCGTCGGCATCGACGGCGCCCTCCTCGGCGCGCACATCATCGGGCCGCAGGCCAGTATCCTCATTCAGCCGCTCGTCCAGGCCGCCAGCGCCGGCACCGGCATCCGCGGACTCGCCCGCAGCCAGTACTGGCCGCACCCCGCAGCGAGTGAAGTCGTCGAGAACGCCCTCCTGAGCGCGGAGGAGGCCCTGAGGGAGCGCACCACATGACCGAACGCCAGATCCGCATCTTCGGGGACCCGGTGCTGAAGACCCGGTCCACGACCATCGAGACGGTCGACGTCGGCGTCCGCGGCCTCGTCGAGGACCTCGTCGACAGCGTCCGACCGCCCGGACGCGCCGGCGTCGCAGCCCCCCAGATCGGCGTCAACCTCCGCGCCTTCAGCTACAACGTCGACGGCGTCATCGGGTACATCCTCAACCCCGAGATCATCGAGCTCAGCGGGGACCCGCGACCGGTCGACGAGGGCTGCCTCTCCGTCCCGAACCTCTGGTACCCCGCGATCCGCTACCCGCACGCGAAGGTCCGCGGCACCGACCTCGACGGCAACGAGATCGTCCTCGAAGGCGACGGCCTCATGGCCCAGGCCCTCCAGCACGAATGCGACCACCTCGACGGACGCCTCTACCTCGACCGCCTCTCCCAGGACGACCGCCGCGCCGCCATGAAGGCCGTCCGGGAATCCGACTGGTTCTGAGTTCGATTCCGGGCCGGTCCCTGCCCGGCCCGGCGCGGTCGGCTTTTCGAGGTGGGCGCGTTCGGTGGAGCGTCGTGCGTTCCGCCGACGGTGAAGCGCTGGCACGCGCTTCACCGGATACGGCTGCGTTGAGGGGGGAGCCGGTCCCTGCCCGGCCCGGCGCGGTCGGCTCAGCGAGGTGGGGGCGTTCCGTGGAGCGTCGGGCGTTCCGCCGACGGGAAAGCGCTGGGACGCGATTTCCCGGATACGGCTGTGTTGAGGGGGAGCCGGTCCCTGCCTGGCTCCGCGCGGTCGGCTTCTCGGGGTGGGCGCGTTCTGTGGAGCGTCGTGCGTTCCGCCGACGGGAAAGCGCTGGGACGCGCTTTTCCGGATACGGCTGTGTCGAGGGGAGCCGGTCCTTGCCCGGCTCCGCGCGGTCGGCCTTTCGAGGTGGGCGCGTTCCGAGGAGCGTCGTGCGTTCCGCCGACGGGATAGAGCTGGGCGCGCTGTCCCGGAGGCGGCTGCGATCGGGACGGCCTGCTGGTGACGGCGGGAGAGCGCGGGGTCAGCGGAGGGAGATGCCCTCGGTGGCGGGGGCGGCGGAGTAGACGGCGGCGATGGTGTCGGCGAAGTCGGCGAGGATGACGTTGCGCTTGATGCTCATCTTCGGAGTCAGGTGACCGCTCGCCTCCGTGAACTCGGTCGGGAGGATCACGAACTTCCGGATCGACTCGGCGCGGGACACGCGCTCGTTCGCCGCATCGACGGCCCGCTGCACCTCGGCCAGAACGACCGGGTTCACGGCCGCGTCCTCGAGTGAGAGGCCCTTGTCCTGCCCGTTGTTGGCGAGCCACGTCGGCAGCATCTCGGAGTCGAGCGTGACCAGAGCAGCGATGAACGGGCGCTGATCGCCGACGACGACGACCTGGCCGACCAGCGGGTTCGCGCGGATCGGATCCTCCAGCGCCGCCGGAGCGACGTTCTTGCCGCCGGCGGTGACGATGATCTCCTTCTTCCGCCCGGTGACGCGCAGGTACCCGTCCTCGTCCAGGGTTCCGAGGTCGCCCGTGCGGAACCACTCGCCGTCGAACGACTCGGCCGTCGCCGCCTCGTTGTTCCAGTAGCCGCCGAAGACGTCGATGCCGCGCACCTGGATCTCGCCGTCGCCCGCGATCCGGATCGAGACGCCGGGCATCGCCGGGCCCACCGAGCCGATCTTGAAACGCTCGGTGCGGTTGACCGTGGCGGGCGCCGTCGTCTCCGTGAGGCCGTAGCCCTCGAGGATCTTGATGCCGAGGCTGTGGAAGAAGTGCCCGAGCCGGTCTCCCAGCGGCGCCGAGCCGGACACCGCGAAGCGGACGTTCCCGCCCATGGCGGTGCGCAGCTTCGAGTAGACGAGCCGGTCGAAGAGGAGGAACTGCAGCTTCAGCGCGAGCGGCACCGAGCCCGCCTCGAGCGCCATCGAGTGGGCGACGGCGACGTCGGCCGCGCGGCGGAAGATCTTCCCCTTCCCCCCGGCCTCGGCCTTCTGCTCGGCGGAGTTGTAGACCTTCTCGAACACGCGCGGCACGGCCAGGAGGAACGTCGGCTTGAAGGACGCGAGCGAGGGGAGCAGCTGCCTGGTGTCGGCCTGGTGCCCCACCTTCACCCCGCCGTGCACGCAGAGGATCGCGATGAAGCGGGCGAACACGTGCGCCGTGGTGATGAACAGCAGCGTCGACGCGCCGGGCTGGTGGATCAGCTCCGTCAGGGCGACCGCCGAGTTGCGGCTGAGCTCGACGAAGTTCGAGTGCCGGATGATGCAGCCCTTGGGGCGGCCGGTGGAGCCGGAGGTGTAGATGATCGTCGCGATGTCGGTGCCGGTCGCCAGCGAGCGGCGGCGCTCGATCTCGGCGTCCGGCACGTCGACGCCGCGCGCGACGAGCTTGTCCAGATCGCCCAGCCCGATCTGCCAGGCGAGTCGGACCTCGGGAAGGTCGGCGCGGATCTCGTCGAAGCGGGCGAAGTGCTCGGGAGTCTCGACGATCACGGCGTGCGCGCCGGAGTCGGCGAGGTTCCACTGCACCTGCGCGGGGGAGGAGGTCTCATACACCGGGACGAGGATCCCGCCGGCGAACCAGACGGCGAAGTCGATCAGCGTCCACTCGTAGCGCGTCTTGCAGATCAGCCCGACCTTCTCGCCCGGCTCGAGGCCGGCGGCGACGAAGCCCTTCGCGAGGGCCGTGACCTGGTCGAGGAACTCCTGCGCCGTCACATCGCGCCAGCCGTCGCCGTCGGGCAGCGCGAAGAGCGGGCGATCGGGTGTCTCGCGGACGCGGTCCAGCAGGAGGGCGGTCGTGTTGGCCTGGGGATCGGCCGGAACCACCAGGGGGGAATCGAACTGGTCCACGGCAACTCCTTCGGTACCTGAATGAACGTCGTCTCCACCCTACCGGCGCGGCGCAAGCTGTGGATCCGTTCAGGGTAACGATCCAGGGGTGGCTCCGCGAGGAGGGCCGACACGCGTCGCCGGGTCTCGCCGCTGAGCCGCATCGGAGCGCTCGCGGTCACTACACTCGTCCTGGCCGCCGCTCAGGGCGGCCCGCCGACGCTGCCGCGCCGGTGGCGACGGGAAGGCGGTTCGCGTGCACGCGATCGGGATCGACATCGGCGGCACGAAGATCGCCGGAGCCCTGGTCGACGAGTTCGGGGGGATCCTCCGCGAGGACCGTCGGCCCACTCCTGCCGGGCACCCCGAGCTGATCGTCGACGTCGTGGTCGAGATGGTCGAGCATCTGCGCTCCGGCCTGCTCCCGGGAGACGTCTCCGCGGTCGGAGTCGCCGCCGCCGGCTTCATCGACGCCTCGCAGTCGATCGTCTACTACGCCCCGAACATCAACTGGCGCAACGAGCCCTTCCGCGAGAAGCTCTCGGCCCGCATCGACCTGCCGATCATCATCGAGAACGATGCGAACGCCGCCGGCTGGGCCGAGTTCCGCTACGGCTCGGGCCGCCTCGTCAGCGACATGCTGATGCTCACCATCGGCACCGGAGTGGGTGGCGCGATCGTCATCAACGACCGGCTCCTGCGCGGCGGCTTCGGCGCCGCGGCCGAGATCGGGCACATGCGCGTCGTCCCCGGAGGCCTGCCCTGCGGCTGCGGCGCCCGCGGCTGCATCGAGCAGTACGGCTCGGGCCGCGCGCTCCAGCGCTTCGCCGGCGAGCTGGCCGACGCGGGCGGGATCGGCCAGGGCATCGCCGACGCCCGCGCCCGCAACGGCGGCGAGCTGAACGGCCACCTCATCTCCGAGCTGATCACCGCTGGCGACCTCGGCGCCCTCGCGGCGCTGCGACAGCTCGGCCACTGGCTGGGCGAGGCGGCGGCCAGCCTGAGCGCCGTCCTCGACCCGCAGATGTTCGTCATCGGCGGCGGAGTGGCGCAGGCGGGCGACCTCCTGCTGGACCCCATCCGCCAGGCCTACCTCGACAACCTCCCCGCCCGGGGCTACCACCCCGAGCCCGAGTTCCGCATCGCGGAGCTCGTCAACGACGCCGGAGTCGTGGGGGCCGCCGACCTGGCGCGCCTGCACGCGAGCTCCCTCTAGCGGCACCCGCCGCACCCGATCCGCCGCACCGCCGAGGAGCCCGATGTTCTACTGGTTCATGAAGCACATCGTCGCGGGCCCGCTCCTGAAGACGATCTTCCGGCCGTGGGTGGTCGGCGCCGACAAGGTGCCGCAGAACGGCGGCGTGATCCTCGCGAGCAACCACCTCTCCTTCATCGACTCCGTGATCCTCCCGCTGGTGATCGAGCGGAACATGGTCTTCCTCGCCAAGAGCGACTACTTCACCGGCAAGGGCCTCAAGGGCTGGGCGACGCGGACGTTCTTCACCGCCACGGGGATGCTGCCCATCGACCGCTCCGGTGGCAAGGCGTCGGAGGCCTCGCTCAACACGGGCCTCCGCGTCCTCGCGGGCGGCCACGCCCTGGGCATCTATCCCGAGGGCACGCGCAGCCCCGACGGCCGGATGTACCGCGGCCGCACCGGTGTCGCGCGCATGGTCCTCGAGGCCCGCGTGCCCGTCATCCCGGTCGCCATGATCGACACCGCGCGCATCATGCCCATCGGCAAGCGCCTGCCGAAGCTGGGCCGCATCGGCATCGTCTTCGGGGAGCCGCTCGACTTCAGCCGCTTCGAGGGCATGGAGGGCGACCGGTTCATCCTCCGCTCGATCACCGACGAGATCATGTACGAGCTCCTCGCCCTGAGCGGCCAGGAGTACCTCGACGTCTACGCGACCTCGGTCAAGGAGAAGCGCGCGGCCCTCACCCGCTGAGCGCCCGCTCGACGCCGGGGCCCCCTCCCGGCCGAGCGCCCTGCCAGGCGATAAGCTCGTCAACCGCTGCCGTCCGTCCGGACGGCGGCCCTCCGCGCGCCGCTGGCGCCCGTCAGAACCGGGAACACCCTCGTGGTCATCGATCCGAACGAACCGTACGTCCTCGCCGCCCCCTCCGTGGTCGCCGGCCTGGACTATTGGCGCGAGCTCGAGATCAAGCAGCAGCCGCAGTGGCCCGATGCGGAGGCCGTGCGAGCGGCGTCCGCCGAGGTGGCCGCGCTCCCTCCGCTGGTGTTCGCCGGCGAGGTGGACCAGCTGCGCGAGCGTCTCGGAGCCGCGGCCCGCGGCGAGGCGTTCCTCCTGCAGGGCGGCGACTGCGCCGAGACCTTCGCAGGAGCGACCGCCGAGCAGATCCGCAACCGCGTCAAGACCGTGCTGCAGATGGCCGTCGTCCTGACCTACGGCGCGAGCATGCCCGTCATCAAGATGGGCCGGATGGCCGGCCAGTTCGCGAAGCCGCGCTCGAGCGACCTCGAGACCCGCGGCGACGTGACCCTGCCCGCCTACCGCGGCGACATCGTCAACGGCTACGACTTCACCCCGGAGTCGCGCGCCGCGGACCCGCGCCGCATCGTGCAGGGCTACCACACCGCCGCCTCGACGCTGAACCTCATCCGCGCCTTCACGCAGGGCGGATTCGCCGACCTGCGCCTCGTCCACTACTGGAACAAGGGCTTCACCGAGAACCCGCAGAACCAGCGCTACGAGCAGCTGGCCCGCGAGATCGACCGCGCGGTCAAGTTCATGGTGGCGTGCGGGGCCGACTTCGAGGGCATGAAGCGCACCGAGTTCTACACCGGCCACGAGGGCCTGCTGATGGACTACGAGCGCCCCATGACGCGCATCGACTCGCGGACCGGCACGCCGTACAACACCTCCAGCCACTTCATCTGGATCGGCGAGCGCACCCGCGAGCTCGACGGCGCGCACGTCGACTTCCTGTCGCGGGTGCGCAACCCGATCGGCGTGAAGCTCGGCCCGTCGACCACGCCCGAGACGATGCTCGAGCTGATCGACAAGCTCGACCCCGAGCGGGAGCCCGGTCGCCTCACCTTCATCACCCGCATGGGTGCCGGGAGGATCCGCGACGCCCTCCCGCCGCTGCTCGAGGCCGTCAAGCGGAGCGACGCCCTGCCGCTGTGGGTGACCGATCCGATGCACGGCAACGGGCTGACGACGCCGACCGGCTACAAGACCCGTCGCTTCGACGACGTGGTCGACGAGGTCAAGGGCTTCTTCGAGGCGCACCGCGCCGCGGGGACGCACCCGGGCGGCATCCACGTCGAGCTCACGGGCGACGACGTCACCGAGTGCCTCGGCGGCTCGGAGCACATCGACGAGGCGACGCTCGCCACCCGGTACGAGTCGGTCTGCGACCCGCGCCTCAACCACATGCAGTCGCTCGAGCTCGCGTTCCTCGTGGCGGAGGAGCTCCGGGGCCGCGCGATCTGATCCGACCCCGACCGCCGGTCGAGTCCTCGTTGAGAGCTCGACCGGCGGCGTCAGGTCGTGATGGTGATCGACAGCTGGATCGTCGTGCCGCGCTGCACGAGATCGCCGGCCTTGTTGGACTGGTTCGTGACCTTGGTCAGCTCGTTCGGCGCCGCGTCGATCAGCGGGCCGAGCGTCGTCAGGGAGTAGCTCCACGACAGGTCCGCCGCCTCGAGGGCCGCCTTCGCCTCGTCGCGGTTCATCCCCACGACGTTCGGCACGGCGACGGGCTCGGGCCCCTTCGACACGACGACCGAGACGGTGTCGCCGGTCACGGCGGGCGCCTCCGGGTTCGCCTGCGTGAGGACGACGCCCGCGGCCACGGTGTCGCTCCAGTCCTCGCCGCTGCGGTCGAGGGCGAGACCGGCCGCCTCCGCCTTCGCCGTCGCGTCGTCGATCGAGAGGCCGACGACGTTCGGGATCGGTCCGAGGCTCACCACCATCGCGATGGTGCTGGTCTCGGACATCGTCTCGGGCAGCGCCGATCCGTCAGGCAGCGACGCGGAGACGACCACACCGGCGTCGACGTCGGCGTCGAAGATCTTCGAGACGTCGCCGACGGTGAAGGAGCCGCCCGTCACCGCGGCGGCAGCGTCGGCCTCCGAGAGGCCTGCGAGAGACGGGACCGGCAGCTGGCGCGGCCCGCTCGAGACGGTCAGCGTGATGACGGAGCCCTTGTGCACCCCCTGCCCGCCGGGCGGATCGGAGCTCACGACCGTCCCCGCGGGCACGGTGAGGTCGGGCGTCTCCTGCGGCTGCACCTCGAAGCCCTGCGCCTGCAGCTGGGCCGTCGCGTCCTGCTGCGACTGGCTGACGACGTCCGGGATCGACACGATCGCGCCGGGTCCCTCGCCGAACCACCAGGCCGTCCCGCCGCCGATGAGCGCCAGGAGGAGGACGACCACCGTGAGCAGGACGCCGCGGCGCCGTCGGACGCGGCGCCTGCTCGCGAGCCGGGCGACGGTGTCGTCGTCCTCGTCGACCACGAGCACCGCTCCGGGGGCCGGCGCCGGGTCGAAGACCGAGGTCTGCCCGGGCTCCGCCGTATCGAAGACGGCCGTCGCGGGCGCCGGATCGGCGACGGGCGCCGGGAGCGGGGTGACCGCCTGCGTGTCGCCGCGCCGGTCGCTCGGTGTGATGTCCATGAGCCGCTCGGCCTCGAGCAGCTGCGCGAGCATGACACCGGCGTCGCGGGGCCGCATGTCCGGGTCGCGCTCGGTCGCCCAGAGGACGAGCTCGTCGAGCGAGGTGGGGACGGAGGCGACCGTCGCGCTGGGGTACGGGACGGAGTCGTTCGCGTGCTGGTACGCGATCTGCATCGGCTGCTCGCCCGTGAAGGGCTGCTCTCCGGTGAGCATCTCGTAGATCATGATCCCGATGGCGTAGATGTCGCTGCGGGTGTCGGCGGTGCCCCGCGTGACCAGCTCGGGGGAGAGGTAGGCGATCGTGCCGAGGAGGGCCTGACCGGAGGCGGTGTTGGCGGAGGCGGCGCGCGCGAGGCCGAAGTCGCCGATCTTGATCCGGCCGTCGTCGGCGAGGAGCACGTTCTCGGGCTTGAGGTCGCGGTGGAGGATCCCGGCGCGGTGCGCGGCGGCGAGACCCGAGAGCACGGAGTGCATGATGTCGACGACCTGCTGGGCGGTCAGTCGGCCGCGCTCCTTGAGCAGGTCGCGCAGGGTGATCCCGGGGAGGTACTCCATCACCAGGTAGGCCATGTCCGAGTCCTGGCCCTGGTCGAAGACGCTGACCACGTTCGGGTGGGCGAGACGGGCGGCGGAGCGCGCCTCCTGGACGAAGCGGTTCTTGAACGTCGCGTCGTCGGAGAGGTGGCCGTGCATGACCTTCATCGCCACGCGGCGCTCGAGGCGCTGATCGTGCGCGAGGTAGACCGTCGCCATGCCGCCGCGGGCGATCCTCGAGCGCACCTCGTACCGGCCGTCGACGAGACGGCCGAGGAGAGGGTCGAGCTGGCTGGTGGTCACGCGACGAGTCTAGGCAAGACCCCCGGGGGAACCGGTGAGCGACGCCCGGGCGGCGCAGGACGGGCCCGACTCCTTCTCCGGGGCGCCCGCAGTTGGCGGCCCTCCGGGCTCGTGGCAGTCTTGACGCGTGACCGACTCGTCCGCTTCCCCCGCCACCTCGACCGATTCCGAGCTCGAGTGGCTGACCGTCCCCGACCTCGTGGAGCTGACCGGGCTCGGCGCCGGCCGGGTCCGCCGCCTCCTCGAGGAGCGCCACCTGCTCGGCACCCGCCGCGACGGCGTGCTGAAGGTCCCCGCCCTCTTCCTCCGCGACGGGGAGCCGATGAGCGAGATCCGCGGCACCGCGATCCTGCTCGCCGACTCCGGCTTCACCGACGACGAGGCGGTCGACTGGATGCTGACGGTCGAGGAGAGCCTGGGCACGAGCCCGATCGTCGCCCTCCGCGCTGGCCGCAAGGCCGAGGTCCGGCGGGTCGCCCAGGCCCTGGCCTGATCCCGCCGGTCCGCTCCTAGGAGGTGCGGACCGTGACCTGGGCTGCCAGCTCGCGCAGCTCCGCCACGCCCTCCGTGCGGAGCGGCGCGTCGGGGAGGACCGCGATCGCCGCGGCCACCTCCTGGTCGATGCGCTCCTCGAGCCGCTCGAGGGCGCCGCTGCCCGCGATGATCTCCTGCGCCCGCGCGATGGACGCCGCGTCGGCGTCGCTCCGGCCCACGACCGCGTCGAGCTCGGCCCGCTCGCCCGGCGAGCACGCGCCGCGGGCGAGGCCGAGCAGCACGGTGCGCTTGCCCTCCCGCAGATCGTCGCCGGCCGGCTTGCCCGTCACTGCCGGGTCGCCGAAGACTCCGAGGACGTCGTCGCGCAGCTGGAAGGCGATCCCGACCGGGAGCCCGAAGCGGCGCAGGGCGTCCAGCTGAGCGTCGTCGCCGCCGGCGAGGGAGCCGCCGATCACCAGCGGCGCCTCGATGCTGTACTTCGCGCTCTTGTAGACCACCACCCGCTCCGCCCGCTGCAGGTGCTCGTGCTCGGGGTGCTGCACCCACGCGCTCTCCTCGAGGATGTCGAGGTACTGGCCCAGCGTGACCTCGGTGCGCATCAGGTTGAACTCCGCGCGCGCGCGCTCGGCTGCGACTCGATCCCCGAGCGACCACTCCGCCGCGGCGAAGATCTCGTCCGACCAGACCAGGAGGAGGTCGCCGAGGAGGATCGCGGAGGAGCGGCCGAACTCGTCGCGGTCGCCGGTCCAGCCGCCGTCGGCGTGGAAGGAGGAGAAGCGCCGGTGGGCCGCGGGAGCGCCGCGGCGGGTGTCGGAGTTGTCGATCACGTCGTCGTGGACGAGGGCGGCGGCGTGGAACAGCTCCAGCCCGGCGCCCACCCTCGCGATCGGATCGGAGCCGCTCGGATGGGCCTCGCTCGAGGTGCTCGACACCGCGTTCCAGCCCGCCTCGCAGAAGCGCGCGCGGAACCGCTTGCCCCCGCTGAGAAAGTCCCGCGAAAGGTCGCCGAGGGCGGAGACGTCCTCTCCTATGGAGCGCAGAATTGGCGTGCGCCCGGTGAGGAATTCATCGATTCGGAGCTGGACGCGATCGACCAGTCGAGAGCTGTGGTTCACCCGACCAGCCTATGCACCGAAGGTGCCTGGTGCCTGCGTCGGGCTCGGTCTACACTGAAGCGCCGCCCGACCGGTCGAGCCCAGACGCCGCCTATTCCGGTGCCGATCCCCGAAAGGGTCGACGCCGCACCCTGAAGGGGTCACGATGCCGCTTTCGGAACACGAGCAACGGCTCCTCGATGAGATGGAGCGGAACCTCTACCAGAACGACGCCGATTTCGTGGCGGCGGTCGGCAAGGGGCGCGGCGGCACCAACTACCGGGCCCTCGTGCTCGGCATCCTGCTCGGCATCCTCGGTCTCGCCGTGCTCGTCGCGGGCGTGGTCGTGCGCCAGCCCCTCGTCGGCATCCTCGGGTTCGCCTTCATGCTCGGCGGCGTGATCGTGGCCATGCGCCCGGCCGCCGGCGGCTCCTCCGCGCCCGGCCTGCCCGACGTCGGCCGTCCGTCGAAGCCCCGCTCGGGCAACCGCCAGGGGTCCGGCTTCATGGACCGTCTGAACGACAGGTGGGACAACCGCGGAGACGGGCGCGGCTAGCCTCCCCTCCGCTCCACCACAGGGTCGATCCTCACGGATCGGCCCTTTTTTCGTGCCCGCGGCCTCCCTCCCGCGGCCCTCCCCCTCCACTTCTCCCCACTGTCGCGATTCCGCGGAAACACGCGGATGACCGGGGCCTCTCCGGCGCGCCCCGCGCCGCGCCGGGGTTGTGAGTGGGGGGAAGTGGAGTACTGTGGAGGACACACCATCCTTGGCCGGAAGAAGTGGGGGGGGCAGTCCGTGTTCCTCGGCACCTATTCCCCCAAGCTCGACGAGAAGGGCCGCGTGATCCTCCCCGCCAAGTTCCGCGACGAGCTCTCCTCCGGAGTCGTCGTCACGCGCGGCCAGGAGCGGTGCCTGTACGTGTTCAGCCAGGCCGAGTTCGAGGTCATGCACGAGAAGATCCGGCAGGCGCCGGTGACCAGCAAGCAGGCGCGGGACTTCCTCCGGGTGTTCCTCTCGGGCGCGAGCGCCGAGACGCCGGACAAGCAGAACCGTGTGACCCTCCCGGCTCCGCTGCGCGCCTACGCGGGCCTCGACCGCGACCTCACCGTCATCGGAGCGGGCAACCGCGCCGAGATCTGGGCGCAGGGCGCCTGGGAGACCTACCTGCAGGAGCAGGAGTCCGTGTTCTCCGACACCCAGGAGGAGGTGATCCCCGGCCTGTTCTAGGTCCTGTCGCGCGACTCCCAGCCACTCGGCGCCCGGACGCACCTTCCCCGGTGTCCGGACGCGAGGTGGATGGGGATCGGACGACAGGAACGGGAACGGCGGGACCGCCATGGCAGAGAACACTCCGAAGGGCGCTCCGCGCCCGACCGAGGAGCGGCACCTCCCGGTGCTGCTCGAGCGCTGCGTCGAGCTCCTGGCTCCGGCGCTGGAGCGCGACGGGGCGGTCGTCGTCGACGCGACGCTCGGCATGGGCGGGCACTCGCTCGCGCTGCTCGAGCGCTTCCCCGGCCTGCACCTCGTGGGCCTGGACCGCGACCCCGAGGCGCTGCAGCTCGCGGGGGAGCGGCTCTCCGCCCACGCCTCCCGGATCGACCTCGTGCACGCCGTCTACGACGAGCTGCCCGACGTGCTCGACGAGCTGGGCATCGACACGATCGACGGTGCGCTCTTCGACCTCGGCGTCTCCTCGCTCCAGCTCGACGAGACCGAGCGCGGGTTCTCCTACTCCAAGGACGCGCCGCTCGACATGCGGATGGACTCGACCGCCCCGCTCACAGCGGCGAGCATCCTCGCCGACTACGACGAGACCGCCCTGCGCCGCATCTTCCACGAGTACGGCGAGGAGCGCCTCGCCGCGCGCTACGCCAAGAAGATCGTGGAGGCCCGTCGCGAGGCTCCGCTGGAGCGCTCCGGCCGTCTCGTCGAGATCATCCAGGCGGCGACCCCGGTCGCGATCCAGCGGAACGGCCACCCCGCCAAGCGCGTCTTCCAGGCGCTGCGGATCGAGGTCAACCAGGAGCTGTCCGTCCTCGAGCGGGCGATCCCCGCCGCACTGGGCCGGATCAACGAGGGCGGGCGGATCGTCGTCGAGGCGTACCAGTCGCTCGAGGACCGGATCGTCAAGCGCGCGCTCCAGGCCGCGTCCTCCTCCACCGCCCCGGCCGGCCTCCCGATGGAGCTGCCGGAGCACCGACCCGAGTTCCGACTCGTCATCCGCGGAGCCGAGCTCGCCTCCGACGACGAGAAGGCCCGCAACCCCCGAGCGACACCCGTGCGTCTGCGCGCGGCCGAGAGGATCAGGAGCACCGCATGAGCGCCACCGCCGTCATCGACCCCGCCGTCATCGACACCGCCCGCCGAGCACGCCCCGAGGAGGAGGCGCCCCGCCCCCGCATCGAGGCCGTCCCGGCCGGTCAGGCGCAGTCGCGCCCGAAGCTCGTCTACGGGATCGTCGCCGTCGCCGGCCTCTTCGCGATCATCGTCGTCCAGCTCCTGGTGAGCGTCGGCCTCTCGCAGGGGGCCTACCAGATCTCGGCGCTGCAGACCGAGCAGAAGTCGCTCACCCGCAGCAACGCGGAGAAGCAGGACGCCGTCGACACGCTGAGCTCGCCGCAGAACCTCGCCACCGCCGCTCAGGGCCTGGGCATGGTCGCCAACACCGCGCCGGTCTACCTCCGCCTCTCGGACGGCGCCGTGCTGGGCGACCCCTCCTCCGCCGCGTCGAGCGAAGTCGCGGGCACCGCCTCCGCGCCGCTCGTGCCCAACGCCCTCGTCCCGGCTCTCCAGCCCGGCGCGAGCGCGTCCTCCCCGGCTGTCGACGGTGCGGCCGTACCGTTGCAGGGCGAGCTGCCCGCGCCCATCACGCACTGACGCACGGCGTCGCGGTCCGCCTCCGTGCGGGCACCCGCCCCGCGGGGCGCACGACGACCATCCGGACCCGACGAACGGCGGCCCGCCCGCCCGGAGCAAGAAGGACACCGCCGCAGTGAGACACCACCGCTCGAGCAGACGCCGCACGGCCGTCACGTTCGTCATCATCGTCGCCGTCGTCGGACTCTTCATCGGCAAGCTGGTGGACATCCAGATCGTGCGGGCGAACGAGCTCACCGATGCGGCCGCCCAGAACCAGTCGAACAGCGTCGTCACCTACGGTCAGCGCGGCCCCATCGTGGACCGCTCCGGGACGGTGCTCGCGGACACCACCACGCGCTACCGGCTGACCACCTCGCCGAAGAACGTGGCCGAGTTCCCGCGCGAGCTGGGCGAGGACCAGAAGGTCATGGTCAGCGTGCAGCAGGCCGCCTCCGAGATCGGCGCGATCACCGGGCAGTCGGTCGAGCAGATCACCGGAGCGGTGGACGCCGCGCTCGCGAAGGACGCCAAGGCCAACTACCTGATCCTCTCGGAGGGGCTCGACCTCGAGGCCTACCAGAAGCTCGTCGCGCTCGACATCCCGTGGACCTACTTCGAGACCCAGCAGGGACGCAGCTACCCCAACGGCGCGGTGGCCGGCAACCTCGTCGGCTACGTCGGGGCGGACGGAGCGGCCCAGGAGGGCATGGAGTACGCGGAGAACACCTGCCTCGCGGGGCAGAACGGGTCCGAGAGCTACGAGCGCAGCGCCGACTACGTCCGGATCCCGGGCAGCACCGTCTCGGAGACCCCGGCCGTCGACGGCGGGACGCTGAAGCTCACCATCGACTCCGACCTCCAGTACTACTCCCAGCAGGTCCTCTCGCAGCGCGTCGCCGAGGTCGGCGGCAGCTACGGGATCGTCGTGGTGCAGGAGGTCAAGACCGGCAAGCTGCTCGCCGTGGCCGAGACGCCGACCGTCGACCCCAACAACGTCGAGGCGAGCGCCTCCGCCGACCGCAGCTCGCGCGCGTTCCGCGCGCCGTTCGAGCCGGGCTCGACCTTCAAGCCGATGACGGCCGCGATGCTGATCGACCAGGGCCAGGCGGGCCCGACGACCCAGGTCGTCGTCCCGGACTCCTTCGAGAAGGACGGCGCCTCGTTCAGCGACGACTTCGCGCACACCCCGACGAACTACACGCTGACCGGCATCCTCAAGGACTCGTCGAACGTCGGCATCTCGATGCTCGGCTCCCGCCTGTCGGCCCAGACCCGCTACGACTACCTGCAGAAGTTCGGTCTCGGCACGCCCACTACGAGCGGCTTCCCCGGCGAGGAGGGCGGCCTGCTCGCCGACTACCAGGACTGGGACAACCAGACGAACTACACGACGATGTTCGGCCAGGGCGTCTCGGCGACCGCGGTGCAGGTCGCGAGCATCTACCAGACGCTCGGCAACGGCGGAGTGCGGCTCCCGTCGCAGCTGATCGACGGCTGCACCACGGCCGACGGCTCCGTCGTGGACGTCCCCGATGCGACGGGCACCCAGGTGGTGTCGAGCTCGGCCGCGAAGCAGGTCGTCGACATGCTGCAGACGCACTACAACGAGGGCTGGCTGGCGAACGACATCCACGTCGACGGCTACAACATCGCCACCAAGACCGGTACCGCGCAGCAGCCCGACGGCAAGGGCGGCTACTCGAAGAGCTACACCGTCTCGCTCGCCGGGCTCGCGCCGGCGGAGGACCCGGAGTACGTCGTGACGGTCACCATCGCCGATCCGGTTAAGATGAACACGTCCCAGGCGACGGCTCCCGTCTTCCAGCAGGTCATGACCCAGGTGCTCAAGACCAACCGGGTGGAGCCGTCCACGGTGCCGCCCGTCGAGTACCCGACGACGTGGTGAGCCCCGCCGGGACCACGATCCACGCACCAGAACGAGAGAAAGAGCGGGCAGTGCACGACCCTCGCCCGCAGTCCTCCCTCCGCCCCGAGCACCCCGTGCCGCGGAGCCTCTCGCAGCTCGTGGCCGAGTTCTCCCTCGGCCCGGTCCGCGGCCTCGAGGGCGTCGAGGTGAGCGGAGTCACGCTGGACTCGAACCAGGTCGAGTCCGGGGACCTCTACGTCGGTGTCGCAGGACGCCGTGCCCATGGCGCGGCCTTCGCGTCGGCCGCCGCGGCGTCCGGAGCCGTCGCCGTGCTGACCGACCCCGCCGGAGCGGAGCTCGCCGCCGACAGCGGCCTGCCCGTGCTGGTGACTCCCGACCCGCGGGCCGCCCTCGGCGACGTCGCCGCGTGGATCCACCGGACCCGCGAGGACGTCCCGACGCTCTTCGGCGTGACGGGGACCAACGGCAAGACGAGCGTCGTCTACATCCTCGACGCGCTGCTGCGCCGGCTCGGAGTCGTCTCCGGCCTCAGCTCCACCGCCGAGCGCCGGATCGGCGACGTCGCCGTGGTCAGCTCGCTGACCACTCCCGAGGCGAGCGAGCTGCACGGCCTGCTCGCTCGGATGCGCGAGTCCGCCGTCCGCGCGGTCTCCATCGAGGTGTCGGCGCAGGCGCTCACGCGGCACCGGATCGACGGCCTCGTCTTCGACGTCGTCGGCTTCACGAACCTCAGCCACGACCACCTCGACGACTACTCCGATCTGCGCGAGTACTTCGAGGCCAAGGCCGACCTCTTCGAGCCGGAGCGCGCACGCCGCGGCGTCGTCACGGTCGACAGCGCCTGGGGGCGCGAGCTCGCCGAGCGCAGCCGCATCCCCGTCGCGACGCTCGCCGGCTCTCCGGTCGTCGGAGTCGCCCCGACGACGCCTGCCGACTGGTCGATGACGGTGCTGGACGCGACGCCCGACAGCACCACCTTCCGCCTGGAGGGGCCCGAGAACCGCTCCGTCGTCGTCACCGTCTCGCTGATCGGCTGGTACATGGCGTCCAACGCCGCGCTGGCGATCGTGATGCTGGTGGAGTCGGGCTTCGACCTGGACGCCGTCGCGCACGCGCTCGAGGACAGCCGTCTCGACGTCTACATCCCGGGCCGCGCAGAGCTCGTCTCGGGGGAGCGCGGACCGCGCGTCTACGTCGACTACGGCCACACCCCCGACGCGTTCCAGAACGCGCTCGAGGCGCTGCGGACCATCACGCCTGGCCGCCTGTTCATGGTGTTCGGGGCGGACGGGGACCGCGACACGACCAAGCGGAGCGACATGGGCGGCATCGCCGCCCGCCTCGCCGACGTCGTGGTCGTCACCGACTTCCACCCGCGCTGGGAGGATCCGGCCGCCATCCGCGCCGCGCTCCTCCAGGGCGCCCGGGCCGCCGTGCCCGACCGGGAGATCCACGAGATCGCCGACCCGCGCGCCGCCGTGCGCGCCGCCGTCGCCCTCGCGCGCGAAGGGGACTCGATCCTCTACGCCGGGCCCGGCCACGAGGACCACCAGGAGATCGCAGGAGTGCACATGCCGTATTCGGCCAGAGACGACGTCCGTCACGCGCTGCGCGAGGCGGGCTGGCTGTAGATGATCGCCCTCACCCTCACCGAGATCGCCGAGGCCGTCTCCGGACGCCTCCACCTGGCCGGCTCGTCCGCCACGGCCGCCACCGTGATCGACGGAGCGACCGAGACCGACTCCCGCGAGATCGCGCCCGGCGGGATCTTCGTCGCCAAGCGCGGCGAGCACACCGACGGCCACCTCTTCGCTCCCGCCGCTCTCGAGCGCGGTGCCGCGCTCCTCATCGTGGAGCGCCCGCTCGACCTCGACGTGCCGCAGGTCCTCGTCGACGACTCCGTGGAGGCGCTCGGCGCGCTGGCGACCGAGGTCGTCCGCCGCGTCCGCGCGAAGGGCGGGCTCACCGTCATCGGCGTCACCGGCTCGAACGGCAAGACGACGACCAAGAACCTCCTCCGCACCGTCCTCGAGCGGGTCGGCGAGACGGTCGCTCCGCGCGGATCCTTCAACAACGAGGTCGGCGCGCCGATCACGATGCTCCAGGTGTCCGAGTCGACGCGCTTCCTCGTCGCCGAGATGGGCGCGAGCGCGGTCGGCGAGATCCGCCGCCTCGTCCGGATGGCCAGGCCCGACGTCGGCGTCGTCCTCGCCGTGGGCCTCGCGCACGCCGGCGAGTTCGGCGGGATCGAGCGCACGCTCGAGGCCAAGACAGAGATGGTCGCCGACCTCACCGCCGACGACGTCGCCGTGCTGAACGCCGACGACGGCCGGGTCGCCTCGATGGCGGGCCGCACCGCCGCCCGGGTCCTCTGGTTCGGCCGCGGCGAGAGCGCGGACGTCCGCGCCGTCGATATCGACGCGACCGCCGACGGCACCCGCTTCGCCATCGAGGTCTCGGCGGGGGAGGGCCGCGAGGCCGCTCGCGCCGAGCTCCTGCTGCGCGTCCTCGGCGAGCACCACGTGATGAACGCCCTCGCGGCGACCGCCGCCGCGCTCTCTGTCGGAGTGGCGCTGCCCGCGATCGTCGAGGCTCTCGCGACCGTCACCCTCGCCGAGCGCGGCCGCATGGAGGTCCTGGGCGGCGAGGACGTCCGCATCATCAACGACGCGTACAACGCGAGTCCCGACTCCACCGCGGCCGCCCTGCGCACCCTCGCTCAGATCGCGAAGCCCGGGGGGCGCACCGTCGCCGTCCTGGGAGAGATGAGCGAGCTCGGCGAGTGGGCCGACGAGGAGCACGAGCGCGTGGGCCTGCTGGCCGTGCGCCTCAACATCTCCCAGATCGTGGTGGTGGGCCGAGGCGCCCGCCGGATCCACGTCGCGGCCGAGCGCGAGGGGTCGTGGAGCGGCGAGTCCGTCTTCGCGGAGACCTCCGACGAGGCGTTCGACCTCCTCGAGGACTACCTGCGACCCGGCGACACCGTGCTGGTCAAGTCGTCCAACTCCGCGGGGCTGCGCTTCCTCGCCGACCGTCTCGGGGAGCGTCACCGATGAGGGCACTCCTCCTGTCCGGCGCGTTCTCGGGAGCCTTCACGCTCCTGATGACGCCCCTGTTCATCCGCCTCTTCCACCGCCTGCAGTGGGGCCAGTTCATCCGCGAGGACGGACCGAAGTCGCACCACGTCAAGCACGGCACGGCGACGATGGGCGGCATCGTCATCATCATCGGCACCGTGGTCGGCTACTTCCTCGGGATGCTGTTCGGCAACCGGGCGATCGCGCCGTCGGCCCTGCTGGTGCTCTTCATGATGGTCGGGCTCGGACTCGTCGGCTTCGTCGACGACTTCCTGAAGACCCGCAACCAGCGCAGCCTCGGCCTCGGCGGCTGGGCGAAGATCGCCGGCCAGGTCATCGTCGCCGCGGCCTTCGCGGTGATCGCGATCATGGTCCGCGACTCCAACGGGCTCACCCCCGCGTCCACCTCGATCTCGTTCATCCGCGACCTGCCGTTCGACTTCGCCTCCCTCGGCTGGATCGGCATCGGCCTGTTCGTGCTGTGGATCTGCATCATCGTCACCAGCACGTCGAACGGCGTGAACGTCGCCGACGGGCTCGACGGACTCGCGACCGGGTCCTCGATCCTCGCGATCGGCTCCTACGTCATCATCGGGTTCTGGCAGTCGAACCAGTGGTGCTTCGACCAGCACCTCAACCCCGAGGTCGTCGACAAGTGCTACCAGGTGAGCGACCCGTTCGACCTGGCCATCATCGCGGCGGCCGTCTCCGGTGCCCTGGTGGGCTTCCTCTGGTGGAACACCTCGCCGGCGCAGATCTTCATGGGCGACACCGGCTCGCTCGGCCTCGGCGGCGCGCTCGCGGCCCTGGCGATCCTCACCCGCACCGAGCTGCTGGTCATCCTCATCGGCGGCCTGTTCGTCATCGTGACCGGCTCGGTCATCCTCCAGCGGATCTACTTCAAGCTGACCCGGGGCAAGCGCATCTTCCTGATGAGCCCGCTCCACCACCACTTCGAGCTCAAGGGCTGGGCCGAGATCACCGTCGTGGTCCGGTTCTGGATCATCGCCGGCATCTTCGTCGCCGCCGGAGTCGGGCTCTTCTACCTGGAATGGCTGTCGCTGGCATGACCGATCCCGCCCGTCCCGACTCCCTCCGCAGCTGGCACTCGGACTGGCGCGGCCTGCGCGTCGCCGTGCTGGGCCTGGGCGTCACCGGGTTCTCGGTGGCCGACACCCTGACCGAGCTCGGCTCCGAGGTGCTGGTCCTCGCCGACCGCGCCGACGAGGAGCGCGAGCGCCTGCTCGAGGTGATCGGCGCCCGCCTGCACCGGGCCGACCGCCTCGACTCCGCTCCGGAGGAGCTGCACGCGTTCGCACCGGAGCTGGTCGTGGTGTCGCCCGGCTTCCGGCCGACGCACCCGATCCTCGTGTGGGCGGCGGAGTCCGGGATCCCCGTGTGGGGCGACGTCGAGCTCGCCTGGCGCGTCCGCGACAAGGTCGTGCGCGCCGACGGCACTCCGGCGGAATGGGTGGCCGTCACCGGCACCAACGGGAAGACCACGACCGTCCAGCTCACGGCGACGATGCTCGTGGCCGGCGGCCTCCGCGCCGCCCCCTGCGGCAACATCGGCGTGCCCGTGCTCGACGCGGTCCGCGACCCGCAGGGCTTCGACGTCCTCGTCGTGGAGCTCTCGAGCTACCAGCTGCACTACCTGGGCGCGATCGAGCCGATCGCGAGCGTGTGCCTCAACATCGCCGACGACCACCTCGACTGGCACGGTTCGTTCGACGCCTACCGCGCAGCCAAGGGCAAGGTCTACGCCGGCACCCGCGTCGCCTGCGTGTACAACCGCGCCGACGCGGCGACCGAGCAGATGGTGCTCGACGCCGAGGTGGTGGAGGGCGCCCGGGCGATCGGGTTCGGCCTCGGCGTGCCCGGCCCGAGCGACTTCGGGATCGTCGACGGCATCCTCTGCGACCGCGCCTTCCTCGAGGACCGCCGCACCAGTGCCCTCGAGATCACCACCGTGGACGAGCTCGCCGCTCGGAACCTCGCCGCTCCGCACATCGTCCAGAACGTGCTCGCCGCGGCAGCGCTCTCCCGAGCGTGCGGGATCGAGGTCACGGCCGTCCGCACCGCGCTGGCGTCCTTCGAGCTCGACGCCCACCGCATCCAGGTCGTCGCCGAGCACGACGGGGTGACCTGGGTGAACGACTCCAAGGCCACGAACCCGCACGCCGCCGACGCCTCGCTGCGCGCGTACCCGTCGGTCGTCTGGGTCGTCGGCGGCCTGCTCAAGGGCGTCGACGTGGACGCCCTCGTGGCCGCGCACGTCGGCCGCCTGCGGGGCGCCGTGGTGATCGGCGCCGACCGCTCGGCGCTGCTCGCGGCATTCCGGCGACACGCGCCCGCCCTCCCCGTGAGCGAGGCGGTGCCGGACGACACTGGTGCGGTGATGCAGGCGGCCGTCGAGGCCGCCGCGACGCTCGCCCGCTCGGGGGACGTCGTCCTGCTCGCACCCGCCGCGGCCTCGATGGACCAGTTCCTCGACTACGCGGCTCGGGGCCGCTCCTTCGCGGCCGCCGTGGCGACACACCTGGGAGGGGGAGCCGATGACCGCTCCGACGACGAGCCGCCCCGCGGGCCGCTCGCGCACTGAGCCGCGCGGGAAGGACCGGAGCGGGGCCCGCTCCGCGCGGATCGTCCTGTCGAAGGTCTTCGCCTCCCACTCGCCGAACTTCTACCTCCTCTTCGGCACCACGCTCTTCCTGGTGCTGTTCGGACTGACGATGGTGCTCTCCTCCTCGTCGGTCACCTCCTACGTGTCGAGCGACGACTCCTTCGGCGGCTTCCTGCGCCAGGGCGGATTCGCCCTCCTCGGGATCCCGATGATGCTGGTGGTCTCGCGGCTGCCCCTCGGCGTGTGGAAGCGCGTGACGCCGATCCTGCTCATCGCCGGCTGCGTCCTCCAGTGCCTCGTGCTCTTCACACCGCTCGGCGACTCCGTCGGCGGGAACCGCAACTGGATCCGCCTCGGCGCCTTCAGCATGCAGCCCTCCGAGATCATCAAGCTCGCGCTCGCCCTCTGGCTGGGGCTCCTGCTCGCCCGCCGCTACCGGTCGCCGAAGGACTGGAAGGACGCGCTCATCCCCGTCCTGATCGTCGGCGGCGCGGCGATCGGACTGGTCCTCATCGGAGGCGACCTGGGCACGGTCGTGATCATGGCGGGCATCGTCCTCGCCGCGCTCTTCTACGCGAACGTCCAGATGGAGGTCCTCGTGCCGATCGTGGTGGTCGGCGCGATCGGAGCGGTGCTGTTCGCCGTCTCCAGCGACAACCGCCTCACCCGGATCATGTCCTTCCTCGGCGACTGCTCCAACGTCGAGGAGTACCAGAACTCGTGCTGGCAGCCGGTGCACGGCACCTGGGCGATGGCCTCCGGCGGGATCTTCGGCGTGGGCCTCGGCAACTCCAAGGCCAAGTGGTCCTGGCTGCCCGCCGCGGACAACGACTACATATTCGCCATCATCGGCGAGGAGCTCGGGCTGATCGGAGCGATCGTCGTCCTGGCGCTGTTCGTGGTCCTCGCGGTCGCCTTCTTCCGCGTCATCCACGCGTCCTCCGATCCGTTCGTGCGGATCAGCACCGGCGCGATCATGGTCTGGCTGATCGGCCAGGCGTTCGTCAACATCGGCGTCGTCCTGGGGGTGCTCCCGGTGCTGGGGGTCCCGCTGCCGCTGATCTCCTCCGGAGGCACCGCCCTGCTCAGCTCGCTCCTCGCCATCGGCGTCGTCCTCTCCTTCGCCCGCACCCAGACCGCGCCCCTGCCCGGCGCTGGCGTGCTGCGCCGCAGGAAGGCGGCGGCGGAGTGACCCGCTACCTGCTCGCCGGCGGCGGCACCGCCGGCCACGTCAATCCGCTGCTCGCGACGGCCGACGAGATCCGCAGGCGGAACCCGCGCGACGAAGTGCTCGTGCTCGGCACCGCGGAGGGGCTCGAGGCGCGCCTCGTCCCCCTCCGCGGCTACGAGCTCTCGGTGATCCCGCGGCTGCCGTTCCCGCGCCGCCCGAACGCGGCGGCGCTGCGGTTCCCCGGAGCCTTCCGCGCGACCATCGCCGGCATCGTCCGGACGATCCGCGATCGGCGGATCGACGCGGTGGTCGGCTTCGGAGGGTACGCGGCAGCACCCGCCTACCTGGCGGCCCGCCGCGCCGGCGTCCCCTTCACCGTCCACGAGGCCAACGCGCGCCCCGGGCTCGCCAACCGCCTCGGCGCGCGCGCGACCCGCTCGGTCGGCGTGGCCTTCGAGGGCACGCCCCTGCCGCACGCGCGGGTGGTCGGCATGCCGCTGCGCCGCGAGATCGCCGAGCTCGACCGGGCCGCGCGCCGCGACGAGGCGATGGCGGCGCTGGGCCTCGACCCGTCCCGGCAGACCCTCCTGGTGACCGGCGGCTCCCTCGGCGCTCGACGGATCAACGCGACGGTGCACGCCGCCGCCCGGGATCTCGTCGCCACCGGCTTCCAGGTCCTCCACATCACGGGCGACCGTGCCGAGATCACGGACCCGGGGGTGGCCGGCTACCACCTCCTCGCCTACTGCGACCGGATGGACCTCGCGCTGTCCGCCGCGGACGTGGCCGTCTCCCGCGCGGGGGCGGCGACCGTCAGCGAGCTGACAGCCCTCGGCCTGCCCGCGGTCTACGTCCCGTACCCGGTCGGCAACGGCGAGCAGCGCTACAACGCGCGCGGCGTCGTCGACGCCGGGGGAGCGGTCCTCGTCGAGGACGCCGCCTTCCTCCCCGGCTGGGTGCAGCGGGAGCTCGTACCGCTCCTGGGCGACACCGCCCGTCGCGACGAGATGGCGCGCCGGGCTGCCCGCGTGGGAGTCCGCGACGGCTCCGGGCGGCTCGTCGACCTGATCGAGTCGACCCTCTCCGCTCCGCGCTGAGCCCGCTCCGCGCGGCTCGTGAGAGCACTCCCGCCCACCGTCTACACTGATCCGGCGCACCGCGGGAGGCCCCTCCCGCCCGCCGCGACCCACCCGAAAGCGAGAGCCCCGTGATCAAGCCCGACCTCGGCATCACCGTCCCCGACGAGCTCGGCTCGGTCCACTTCATCGGCATCGGCGGCTCCGGGATGAGCGGGATCGCCCGGCTGTTCCACCACGCCGGGCACCGGGTCACCGGGTCCGACGTCCGCGAGTCCCACCCCATCGAGCAGCTGCGGGAGCTCGGCGTCCCGGTCGCCATCGGCCACGACGCGGCGAACCTCGGGGACGCCGAGGCGGTCGTCGTCACCTCCGCCCTGTGGCCCGACAATCCCGAGTACCTGCTCGCGAAGGAGCGCGGCCTGCCCGTGCTGCACCGCTCGCAGGCCCTCGCCTGGCTGGTGCGCGGCAGGCGCCTGGTCGCAGTGGCCGGAGCGCACGGCAAGACCACGTCGACCGGCATGATCGTCACCGGCCTGCTCGGCGTCGACGCCGACCCCAGCTTCGTCAACGGCGGCATCATCGAGAGCCTCGGCACCTCCTCCGCCGCCGGCTCCGGCGAGGTCTTCGTCGTCGAGGCCGACGAGTCGGACGGCAGCTTCCTCCTCTACGACACCGCGGTCGCCCTCATCACGAACGTCGACCCGGACCACCTCGACCACTACGGATCGCTGGAGGCGTTCGAGGAGGCCTTCGTCACCTTCGCCTCCTCCGCGAGCGAGCTCGTCGTCATCTCCTCCGACGACCCCGGCGCCGTCCGCGTCACCGAGCGGCTGGTCGGCGGACGGGTGCTGACCTTCGGCGAGGCCGAGGGGGCGGACGTCCGCGTCGTCGACCTCGACCTCGTCGGCCCCGTCGGCTTCTCGGTCGAGTACGAGGGCAGGCGCTACTCGGCCCGCCTCCGCATCCCCGGCCGGCACAACGCGATCAACGCGGCCGGCGCGTTCGCAGTGCTGGTGGGCCTGGGCTTCGATCCGGCCGCCTCGCTCGAGGCCGTGTCGGCGTTCGGAGGCACGGAGCGCCGCTTCGAGCTGCACGGAGCGGTCCGCGGAGTCAGCGTCTACGACGACTACGCCCACCACCCCACCGAGGTGGCCGCCGCCCTCTCCGCCGCGCGCACCGTGGTCGGCGAGGGCCGCATCATCGCCGTGCACCAGCCGCACCTCTACAGCCGCACCCGCCTCTTCGCCCGCGAGTTCGCCGCGACGCTCGAGCGCTACGCCGACGAGACGATCGTCCTCGACGTCTACGGGGCGCGCGAGGATCCGGAGCCCGGAGTGACCGGAGCGCTGGTCAGCGAGAAGTTCGCCGACCCGTCGCACGTCTCGTTCGTCCCGGACTGGGCGGAGGCGGCCCGCCTCACGGCCGGCATCGCGCGCGAGGGCGACTTCGTCATCACCCTCGGCTGCGGCGACGTCTACCGGATCATCCCGCAGGTGCTCGAGTCGCTCGGCGCGAGCGAGGCCGCGCCGGTCGCACGATGACCGCGGTCCTCGCGCCCGAAGCGGGGGAGCGGCCGTGAAGCGGCCCGACGGCGGACTCCCTCCGGCGCCCGGTCGGAGCGTCCCCGCGCGCGGCGGCGAGCCGGAGCCGGACACCGAGCCGATCCGGATCGTCACCGCGATCCGCGTGGCCCCGGAGCCGGCCGAGCGCACTCCGTCGCGCGCGGGCGCGGTCCGCCGCACCCTCTCGGGCCTGCGCCTGCCCGGTGCCGAGAACCGGGCCGTCTCCCGGGCCGCCCGCGAGCGGAGGCGCTACGAGCGGGGGGAGGTCCGCCGCTTCACGAAGCGCGCGCGTCGGCGCCGCCTGATCGCCCTGGTCGTGGCCGGATCGCTCGTCGCCCTCGCCCTCATCGTCGGAGTCGCGGCCTTCTCGCCGCTCATGGCCGTGCGCACGATCGAGATCTCGGGCACCCAGCGCGTCGACGCCGCCGCCCTGCAGAGCGAGCTCGACGACCAGCTCGGCGTCCCGCTCACCCTGGTGGACCGGGACGAGGTCGGCCGCGTGCTGGGCGCGTCCCCGCTCATCCAGAGCTACTCGGTGCAGACCCGGCCGCCGAGCACCCTCGTGGTGTCGATCGTCGAGCGCACGCCCCTCGGCGTGATCGCGGCGGGGGGCCGCTTCGAGCTCGTGGACGCGGCCGGAGTTGTCATCGAGACGGCGGACTCGGCGCAGCCCGGCTACCCGGTCCTCACCACCGCGTCCGGCGACGCCTCGGGAGCCGGCTTCCGCGCGACCGCGCGGGTGCTGCGCTCCCTGCCCGCGTCGCTCGCTCCGCAGGTGACGGCCGCCACGGCCACGACCGGCGACGACGTCTCGCTCACCCTGCAGAACGGCACGGAAGTCGTCTGGGGCGGGTCGGACGAGTCGGCGCTCAAGGCCGTCGTGCTCGAGAAGCTGATGGCCGCGACCGACCCCGCCGTCGTCGGCACTTACGACGTGTCCTCGCCCCAGGCCGCCGTCGTGGCGCCCCGGCCCTGACCGGCGACGGATCCGCGCGTTCTTTCGAGCGTTGCGGGCGTGTCTGCTGGGAGCGCGACCGGACTCCGCCTACCGTCGGAGCCGAACCCCAAATGCATACTCAGCATAACTTTAAGCCTCAACTACAGGTTTAAGGTTCAGCCCGGAGGCCGGAGACGTGACTTCAAACCAGAACTACCTCGCCGTGATCAAGGTCGTCGGCATCGGCGGTGGTGGCGTCAACGCCGTCAACCGCATGATCGAGCTCGGCCTGCGCGGTGTCGAATTCATCGCGATCAACACGGACGCCCAGGCGCTCCTGCTCAGCGACGCCGACGTCAAGCTCGACGTGGGCCGCGAGCTGACCCGCGGACTCGGCGCCGGCGCCGACCCCGAGGTCGGCCGCCGCGCCGCCGAGGACCACGCCGAGGAGATCGAGGAGGTCCTCGCGGGGGCCGACATGGTCTTCGTCACCGCGGGCGAGGGCGGCGGCACCGGCACCGGCGGCGCGCCCGTCGTCGCGCGGATCGCCAAGTCGATCGGCGCCCTCACCATCGGCGTCGTGACCAAGCCCTTCGGGTTCGAGGGACGCCGTCGGCAGACGCAGGCCGAGGCCGGCGTCGCGACGCTGAAGAACGAGGTCGACACGCTCATCGTCGTCCCGAACGACCGCCTGCTCGAGATCAGCGACCGCGGCATCTCGATGCTCGAGGCCTTCGCGACCGCCGACCAGGTGCTCCTCGCCGGCGTCCAGGGCATCACCGACCTGATCACCACGCCCGGCCTGATCAACCTCGACTTCGCCGACGTGAAGTCGGTCATGCAGGGCGCGGGCTCGGCGCTGATGGGCATCGGCTCGTCGCGCGGCGCCGATCGCGCGATCAAGGCGGCTGAGCTGGCCGTCGCCTCACCGCTGCTCGAGGCCAGCATCGACGGCGCGCACGGCGTGCTCCTCTCGATCCAGGGCGGCTCGAACCTCGGCATCTTCGAGATCAACGACGCGGCGCGCCTCGTCCAGGAGGCGGTGCACGCCGAGGCGAACATCATCTTCGGTGCCGTGATCGACGACACGCTCGGCGACGAGGTGCGCGTCACCGTCATCGCCGCGGGCTTCGACGGCGGAGAGCCGGGCGGGACCGCTCAGGCCGCGATCGCCCAGCCGCGCCAGCAGCAGAGCTCGGCGAGCGAGTCGGCCGCCGAGCCCGTCCCGGCTCCCGCCGCCGCCCCTGCGGCTGGCTCGATCTGGTCGAGCACCCCCGTCGCCGCCCCGGCCCCTGTCGCCGACCCGTCCTTCGACGACGACGACAGCGACCTGGACATCCCCGACTTCCTCAAGTAGTCGTGCCGGATCCGGAGCTGGCCGCGCGCTGGGCCGAGGTCTCCGAGCGGGTCGCCGACGCGACCCGCTCGGCCGGTCGCGAGGCGTCCTCGGTCACGACCATCGTGGTGACCAAGTTCCACCCCGTGTCGCTGCTCCGCGACCTCCTCGAGCTGGGCGTCGTCGACTTCGGCGAGAACCGGCACCAGGAGGCGCAGGAGAAGTCGGCCGAGCTGGCGGGGACCGCTGCGCGCTGGCACTTCATCGGGCAGCTCCAGAGCAAGAAGGCGCGCCAGGTGCGCCGCTACGCCGACGCGGTCCACTCCGTCGACCGGCTCGCGCTCGTCCCGCTGCTGGAGGCGGGGGAGGAGCCGCTCGACGTGTTCCTGCAGGTCAACCTCACCGAGGATCCCGACCGCGGGGGAGCGTCGCCCGCCGACGTCGAGCCCCTCGCCGAGGCTCTCGCCGGGGCGCCCGGCCTCACGCTGCGCGGCGTGATGGCGGTCGCTCCGCTGGACGAGGAGCCCCGTCCGGCTTTCGCCCGGCTCCGGTCGATCTCCGACCGCGTGCGCGCCGTCGAGCCCTCCGCCACGGCGATCTCGGCGGGCATGTCGAACGACTTCGCCGAGGCGATCGCGGAGGGTGCGACACACCTGCGAATCGGATCGGCAATCACCGGAGAACGCCCCGCCCGCACCTAACCTCGTGGTGACCCACCTGTGGGAGCACACACGACACGGAGGACACCCCATGGCCAACCCGCTGAAGAAGACGATGGTCTACCTCGGACTCGCCGACGAAGAGGTCGAGTACGAGCGCGCAGAGCCCGTCGAGGCGGCCCCGGCGACGGCCCACCGCGCACCGGTCTCCCCGGTGCAGCCCGTCCCTCCCGTCGAGCCGGTGCAGCAGCCCCGCGCGACGGTCACCCCGCTCCGCAAGCCCACCCCCCAGACCCCGAAGGCGACGGCACCCGCCGAGATGAACGAGATCCTCACCGTCCACCCGAAGCAGTACCGCGACGCGCAGGTCATCGCGGAGAACTTCCGCGACGGCATCCCCGTGATCATCAACCTCTCGCAGATGAGCGATGCGGACGCCCGCCGCCTCATCGACTTCGCGAGCGGACTCTCGCAGGGCCTCTACGGCCGCATCGAGCGCGTGACGAGCAAGGTCTTCCTGCTCTCGCCGTCGCACATCACCGTCGCCGGCGACTCCGCCTCCGCCGAGAGCGACGCCGACGCGTCGTTCTTCGCGAAGTCCTGATCCCGGGGAGCCCTGGCCCCCGGTGACCTCCGTCGTCTCGCTCCTCGGGAGCGTCCTGTACTTCGTGCTGCTGCTCTACTTCTTCGCGATGTGGGCGCGGTTCGTGCTCGACCTCGTCCGCGTGATCCGACGCGACTGGCGCCCCCGCGGTGCCGGCCTCGTCGCCGCGGAGGGCGTCTACACCGTCACGGACCCGCCGATCGGCTTCTTCCGACGCCTGATCAAGCCGGTCTCGATCGGTCCGATCGCGCTCGATTTCGGCTGGAGCCTCACCATGCTCTGCGTCATCGTGGGCATGTACATCGCCACGTGGCTCCAGCGCGCCTGACCGTCCCTGTATCGTTGGCACGTCCGGACGTTCCCCGCGGTGTCAGCACTGCGCCGTGCGCCTGAAGTTGCTAGCTTTAGTCGCGCGTTGTTAAACGTGTACCTACTTGAAATCGAAGGTGGAAAGCCATGGCGCTCACTCCCGAAGACGTTGTCAACAAGCGGTTCCAGCCGACCAAGTTCCGTGAGGGATACGACCAGGACGAGGTCGACGACTTCCTCGACGAGGTCGTCGTGGAGCTCCGCCGCCTGAACCAGGAGAACGAGGAGCTTCGTCAGCGCCTCTCCTCCGGCGACAGCCGCCCCTCGGACGCCCGAGTCTCCGACGCCCCGCGCGAGAGCACTCCTGCTCCCGCCCCGGTGGTCGACGAGGCACCCGAGCCGGAGCCGCAGCCCGAGCCCGAGCCCACCCCGGCTCCCGCACCGGTCGTCGCTCCCGTCAGCTCCTCGCAGTCGGCTCCGGTCGACGAGGCCGAGAGCTCCAGCGGACTCCTGCAGCTCGCCCGCCGCCTCCACGAGGAGCACGTGCGCGAGGGTGCCGAGAAGCGCGACGCTCTCGTCGCCGAGGGCCGTGCCACGGCCGCCCGCATCGTCGCCGAGGCCGAGGCCAAGCAGCGCCAGCAGGTCGCGAAGCTCGAGGAGGAGCGCGCGACGGTCGAGCACCGCATCGACGAGCTCCGCACCTTCGAGCGCGAGTACCGCCAGAAGCTGAAGAGCTACATCGAGGGCCAGCTCCGCGACCTCGACACCCAGCCGGCGTCGACGGAGTCCTCGCTGTCGGGCTTTGGGGCGTAGTCCCGCCGCAGCGGACGTCAGGCCGAGGGTGCTCGTCACCCTCGGCCTCGTCGCGCTCGCGGTCTTCGCGATCGATCAGACCGCGAAGTTCCTGGTCACGACGAACCTGACCCTGGGCGAGGACGTCCACGTCCTCGGCGACGTCCTGATCCTGCACTACGTGAAGAACCCGGGTGCCGCCTTCTCCCTCGCGAGCGGGTCGACCTGGATCTTCTCGATCATCGCGGCGTGCGTCGTCGTCGCCGTGATCTGGTTCTCGCGCCGGATCCGCTCCACCGCGTGGGGCGTCTTCTTCGGCCTGCTGCTCGGCGGCACCCTCGGCAACCTCTTCGACCGGCTGTTCCGAGAGCCCTCCTTCGGGCTCGGACACGTCGTCGACTTCCTCTTCACGCCGTGGCTGCTCCCGGCGATCTACAACGTCGCCGACATCGCGATCTGCACGGCGATGGCGCTGTTCGTCCTCCTGAGCGTGCGGGGCGTCGGCCTCGACGGCACCCGCGAGCGCGCGGGCCGCGACGAGCAGGAGCAGGTCGTCTCCGAGGACGGCGCTCCCGCCGTCCCCGGAGCGGGCGCCCCCGCAGCGGCCTCCTCCGTCGAGGAGGCGGCCCGCGACGCCGACCGCCCCGGCGGACGCTGATGGCGCAGTCCCGAGAGCTGCCGGTCCCGGACGGGCTCGACGGCCTCCGCGTGGACGCGGCCGTCGCGAAGCTGCTCGGCTTCTCGCGCACCTTCGCGGCCGAGGTCGCCGAGGCGGGCGGAGTGAGCGCCGACGGACGGGTCCTCGACAAGAGCGACCGCGTGCGCGCCGGCACCTGGCTGAGCGTCGAGTGGAGCCCGCGCGAGGAGCCGCGGATCGTGCCGATGGCGGTCCCCGGCCTCGGCATCGTGCACGACGACGACGACATCGTGGTGATCGACAAGCCCGTCGGAGTGGCCGCGCACCCCGCCGTGGGCTGGGAGGGACCGACGGTGCTCGGCGCCCTCGCCGCCGCGGGCTTCACCGTGTCGACCTCCGGTGCGGCCGAGCGCGCGGGCATCGTGCACCGGCTCGACGCCGGCACGAGCGGCCTCATGGTCGTCGCGAAGTCCGAGCGCGCCTACACGCACCTCAAGCGCGCGTTCCACGACCGCACGGTCGAGAAGGTCTACCACGCGGTCGTGCAGGGCCACCCCGACCCGCTCGCCGGGACGATCGACGCCCCGCTCGGCCGCCACCCGTCCTCGGACTGGAAGTTCGCGGTCCGCGCCGACGGCAAGCCCTCGGTGACCCACTACGAGACGATCGAGGCCTTCCCGTTCGCCTCCCTCCTCGAGATCCACCTCGAGACCGGCCGCACCCACCAGATCCGCGTGCACATGGCCGCCCAGCGCCACCCGTGCGTCGGCGACGCGATGTACGGCGCCGATCCGACCCTCTCGAAGCGGCTCGGCCTCACCCGCCAGTGGCTCGACGCGGTCCGGCTCGGCTTCACCCACCCGGGCTCGGGGGAGTGGGTGCAGTTCGAGGCGTCGTACCCCGACGACCTGGTGCACGCCCTCGAGGTGCTGCGCGGGGAGTGATCCGCGCTCTCCCGGCCGGACCCGCGTCCGGCGCGGTTAGACTTCTTCCCGCCGTGTGCACGGGCCCTCCCGGGTCGCCGGCCATCCCTCCCCTGCCCGCAGTCCGCCGGAGGCGCATCCTTGCCGAGTAACGATTCCTTCGTCCACCTCCACGTGCACAGCGAGTACTCGATGCTCGACGGTGCAGCGCGGGTGAAGCCGCTGATCGACGCGGCGGTCGAGGAGGGCATGCCGGCCATCGCCGTGACCGACCACGGGAACGTGTTCGGCGCCTTCGACTTCTGGCGCACCGCGACGGCGGCGGGGATCAAGCCGATCATCGGCACCGAGGCCTACCTCACCCCGGGGACGCACCGCTCCGACAAGACCCGCATCCGCTGGGGCGACGGCGGAGGGGACGACGTGTCCGGCTCCGGCGCGTACACCCACATGACGCTGCTCAGCTCGACCACGACGGGCATGCACAACCTCTTCCGCCTCTCCTCGCGCGCGTCGATCGAGGGCTACTACTTCAAGCCGCGCATGGACCGCGAGATCCTCTCGCAGTACTCCGAGGGCCTGATCGGCACCACGGGCTGCCCGAGCGGCGAGGTCCAGACGCGCCTGCGCCTCGGCCAGTACAAGGAGGCCCGCCAGGCGGCCGCCGACTACCGCGACATCTTCGGCAAGGAGAACTTCTTCGCCGAGATCATGGATCACGGCCTCGACATCGAGCGGCGGGTGATCGGCGACGTCATCCGGCTCGCGAAGGACCTCGACCTCCCGTTGGTCGCCACCAACGACCTGCACTACACGCACGCGCACGACGCGACCTCGCACGCGGCGCTGCTCTGCGTGCAGTCCGGAACCACCCTCGACGACCCCAAGCGCTTCAAGTTCGACGCGGACGAGTTCTACCTCAAGTCGCCGCGCGAGATGCGCCAGGTCTTCCGCGACCACCCCGAGGCCTGCGACAACACGCTCCTCATCGCGGAGCGCTGCGACGTCCAGTTCGACACCTCGGCGAACTACATGCCCCGCTTCCCGGTGCCGGAGGGCGAGACGGAGGACACCTGGTTCGTGAAGGAGGTCGAGGCCGGACTGCGCGAGCGCTACCCGGACGGCATCTCCCAGGAGGTGCGCGACCGGGCGGACTACGAGACCCGCGTCATCCTGCAGATGGGCTTCCCCGGCTACTTCCTCGTCGTCGCCGACTTCATCAACTGGTCCAAGCGCAACGGGATCCGCGTCGGTCCCGGCCGCGGCTCCGGTGCCGGCTCGATGGCGGCCTACGCGATGAAGATCACCGACCTCGATCCGCTGCGCCACGGCCTGATCTTCGAGCGCTTCCTCAACCCCGACCGCGTCTCCATGCCCGACTTCGACGTCGACTTCGACGACCGTCGCCGCGGCGAGGTCATCCGCTACGTCACCGAGAAGTACGGCGACGAGCGCGTCGCGCAGATCGTCACCTACGGCACCATCAAGGCGAAGCAGGCTCTCAAGGACGCCTCGCGCGTCCTCGGCTTCCCGTTCGGGATGGGCGAGAAGCTGACGAAGGCCATGCCGCCCGCGATCATGGGCAAGGACATCCCGCTCAGCGGCATCAACGACCCCGCCCACGCGCGCTACAAGGAAGCGCTCGACGTGCGCAACGTCATCGCCGAGGACCCGCAGGCCAAGCTGGTGTTCGACACCGCGCTCGGACTCGAGAACCTCAAGCGCCAGTGGGGCGTGCATGCGGCCGGCGTCATCATGTCCAGCGATCCGCTGCTGGACATCATCCCGATCATGAAGCGGGAGCAGGACGGCCAGATCGTCACGCAGTTCGACTACCCCGCGTGCGAGTCGCTCGGGCTGATCAAGATGGACTTCCTGGGGCTGCGGAACCTCACGATCATCGACGACGCCCTCGACAACATCCGCGCCAACCGCGGACAGGACCTCGTGCTCGAGGACCTCGAGCTCGACGACCAGGCCGCCTACGACCTCCTCGCCCGCGGCGACACGCTCGGCGTGTTCCAGCTCGACGGCGGCCCGATGCGCGGCCTTCTCCGACTGATGAAGCCCGACAACTTCGAGGACATCTCCGCAGTCCTCGCGCTCTACCGGCCGGGCCCGATGGGCGCCGACTCCCACACCAACTACGCGCTGCGGAAGAACGCCGTGCAGGAGATCACCCCGATCCACCCGGAGCTCGAGGAGCCGCTCTCGGAGGTGCTCGGAGGGACCTACGGCCTGATCGTGTACCAGGAGCAGGTCATGTCGATCGCGCAGAAGCTAGCGGGCTTCACGCTCGCGCAGGCCGACCTGCTGCGGCGCGCGATGGGCAAGAAGAAGAAGTCCGAGCTGGACAAGCAGTTCGAGGGCTTCTCGGGCGGCATGATCGCCAACGGCTACTCGATGGAGGCCGTCAAGACCCTCTGGGACATCCTGCTGCCCTTCTCCGACTACGCCTTCAACAAAGCGCACTCGGCGGCGTACGGCGTCGTCTCCTACTGGACGGCATACCTCAAGGCGCACTACCCCGCGGAGTACATGGCCGCGCTGCTCACCAGCGTCGGCGACTCCAAGGACAAGATGGCCGCCTACCTCAACGAGTGCCGGCGGATGGGGATCAAGGTGCTCCCGCCGGACGTCAACGAGTCGATCGGCTTCTTCACCGCAGTCGGCACCGACATCCGCTTCGGCCTCGGCGCCGTCCGCAACGTCGGCATGAACGTCGTCGAGGGCATCCGGGCCGCCCGCGAGGAGAAGGGCCGCTTCGAGACGTTCCACGACTTCCTCCGCAAGGTGCCGCTGCAGGTGACCAACAAGCGCACCATCGAGTCGCTGATCAAGGCCGGCGCCTTCGACTCGCTCGGCTCGACGCGCCGCGCCCTGGTCGAGGTGCACGAGGACGCCGTCGAGGCGGCGGTGGGGGAGAAGCGCAACGAGGCGAACGGCCAGGTCGGCTTCGACTTCGACAGCCTCTGGGACGAGCCGCAGGCCGCGATCCAGGTGCCCGAGCGGCCCGAATGGGCCAAGCGCGACAAGCTCGCCTTCGAGCGAGACATGCTCGGGCTCTACGTGTCCGACCATCCGCTCGCCGGACTCGAGACCGAGCTCGCCAAGCACTACAGCACCACGATCGCCGACCTGCTGATCTCGGAGACGATCGCCGACGGCGAGACCGTGGTCGTCGCGGGCCTCGTCACGAGCGTCCAGCACCGCATGGCCAAGGCCTCCGGCAACCAGTACGGGATGATCCAGGTCGAGGACTTCGGCGGCGAGATCACCTGCATGTTCATGGGGAAGGCGTACCAGGAGTTCGCCCCGGCGCTCACGAACGACTCCATCGTCGTCGTCAGAGGCCGCGTCAGCATGCGCGACGACGGGATGAATCTGCACGCGTTCAGCCTGTTCGCCCCCGAGATGAGCCAGGACGGCGACTCGGGACCGCTCACCGTCTCGATGCCCGAGTCGCGCGCGACCACCGACACGGTCTCGCAGCTCAGCGACGTGCTCATCCGCCACTCCGGCCAGACCGAGGTGCGCCTGAAGCTCATCAAGGGCGACACGGCCCGCGTGTTCGAGGTGCCGTTCCCCGTGCGCATCACCCCGGACCTCTTCGGCGAGCTGAAGAGCCTGCTGGGGCCGAACTGTCTGTATTGAATTCCGAGCCGGTCCCTGCCCGGCTCGGCGCGGTCGGCTGGGGAGGGTGGCCGGGTTCGTGAGAGCGTCATGCGTCCGGCTACGACGATCCGCTGGCACGCGGATCGCCGGTTCGCGGTGTCTGTGGCGAGCCGGTCCCTGCCCGGCCCGGCGCGGTCGGCTGGGGAGGGTGGCCGGGTTCTCAAGGGCGTCCTGCGTACGGCTACGACGATCCGCTGACACGCGGATCGCCGGTTCGCCGTGCCTGTGGCGAGCCGGTCCCTGCCCGGCTCGGCGCGGTCGGCTGGGGAGGGTGGCCGGGTTCTCAAGGGCGTCCTGCGTACGGCTACGACGATCCGCTGACACGCGGATCGCCGGTTCGCGGTGTCTGTGGCGGGCCGGTCCCTGCCCGGCTCGGCGCGGTCGGCTGGGCAGGGTGGCCGGGTTCTCAAGAGCGTCGTGCGTACGGCTACGGCGATCCGCTCGAACGCGGATCGCCGGTTCGCCTCGGAGGGTCGGGCGAGAGGGTGGCGGATCGGAGGGCGAGCCTGCGGCCGCCGGTGTCCTCCTGGTGGTCGAGTAGCCGCGCGGCGGCGTATCGAGACCGGGCGAGCGCCCGTAGATGCTGGTCGAGTAGCCGCGGAGGTCGAGAGTCTGGATCATGGCCGCCCCAGTCTACGCGCCGCCCCGCACCACCGAGCTCGACGACGGCGCCACGGTCACCCAGCGCTGGCAGCCCGTCGCCCGCGCCGGGCTGTACGTCCCCGGCGGCAAGGCGGTCTACCCGTCGAGCGTCGTCATGAACGCCGTGCCCGCGCAGGCCGCCGGAGTCGCCTCCATCGCCCTGGTCTCGCCGCCGCAGAAGGCGTTCGGCGGCTCCGTCCACCCCACGATCCTCGCGGCGGCCGCTCTGCTCGGCATCGACGAGGTCTACGCGGTCGGGGGCGCCGGAGCCGTCGCCGCACTGGCCTACGGCGTCGACTCGATCGGGCTGGATCCCGTCAGCATCATCACCGGGCCGGGCAACGTCTGGGTCACCACCGCGAAGCGCCAGGTGCTCGGCCAGGTCGGCATCGACTCCGAGGCGGGCCCGACCGAGATCCTCGTGATCGCCGACGACTCCGCCGACCCGCGCCTTGTCGCCGCCGACCTGGTCAGCCAGGCCGAGCACGACGAGGCCGCCTCCGCGGTCCTGGTCACCGACAGCGCCGAGCTCGCCGCCGCCGTCGAGCGCGAGGTCGCCGCCCAGGCCGCTGCCACCCACCACGCGGAGCGCGTGGCCATCGCACTCGACGGCCCGCAGTCCGCGCTCGTGATCGTCGACGACCTCGAGCTCGCCTGCGCGTTCAGCGACGCCTACGGCCCCGAGCACCTCGAGCTGCACACGGCCGACCCCGTCGCGACGGCCGAGCGGATCCACGACGCCGGCGCGATCTTCCTCGGTCCGACCACCCCGGTGAGCCTGGGCGACTACCTCGCCGGCTCCAACCACGTGCTCCCGACCCTCGGGCAGGCGCGCTTCTCCTCCGGGCTCGGCGCCTACACCTTCCTCCGGCCGCAGCAGCTGATCTCGTACGACCGCGGTGCGCTCGAGCGCGTCGCCCCGCACATCCGCGCTCTCAGCGACGCCGAGGCGCTGCCCGCCCACGGCGACGCCGTCGACGCCCGCTTCGCCTGAGACCGAGAGGCCCTCGATGTTCTGCCCCTTCTGCCGGCACCCCGACTCCCGAGTGATCGACTCGCGCACGAGCGACGACGGCCTCTCGATCCGCCGCCGCCGGCAGTGCCCGTCGTGCGGCCGGCGCTTCTCGACGACCGAGACCGCGAGCCTCGTCGTGATCAAGCGCAGCGGAGTCGTGGAGCCGTTCAGCCGCGAGAAGATCGTCAGCGGCGTCCGGAAGGCCTGCCAGGGCCGGCCCGTCACCGACACCGATCTCGCCGTCCTCGCGCAGCGGGTGGAGGAGAGCATCCGCTCCACGGGCGCGTCGCAGATCGACGCGAACGACATCGGCCTCGCCATCCTGCCGCCGCTGCGCGAGCTCGACGAGGTCGCCTACCTCCGCTTCGCGAGCGTCTACCAGGCGTTCGACTCGCTGGACGACTTCGAGTCGGCGATCACCCTGCTCCGCGCCGAGCGCACCTCCGTGCCCCACAGCGCCGACGAGATCTGAGGCCCGGGTGTACCCGCTCCTGTTCCGCACCGTCCTGCGCCGCCTCGACCCGGAGCGGGCGCACCACCTGAGCTTCCCGGTGATCCGGGCCCTCGGAGCCCTCGCTCCGGTCCTGCGCCGGACCACCGTCCCGCGCGGAACGCCCGCGGTCGAGACGCTCGGCCTCCGCTTCGAGACCCCGTTCGGCGTCGCGGCCGGCTTCGACAAGGACGCCACCGCGGTCCTGGGCTTCGGCGCGCTCGGCTTCGGACACGTCGAGGTCGGGACCCTGACCGCTCGGGCGCAGCCGGGCAACGACCGGCCGCGCCTCTTCCGGCTGATCGCGGACCGCGCCGTCGTCAACAGGATGGGCTTCAACAATCACGGCGCCGAGGCCGCGGCGCAACGGCTGATCCGGCTGCGCAGCGCGCGCCGCCGCCCCGTGATCGGCGTGAACATCGGCAAGAGCCGGGTGGTCGAGGTGGACGACGCGATCGAGGACTACCTGATCAGCACACGCCTGCTCGCGCCGCTCGCCGACTACCTCGTCGTGAACGTCAGCTCGCCGAACACCCCCGGGCTCCGCGGCCTGCAGGAGATCGACCGCCTCGAGCCGCTCCTCGCGGCCGTCAAGGACGCCGCCGACACGACGCCCCTGCTGGTCAAGATCGCCCCGGACCTCTCCGACGACGAGGTCGGCCGGGTCGCCGAGCTCGCCGTCCGCCTGGGTCTGGACGGGATCATCGCGACCAACACCACACTCTCCCGGGAGGGCCTCTCGACCGACCGCGCCGTGGTCGAGGCGGCCGGCGCCGGCGGCCTCTCCGGTGCCCCGCTGGCCGCGCGCTCGCTCGAGGTGCTCCGCGTGATCCGCGGCGTCGTCCCCGCGGCCTTCTGCGTGATCTCCGTCGGAGGAGTCGAGACGGCCGAGGACGTGCGCGAGCGCCTCGACGCGGGCGCCACCCTCGTCCAGGGCTACACCGCCTTCATCTACCGCGGGCCCCTGTGGGCTCGGGACATCAACCGGGGACTGGCCCGCGCCTCCTGACCCGCCGTGCACCACGAAGGGCCCCCGGAGCCGCGCGAGGCGCGACCGCAGGGGCCCTTCGTGGTCCGCCGTCCGACTACTCGGGGAAGGCGCGGCGCTTGACCTGGGGCTTCGGCAGTCGCATGACGCGCAGCTGGAGGGCGCGCATCGCGGCGTACCAGCGGATGCCCTTCTCGACCTTGTCGGCGCCGTAGCGCTCGGCGAGCTTCCGGCGCATCCGCATGCCGAGGAGGATGCAGTCGATCACCGCGAGGAGGAAGAACACCCAGAGGATGACGAGCGTCGCGTACTGCAGCTCCGGCTGCGGGAAGAAGCTCAGCAGCAGGACGACGACCATCACCGGGATGAGGAACTCGCCGAGGCTGAAGCGCGCGTCGACCCAGTCGCGCACGAACTTGCGCTGAGGACCCTTGTCGCGCAGCGGCAGGTAGCGCTGGTCACCGGCGGCCAGGCCGATGCGGGCCTGCTCGCGTGACACGGCGGCCTTCTCGCGGGCGTCGCGGGCGGCCTGCTTGCGGTCGGTGACGACCAGCGGACGCTTGCGGGCCAGCTCCTGCTCGCGCCGGGTCGGCGTCGGCCGGCCCTTCCCGGAGCCGGGCGAGCCGGCGTCGTCGGGCGTGTCGGTTGCGATCGGGTGCTTGGCCACGGGGAACGTCCTTGGAATCGGGGGTCTCTTAAGATTACCTCCATGGCTCACGACGCTCCGACTCCGCCCGCACTCTCCTCCCACGAGGAGGCCGTCCTCGCCGCCGTCCGCGACGATCTGCCGCGCTCGCTCGCCCAGCTCGGGCAGCTCGTGCGGATCCCGTCCGTCTCGTGGGACGGCTTCGACGCCACCCGCGTGGCCGCCAGCGCCGAGGCGATCGCCGAGCTCGCGCGCGAGACGGGCGTCTTCGACGACGTCGCGATCCACAGCGCCACGATCGACGGCACCGACGTGCTCGGCCAGCCTGCCGTCCTGGCCACCCGCGCCGCCCGCAACGGAGCGCCGACCGTCCTCCTCTACGCCCACCACGACGTTCAGCCGCAGGGCGCCGAGTCGGCGTGGGAGACGCCTCCGTTCGAGCCGACCGTGCGCGGCGACCGCCTGTACGGGCGCGGTGCCGCCGACGACAAGGCGGGAGTCGTGTCCCACCTCGCCGCGGTGCGCGCACTCCGCGAGGTCGCGGGCGAGGACCACGACCTCGGGCTCGTCCTCTTCATCGAGGGGGAGGAGGAGTTCGGGTCGCGCTCGTTCCCCACCTTCCTCCGCGAGCACCACGACGCCCTCCGCGCGGATGCGATCATCGTCGCCGACAGTGACAACTGGGACGTCGACACCCCCGCGCTGACGGTGGGCCTGCGCGGCAACGTCACCTTCACCCTCACCGTCAGCACTCTCGCGCACGCCTCGCACTCGGGCATGCTCGGCGGAGCGGTCCCGGACGCGATGCTCGCGGCGGTCCGCCTGCTCGCGACGCTCTGGAACGAGGACGGCTCGGTCGCCGTCGCCGGCCTCACCGAGCACGACGGAGCGGTGCCCGAGACGACCGAGGAGGACCTCCGCCGCGACTCCGGGCTGCTCGACGGGGTCTCGCCGATCGGCACCGGCGCGATCCTCTCGCGCCTGTGGTCGAAGCCGGCCGTCACGGTCACCGGGATCGACGCGCCCAGCGTCGTCGACGCCTCCAACACCCTCGTCCCGTCCGTGCGCGTGAAGATCAGCGCCCGCATCGCCCCCGGCCAGGACGCGGAGGAGGCGTTCGCCGCCATCGAGAGCCACCTCCGGGCGAACTCCCCGTTCGGCGCCCACCTCGCGATCGAGGACGTCGACACCGGCAGTCCGTTCCTGGTCGACGCGACCGGCTGGGCCGTGGACCTGGTGAAGGGCGCGATGGCGGACGCCTGGGGACGCGAGCCTCTCGAGACCGGGATCGGCGGGAGCATCCCGTTCATCGCCGACCTCGTGCGCGAGTTCCCCGAGGCGCAGATCCTCGTCACCGGTGTCGAGGACCCCGACTCGCGCGCGCACAGCCCCAACGAGTCGCTGCACCTGGGCGTCTTCAAGCGCGCCGCGCAGACCGAGGCGCTGTTCCTGCTCCGCGCCGCCGCTCACCGCGACTGACCACCGGTCGTGGAATACCCGGGTGACCACCCGGGTTGCAGCCGTAGAATCCCGGAAGGCACGACGACCGTTCCGCCCGTCCCCTGAGGAGTGACATGTCAGACACACTGACCGACCAGACGGCGACCCCCCTCGCCACCCCGCCCAGCGCGGCCCACGGCGTCTCGATGACCCCGACCGCCGCCGCCAAGGTCAAGAGCCTGCTCGAGCAGGAGGGCCGCGACGACCTGCGCCTGCGCGTCGCGGTGCAGCCCGGCGGCTGCTCCGGCCTCATCTACCAGCTCTACTTCGACGAGCGCACCCTCGACGGCGACGCCGCGGTGGAGTTCGAGGGCGTCGGCCTCGTCGTCGACAAGATGAGCGTCCCCTACCTCGACGGCGCCTCGATCGACTTCGAGGACACCATCCAGAAGCAGGGCTTCACCATCGACAACCCCAACGCGGGCGGCAGCTGCGCCTGCGGCGACAGCTTCCACTGACGCCGCGCGGCCCCGGGCCGCAGCGCCTCCGAACGGCGTCCGACAGTCCACTCCGGTGGCCCGTCGGGCGCCGTTCGTCATGACTGCACCACTCGACCGGGACGTCAAGAGCGGGTCGTCGTGCACCGGGCCGCCGGAGCGGAAGGGTAGGCTGGAGCCGGTCTAATACAGTTTCGTGTGAACTGGTCCCCAGTCTTCCGAAAGGTCACCGGTGCGCTTCAATCGCCGAATCCGCAGATGGGTCGCTGCCCCCGTCGCAGGAGCCCTCGCCCTCGTCCTCGCGGGCTGCACGCAAGAGCAGCTCCAGGGCTGGCTCCCCACCGAACCCGGCACGACGAACCACGTCGACCGCGTCATCGGACTCTGGGTCACCTCCTGGATCGTCCTGCTCGCCGTCGGCGTCGTCACGTGGGGTCTCACCATCTGGGCGGTGGTCGTCTACCGCCGTCGCAAGGGGCAGACCGGCCTGCCGGTCCAGCTGCGCTACAACATGCCGATCGAGATCTTCTACACGATCGTGCCGCTGATCCTCGTGATCGGCTTCTTCGCCTTCACCGCGCGCGACCAGGCCGCCATCGAGCAGCCCTACGACGACCCGGACGAGACCATCCAGGTGTACGGCAAGCAGTGGGCGTGGGACTTCAACTACGTCGACGAGGACGTCTACTCCGCCGGCATCCAGGGCCAGTACCAGGAGGGCGGAGACGCCGCCGGCTCGCTCGTCGAGTCCGAGATCCCCACGCTCTACCTGCCCGTCGGACAGAAGATCAAGATCCAGCTCGACGCGCGCGACGTGATCCACTCCTTCTGGGTCGTCGACTTCCTCTACAAGAAGGACATGATCCCCGGCAAGACGAACTACATGTACGTCACGCCTCTCAAGGAGGGGACCTACGCGGGCAAGTGCGCCGAGCTCTGCGGCGAGTACCACTCCGCGATGCTCTTCAACGTCAAGGTCGTCTCGCAGGGCGAGTACGACGACTACATCCAGTCGCTGCGCGACGCGGGCCAGACCGGTCAGCTCGGCGCCGAGTACAACCGCAATTCGAACCTTCCCGGAACCGGCGCGCCGGCCCGCGAGAACGAGGAGTAAGGGAGCATGAGCACCGCCACGGCACCCCGCCCGACGCGCACCGCCGGCACTCCGCCGGTCCAGCGCAAGGCGAACGTCCTCGTCCGCTGGATGACGTCGACCGACCACAAGGTCATCGGGTACATGTACCTGATCACGTCGTTCATCTACTTCTGCATCGCCGGCGTGATGGCCCTGGTCATCCGCGCCCAGCTGTTCGAGCCCGGCCTGAACGTGGTCGAGACGCGCGAGCAGTACAACCAGCTGTTCACGATGCACGGCACGATCATGCTGCTGATGTTCGCGACGCCGCTCTTCGCCGGCTTCGCCAACGTCCTGATGCCGCTGCAGATCGGCGCCCCCGACGTCGCGTTCCCCCGCCTCAACGCCTTCGCGTACTGGCTCTACAGCTTCGGCTCGCTCATCGCGGTCGCCGGATTCGTCACCCCGCAGGGTGCGGCGTCCTTCGGCTGGTTCGCGTAC
Organism: Rathayibacter sp. AY1D1; assembly: GCF_002932635.1. NCBI lineage: Bacteria > Bacillati > Actinomycetota > Actinomycetes > Micrococcales > Microbacteriaceae > Rathayibacter > Rathayibacter sp. AY1D1. The sequence goes on from NZ_PSVY01000001.1 coordinate 127,294, forward strand.
GCGCCACTGTCGAGTACGACGTTCTCACCAGGGCTCGGCGGCAATCTCTGGGTCTTCGGCCTCGCGCTCTCGGGCTTCGGCACGATCCTCGGCGCGGTGAACTTCATCACGACGATCATCACGATGCGCGCTCCCGGCATGACGATGTTCCGCATGCCGATCTTCACCTGGAACATCCTGGTGACGTCGATCCTCGTGCTGCTCGCGTTCCCGGTGCTCGCCGCCGCGATGTTCGCCCTCGGCGCCGACCGCGTGTTCGACGCACACATCTACGATGCTGCCAACGGCGGGGTCCTGCTCTGGCAGCACCTGTTCTGGTTCTTCGGCCACCCCGAGGTGTACATCATCGCGCTGCCGTTCTTCGGCATCGTGTCCGAGGTCTTCCCGGTCTTCAGCCGCAAGCCGATCTTCGGCTACAAGACGCTGATCTACGCGACCATCGCGATCGCCGCCCTCTCCGTGACGGTGTGGGCGCACCACATGTACGTCACCGGATCGGTCCTGCTGCCGTTCTTCTCGCTGATGACGATGCTCATCGCGGTTCCGACCGGCGTGAAGATCTTCAACTGGGTCGGCACCATGTGGCGCGGATCGGTGACCTTCGAGACCCCGATGATCTGGGCGATCGGCTTCCTGATCACCTTCACCTTCGGTGGACTCACCGGCGTGATCCTCGCGTCGCCCCCGCTCGACTTCCACGTCTCGGACTCGTACTTCGTGGTGGCGCACTTCCACTACGTCGTGTTCGGAACCGTCGTCTTCGCGATGTTCTCGGGCTTCTACTTCTGGTGGCCGAAGTGGACCGGCAAGATGCTGAACGAGACGCTGGGCAAATGGCACTTCTGGCTGCTGTTCATCGGCTTCCACACCACCTTCCTCATCCAGCACTGGCTGGGCGTCGTCGGCATGCCGCGCCGCTACGCCAGCTACCTCCCCGAGGACGGCTTCACCTGGATGAACCAGGTGTCGACGGTCGGAGCGATGATCCTCGCGGTGTCGCTGATCCCGTTCTTCCTGAACGTGTACATCACGGCCCGCAAGGCGCCCAAGGTGACGGTGAATGACCCGTGGGGCTTCTCCCGGTCGCTCGAGTGGGCCACCTCGTGCCCGCCGCCCCGCCACAACTTCACCTCGATCCCGCGCATCCGCAGCGAGGCCCCGGCGTTCGACCTCAACCACCCCGAGGCCGGCATCCCCGTCGGAATCGGTCCGGCGAAGGACGCTCCGGACGCCCCCACGTACGACAAGTCCGAAGGCACGGTGAAGTAGGGCCATGCGCGCCAACGTCAATCTCTTCTGGCTCCTCGCGGGCTTCTTCCTCCTCGCCGACATCACGTACATCGTGTGGTCGCTGCTCGACACGGGCCAGGTGGAGTGGGTCGGCACCGTCGGCATCGGCCTCTCGGCCGTGCTGGGCGCGTTCATCGCGTTCTACGTCGGCCGCGTCCACAAGGCGCAGGGTGCCGAGCTCCCCGAGGATCGCCTCGATGCGGACATCGATGACGGAGACCCCGAGCTGGGCTTCTTCAGCCCGTGGAGCTGGTGGCCGCTGATCCTGGGCGGTTCCGCGGCCCTCGGATTCCTCGGCCTGGCCGTGGGGTTCTGGATCACCTACATCGCCGTCGGACTCTTCCTGGTCGCCATCGCCGGCTGGGTGTACGAGTACTACCGCGGGTACTTCGCTCGCTAGGGCGCATCGCACGGCCGAGGGCCGGGTGCACGAGGGCTTCGGCTCCGTGCACCCGGTCCTTTCGTGTGTCCAGGAGGAAGGGACACGCGGTCGGGACCCGGTCGGCTCGGCCGTTCGGCTTCGTGCAGGGGCGTCGCTCGCCGATCAGTGGGGGATCGAGCCTCCCGGTGAGAGCAGGGACATCCGGGTGAGAGCCGGGAGTGAGGGTCGGGGCCGCTCAGTGAGGGATGACGAGCTGAGCGGGATCTCTCTTGGTGTCCTGCTGGCAGGACACAGAGGCGTTCCGCGCGGAGGCGCACGTTTGGGAACATCCGACTGCCCGCGACGCGGAAGCTCGCAGGGGAGCGCAGCGGGCGGCGTCGAGCAGCAGCGTCGGGCCGCGTCGTCACCCTTCCAGAGCAGCGCTGCGACGGCTCCTGCTCCGGTCACGGGTGAGCGGGCTACGCCTGTGGCGGCTCTCCTGTGCGCTTGTGGGTGTGCCGGCGGTGATGGCCACTACGGTCGCCGATACTGCTGCGCCTGCGGCCGTACTGGGCCTGCCGCGCCTGTTCTGGCGCCTGCGCTGCCCTACGGACTCCTGCACACCGTTCCGACCCCAGCGGAGCCCGCACCCCGGCGGAACCGCGGGCGCCCCTGCGGCTCTTAGAGTTCCTCGGTACGTCTAGCGGGTCGTGCCGGTCGGTGCGAGCACAAGGAGCCTGAGACGCCGCTGCAGCGACGGTCGTCGAGGCCCGGAGGTCGCATCCTCGGTCTCACCGGCGAGCGTCGCCGTCGCCGATCACAGAGGGTTCGACCGTGAGTGGGGGGGAGGGCAGTCCTGATAGTCCTGCTGGGAATGGGTACCCTCGAACCGATCCGGAGCGTCTCGACGTGTACGGGGACCGGGGACCTCACCGGACGACCACACTGCGAGCACGCAGAGGGGCTGGCTCACTCCATGATCGGATGGCGGCGGACGTCTCCAGCTCGGCGGTGAGACGGCGTCTCGTGATTCAAGGAGCGGAGGTCTCGAGGTCCGGAGTATCGCCCCACGTTCCTGCCGGCTTGTCGCCGTCGAGGCGCTGTGATCCGGTCTCACCGGCTCTCGGTGCACCGACGACCTCCACCGCGCCGGAGGACAGGCGCCGCCCCGCTGCGGGAACGACGAAGGGCCCGGACGAACGAACGTCCGGGCCCTTCGGGGGAGGATCAGTGCTCGCTGTGCGAGCTCTCGAGCTCCTTCTGGGTGACGGGGGTGATCCGGTCCTCGAAGAACCAGCGGGAGAGGCCGGCGCGGACGCGCTGCGGGGCGGTGATGCGGCCACGCGAGTCCGGACGGATCATCAGGGGCTCGTACTCGTCCTGACCGACGAGCTTCCAGCGCTCGTACTCGTCGAGCTGCTGGTGCACCTCGATGAACTCGCCGCCGGGGAGGCGGACGATGCGGCCCGACTCGAAGCCGTGCAGCGCGATCTCGCGGTCCTTCTTCTGCAGCGCCAGGCAGATGCGCTTGGTGATGAAGTACGCGATGAACGGACCCGCGATGAGCAGGAACTGCAGGCTGTGGATCACGCCCTCCATCGTGAGGTGGAAGTGCGTCGCGATGAGGTCGGACGAGGCGGCGGCCCAGAGGACGGCGTAGAAGCTGACTCCGGCGGCGCCGATCGCGGTGCGGGTCGCGGCGTTGCGCGGGCGATCGAGCAGGTGGTGCTCGCGCTTGTCACCGGTGATCCACGCCTCGAGGAACGGGTAGAGCATGACCACGGCGATGAACAGTCCGAGACCGACGAGCGGGATCAGGATGTTGAACGACAGGGTTCCGATGCCCGGGATGGCCCACTCGAGTCCAGGCGGGACGAGGCGCAGGGCGCCGTCGGCGAAGCCGATGTACCAGTCGGGCTGGGTTCCCGCGGAGACGGGCGAGGGGTCGTACGGGCCGTAGTTCCAGATCGGGTTGATCGTGAACAGCGAGGCGATGAGGACGACGACGCCGAAGACGATGAAGAAGAATCCACCGGCCTTCGCGGCGTAGACCGGCAGCACCGGGTAGCCGACGACGTTCTGCTCGGTCTTGCCCGCACCGGGGAACTGGGTGTGCTTGTGGACGACCACGAACACGAGGTGCAGGGCGATGAACGCGAGCACCAGCGCCGGCAGCAGCAGGATGTGCAGCGTGTAGAGGCGGCCGACGATGTCGGTGCCCGGGAACTCGCCGCCGAAGAGCAGGAACGAGATCCAGGTGCCGACGATCGGGATGCCCTTGACCATGCCGTCGATGATGCGGAGGCCGTTGCCCGAGAGCAGGTCGTCGGGGAGCGAGTAGCCGGTGAAGCCCTCGGCCATCGCGAGGATGAAGAGGACGAAGCCGATGACCCAGTTGAGCTCGCGGGGCTTGCGGAACGCACCGGTGAAGAAGATGCGCAGCATGTGCAGGCCGATCGAGGCCACGAACAGCAGTGCCGCCCAGTGGTGGATCTGCCGCATCAGCAGGCCGCCGCGGATGTCGAAGGAGATGTCGAGCGAGGACGACATCGCCGCCGACATCTCGATGCCCTTGAGGGGCAGGTAGCTGCCCTCGTAGTGCGTCTCGACCATCGAGGCCTGGAAGAAGAAGGTGAGGAAGGTGCCCGACAGCAGGATGATGACGAAGCTGTAGAGCGCGACCTCGCCGAGGAGGAAGGACCAGTGGTCGGGGAAGATCTTGCGACCGAACTCCTTGACGACCGCGGAGATGCTCGTGCGCTCGTCGATGTAGTTCGACGCCGCTCCGACGTACCCCTTCTGGAACTTGCCGGATCCGAGGATGACGCCGTCCTCGGGCTCCGCGGGGGAGCTGGAGGGGCGTGAGGGGGTGGTGGTGGACATGTGAGTCATCGCTCCCAGAAGGACGGTCCGACGGGCTCCGTGAAGTCGCTTCTGGCGACCAGGTAACCCTCGGCGTCGACGGTGATGGGGAGCTGCGGAAGCGGACGCTTCGCCGGGCCGAAGATGACGGCGGCCTCGCGCGTGATGTCGAATTGCGACTGGTGGCACGGGCACAGCAGGTGGTGGGTCTGCTGCTCGTACAGCGCCACAGGGCAGCCGACGTGCGTGCAGATCTTGGAGTAGGCGACGATTCCATCGTAGTTCCAGGTCTCGCGACCCTCACTGACGATGAGGTCCTCCGGCTTCAGGCGCATCAGGAGGACGGCGGCCTTGGCCTTCTCCTCCAGCTTGCCCTCGGCGTCGTTGAGGCCCTCGGGGATGACGTGGAAGGCGGATCCGAGGGTGACGTCCGATGCGAGGATCGGCGCTCCCGACGGGTCCAGGGTGAGCCTCGTGCCCTCTTCCCACAGGGTGGTCTTGAGGAGGGCGACGGGGTTCTGGTCCTGCGGGCCGAGGCCCCGGAACAGGATCACGGCGGGCAGGGGGAACACGACGAGGGAGGCGATCAGGCTGTTCCGGACGAGGGAGCGGCGGCCGAAGCCGGACTCCTTGTCGGACTGGTCGAAGATCTCGAGCGCACGGGCGCGGGTGGGCTCCGCGCTGCGGACGGGGTGGCGGATGTCGATGCCCTCGTGGTCCGACATCAGCTGCTTGCCCCAGTGGACGGCGGCGATGCCGATGCCCAGGAGCGCGAGGGACATGCCCAGGCCGATGAACAGCGTGTTCAGCCGGACCGACGCGACGTCCTCGGTGATCGGGAACGCCATGTAGGCGGCTACCGCGAAGATCGAGCCCGCGAAGGAGAGGTAGAAGAGCGTGTACACCGTGCGCTCGGCACGCTTCTCGACCTTGGGGTCGAGGTCGGTCATCCGGGGGCGGTGCGGCGGGAGGCCCGGGTCCTGGACGCGGTCCCGCGTCACGACCGCGGTGCCGGCCGGAGCCGTTCCGTGCCCGGTGGCCGACGAGGTGGCGAGGTCCGTGCCACCCTCATCGTGCTCTGCCATGGTTCTCCTTTTCACGCCGTGTCGGCACCAGTCGGTGCCGTGGGTCAGTCGCGCCCGTCAGGGCGCTGCAGTCGTCTAGTTGGATCGGGCGGTGATCCACACCGTCAGGGCCACGATCGCGCCGAGGCCGAAGATCCAGAGGAACAGGCCCTCCGCGACCGGCCCGAGGGAGCCGAGCGCGAATCCGCCCGGGGACGGGTTGGCCTCGATGTACTTGAGGTACGAGATGATGTCGCGCTTGTCCTCGGGCGAGATGTTCAGGTCGTTGAAGACCGGCATGTTCTGCGGGCCGGTGACCATCGCCTCGTAGATGTGCGCCTCGGTCACGCCGCCCAGCGGGGGAGCGAACTTGCCCTCGGTGAGCGCGCCGCCGGCCCCGGCGACGTTGTGGCACATGGCGCAGTTGATGCGGAACAGCTCGGCGCCGTTCGCCGCGTCGCCCTGTCCGTCGAGGACCTCGCCCTCGGGGATCGCGGGGCCGGGGGCCAGCGACGCGACGTAGGCGGCGAGCTCGCCGACCTGCTCGTCGGTGAACTGCACCGGCTTCTCGAGCGCCTGGGGGCCGTGCATCTGCATCGGCATGCGGCCGGTGCCGACCTGGAAGTCGACCGACGCCGCGCCCACTCCGATGAGGGAGGGAGCGTTGTCGGTGCCCGCGGCGTCGAGGCCGTGGCAGGTGGCGCAGTTCGCGGCGAAGAGCTTCGAGCCCTCGTCGATCGTCTGCTGGCTGGTGGACGACGTCTCCGCGGAGGCGGACGTCGCGACGCCGACCGCGGCGTAGGTCCCGCCGGTGAGCCCGAGGCCGATGGCGATCAGGGCCAGGGTGGCGAGCGGGTGGCGGCGACCCTTCTTGGCTCGGCTCTTCGTCTTCGGGGAGGCCATCGAGGCGTCCTTCCTGCGGGGGTCGGGAGTGGAGTGGGGCATCGGCGGGCGCGTCACTTGAGGAAGTAGATGACGGCGAACAGGCCGACCCAGACGACGTCGACGAAGTGCCAGTAGTACGAGACGACGATGGCGCTCGTCGCCTCCTTGTGCCCGAAGTTCTTGACCGCGAAGCCGCGGCCGATGACGAGGAGGAACGCGATGAGGCCGCCGGTGACGTGCAGGGCGTGGAAGCCGGTCGTCAGGTAGAAGGCGGAGCCGTAGGCGTTGCTGGACAGCGTGACGCCCTCGGAGACGAGGGTCGCGTACTCGAGCACCTGGCCGGAGACGAAGACCGCGCCCAGGGCGTAGGTGAGGAAGAACCACTCGACCATGCCCCACTTGAACGGGCTGAGGCCCGTCGCGCGCGGCTGCAGCCGCTCGGCGGCGAACACGCCGAACTGGCAGCTGAACGACGAGGCCACGAGGATCACCGTGTTCACGCCCGCGTAGGGGACGTTGAGGATCTGGGTCTCGGCGCCCCAGAGCTCGGGAGAGGTGCTGCGCAGGGTGAAGTAGATCGCGAAGAGGCCCGCGAAGAACATGACCTCGCTGCCCAGCCAGACGATCGTTCCGACCGCGACCGGGTTGGGTCGGTTCACTACGGGCGCGGTGGCCGTGGGGGAGAGAGAGGTGCTCGTCACACAGACCATTATGGCCGATGGCAGGGGAGGGAAGTCGCACTAGCCGGGAGGCGATCCTCGTCGCATAATCTGGGAGCCATGTCGGAAACCCTGTCCTGGCCGCACGTTCTCAGCGCACTCCTCGAGTCCTCCGATCTGAGCGTCTCCGAGGCGACGTGGGCCATGGAGCAGGTGATGGAGGGCGCGGCGACTCCGGCGCAGCTCGCCGGACTGCTGGTGGCCCTCCGGGCGAAGGGCGAGACCGTCGACGAGATCGTCGGCTTCCGCGACGCGATCCTCGACCACGCGGTGCCGCTGGACGTGGACCCGATGGCCCTGGACATCGTCGGGACGGGCGGGGACCGCTTCGGGACCGTCAACATCTCCTCCACCGCGTCGATCATCGCGGCCGCCGCCGGCACGCCCGTCGTGAAGCACGGGAACAAGGCCGCGTCCTCCTCCTCCGGCTCCTCCGACGTGCTCGCGGCACTCGGGGTCGACCTCTCCCTCTCCCCCGAGCGGGTGGCCGAGGTGTTCCGGCGGACGGGGATCGCCTTCGTCTTCGCGTCCCTCTTCCACCCCGGCTTCCGGCACGCCGGTCCGGTGCGCGCCGAGCTGGGCGTGCCGACGGTGTTCAACTTCCTCGGCCCGCTCTGCAATCCGGCCCGTCCCGAGGCCTCTGCGGTCGGGGTGGCGCACCTCGACCGGGTGCCGCTGGTCGTCGGCGTGTTCCGGACGCGCGGGGCGACGGCTCTGGTGTTCCGCGGGGACGACGGCCTCGACGAGCTCACGACCACGGGTCACAGCCACATCTGGGAGGTGTCGCGCGGCTCCGTGGTCGAGCACGACCTCGATCCGCGCGACCTGGGCCTGCCCCGCGCCCGGATCGACGAGCTGCGCGGCCGCGACGCCGCCTACAACGCGAGCGTGGTGCGCTCGGTGCTCGCGGGAGACGGCGGCCCCGTCCGCGACATCGTCCTTCTGAACGCGGCCGCGGGCCTCGCGGCGTTCGACCTGGCGCGCGACCCGGACCTGGTGCGCACGCCCGTCCTGGAGCGCCTGCGGACGTCGATGGACCGCGCGGCGGAGGCCGTCGACTCCGGGGCCGCCACGGCCAAGCTCGAGGAGTGGGTCCGCGAGACGCAGCGCGCCGTCGTCCCGCTGCCGTAGGCGCGAGCGCAGGGCGTAACGTGGGGCTGCTGTCCGCGACGGTGCGGGCGGCGATCCACCACGCGCCGGATCGCCCGCAGGTCACGGGACGCCCGAGTGGTGGCCCGATCCTGGAGGAGACCTCGATGAAGAAGCTCATCAACGACCCGAAGAACGTCGTCACGGAGTCGGTGGCCGGCTTCGGCCTGGCGCACGCCGACCTGGTCCGGGTGGTGTCGGATCCCCTGTTCGTGGTGCGGGCCGACGCGCCCCGCTCGGGCAAGGTGGGCATCGTCAGCGGAGGCGGCAGCGGGCACGAGCCGCTGCACGCGGGCTTCGTCGGATTCGGGATGCTGGACGCCGCCGTCCCCGGTCCCGTCTTCACCTCGCCCACGCCCGACCCGATCGTCGCGGCCACGCAGGCCGTCGACGGCGGCGCGGGTGTGCTGCACATCGTGAAGAACTACACGGGCGACGTCCTGAACTTCGAGACCGCGGCCGACCTCGCCGGCGCCGAGGGGATCGAGGTGCGCAGCGTGATCGTCGATGACGACGTCGCGGTGAAGGACTCGCTCTACACCGCGGGCCGCCGCGGCGTGGCCGGCACCGTGCTGGTCGAGCGGATCGCGGGCGCGGCGGCCGAGCGGGGCGACTCCCTCGACGAGGTCGCGACGATCGCCGAGACGGTGATCGCCAACGTGCGCTCGATGGGCGTCGCCCTCACGCCGTGCATCGTCCCGCACGCGGGCGAGCCGAGCTTCGAGCTGGGCGAGGACGAGATCGAGATCGGCATCGGCATCCACGGCGAGCCCGGCCGGGAGAAGATCGCGCTGGAGCCGGCCGACCGCATCGTCGACCGGATCCTCGGCCCGATCCTGGAGGACCTGCCGTTCTCCTCCGGGGACGAGGTGCTGCTCCTGGTGAACGGCATGGGCGGCACGCCGCAGATCGAGCTGTACCTCGCCTACCGCCGCGCAGCCGAGGCGCTGGCCGAGAAGGGGATCACCGTCGCACGCAGCCTCGTCGGCAACTACACGACGTCGCTCGAGATGCAGGGCTTCTCGCTCACCGTCCTCAAGCTCGACGACGCCCTGACCGAGCTGTGGGACTCCCCGGTGCAGACCGCGGCGCTGCGGTGGGGACGCTGAGCGCCCGCGCGCACACCATGACCGGAACGACAGCCGCAGGAGCGGCCCACGAGGAGGAGACGACCATGCAGGACGCACAGGGAGCCGGGCTCGACGCGGCGTGGGCGACGGCGTGGATCCGCCGCGCCGCCGAGTCGATCGCGGAGCACCGGGTCGAGCTGATCACGCTCGACCGGGCGATCGGCGACGGGGACCACGGCGAGAACATGGACCGCGGCTTCCAGGCCGTGGTCGCGAAGCTGGACGGGGCGCCGGAGCAGGGGCTCCCGGCGGACGTGCTCAAGCTGGTCGCGACGACGCTCATCTCCACCGTCGGCGGCGCCTCGGGCCCGCTGTTCGGCACGGCGTTCCTGAAGGCCTCCGCCGCGGTCGCGGGCGAGGACGCGCTCGAGGGCGCTGACGTCGCAGCTCTCCTGGCCGCGGCGAGGGACGGCATCGTGCTCCGCGGCAAGGCCGAGGTGGGCGACAAGACGATGGTGGACGCGTGGACGCCGGCGGTCGACGCGGCCGCGGCCGCCGCCGAGGAGGGAGCGGCTCCGGCCGACGTCCTCGCCGCGGCTGCGGAGGCGGCGCAGAAGGGAGCGGAGTCGACGGACCCGCTGGTCGCCCGCAAGGGACGCGCCAGCTACCTCGGCGAGCGCGCCATCGGGCACCGAGATCCCGGCAGCGTGTCGACCGTTCTCCTGCTCCGCGCAGCAGCCGAGGCGGCGGCGTGAGCGTCGGGCTGGTCCTGGTCTCGCACAGCGCGCAGCTGGCGGAGGGGCTGGTCGAGCTCGCGGAGCAGATGGCGGCCTCGGTCGCGCTGGTCGCCGCGGGCGGGACGGACGACGGCGGCATCGGCACCAGCTTCGACCGCATCACGGCGGCCCTGGCGGAAGCGGACTCCGGCGAGGGGGTCGTCGTCCTCTGCGACCTCGGCTCGGCGATCATGACGGCGGAGACCGCGGTCGAGTTCCTCGACGACGACGCGCGCGCCCGGGTCCGGATCGCCGACGCCCCGCTGGTGGAGGGGGCGGTCGCGGCCGCCGTCGCCGCGGGCACGGGGGCGTCGCTGGACGAGGTGCTCGCCGCCGCGGAGTCGGCCCGGGTCGAGACGCTCGCTGCTCCCGCCGAGGAGGCCTCGCCCGGTGACGAGCGCGTGCAGCGCCGCGTCCGCCTCATCAACCCGAACGGCCTGCACGCCCGTCCCGCGGCCGACTTCGTCACGCTCGCCGCCACCTTCGACGCCCGGATCGACGCGAACGGCAAGGACGCCACGAGCCTGCTCGGCGTGATGTCGCTGGGGCTCGACCGCGGGGACGAGGTCGTCCTCTCGGCGTCGGGGCCGCAGGCACAGGAGGCGGTCGGCCGGCTCGGCGATCTGGTCGAGTCGGGCTTCGGCGAGGTGTAGCGCGCCATCGACCGGTCCAGGGACCGCGGAGGCGCCTCCTCCTACGCTGAGCGCATGGCCCTCCGCGGAACCCGACCCCCGTCCGTCCTGCTCCGCCGACTCGTCACCGTCCCGCGCGTCGTGCGCCGGGCGGACGCTCGTGCGGCCCGGCGGCTGAACGCCCGTCGCCCGTCGCCCGTCGTCGACGGGGCGCTCGTGGGGCTCTCCCGGGCCGCGGACCACGGAGTCCTCTGGGCCGGCGTCGGCGTTCTGCTGCTCCTGGCGGGCCGTCCCCGCGAGGCTCTGCGGGGGACCGCCTCGCTCGCCGCGGCCAGCGCGCTCGCGAACCTGGTCGGCAAGCGCGTGTTCGGCGGCGACCGGCCGCTCCTCGTCGACGTCCCGGTCGGCCGGCGCCTGGCGACGGTGCCGATGTCGGCGTCCTTCCCCTCGGGGCACGCGGCGAGCGCCGCTGCCTTCGCCGCCGGGGTCGCGCTCGAGTCGCCCCGAGTGGGGGCGGCGGTCGCCCCGCTCGCCGCCGCCGTGGCCTTCTCCCGCCTGCACGTCGGCGTCCACTGGCTCTCGGACGTCCTCGGCGGCGCGGCGCTCGGCGCGGCGGTCGCGGTCGTCGGCCGAGCCGTCCTGCCGGCCGAGCCGCGCCACGTGCCCGTCTCGGAGCGCGCGACCCGGCCCCCCGTCGACCGCAGCCCGCTGGGGGACGGCGCCGCCCTCCTCGTGGTCCTCAACCCCGGCGCGGGCCGGGACTCGCACCGCCCGGATCCCGAGCCGCTGGTCCGGGCCCGGTTCCCGAAGGCGCGCGTGCACCGGCTGACCGAGGGGGAGGACCTCGCCGACGTGGTGCGCGAGGCGCGCTCGGGGGACTCTCCGCCCCGGGTGCTCGGGATCTACGGCGGGGACGGGACCATGTCGGTCGGTGCCGCTCTCGCCCGCGCCGAGGGGATGACGCTGCTCGTGCTGCCGGGCGGGACCATGAACCACTTCGCGAAGGCGCTGGGGCTGCTCACCGTCCAGGACGCGCTCGACGCGGCGACGATCGGCGAGCGCCGCGACGTCGACGTGGCCGAGGTCGTCGCGGACGGGGGAGACCCGGTCACGGTGCTCAACACGGTCTCGATCGGCGTCTACCCGGAGTTCGTCGCGGCCCGCGAGAAGCGCGAGAAGCGGATCGGGAAGCCGCTCGCCGCCGTGATCGCGGCCCTCTCGGTCGTGCGGCGCACCGATCCGTTCGAGCTCCGGCGCGACGGGCGCACGCAGCTCGTCTGGTCGTACTTCGTCGGGGTGAACCAGGAGCACCCGCGCACGGCCGCCCCGCTCGCCCGGCGTCGGCTCGACGACGGCCACCTCGACGTGCGCATCCTGCACTCAGGACGGACTCCGCGCACCCGGGGAGCGTTCTCGCTCCTGCTCGGCCGTACGGCGACCCCGGTGGTCGGCCGTGTGCCCGGCTGGCGGGCACCGGTGGTGGAGTCGTTCTCGACGCCGGCGATCACCGTCGGCGCGCGCCGGCCCGCGGGGGACGACCCCGAGTGGGCGCACGACGGCGAGACCGAGCGCTTCGACGGCTCCCGCGACGGATTCGACGAGGCCGTGGTGCGGATCGTGCCGCTGGGCCTGCGGGTCTACGCGACCGCGGACTAGGGGGCGGTGCCGGCCCGGTCCCCGCCGTCCGGATCCGCCAGCAGTTCGGCCAGCGCGTCGAGGGCGGCGACCTGCCCGGCCACCACCAGCGAGCGGGCCTCGTCGAGCGGGTGCCACCGGGCGTCCTCCAGCTCGGGGAAGCTGCGCAGCACGCCGGAGCCCCGCGGCCACTCCAGCTCGAAGGTGTTGCTCGCGACGAAGGCGGTGTCCGCGTGTCCGCGCCCGGCGAAGACCGTGACGGTCTTGGCCGCGCTCTGCCGGAACGCGCCGAGGAGGGTCAGCTCCCCGACGGGCGGAGGAGCGCCGGTCTCCTCCTCGAACTCGCGGCGCGCGGCGTCCAGCGGCGTCTCGTCGCCCGTGTGCACGCCCTTCGGGATCGTCCACGCGCGGGGGCGCCGGGTCCAGAAGGGGCCGCCCATCCGCCCGAGGAACACCTCGGTGCCGGAGGGGCCCTCGCGGTGCAGCAGGATCCCCGCGCTCGTCACCGCGGCCATCGCGTCTCTCCGGTCATCCCGCCATCCTGCCCCGCGCCCGTGGAAGGATCGGCAGGACCCGCCCGCGACCGCACGGAGTGAACCATGCACGACCACGAGATCCTCCGACAGCTGCGCGACGCGCTCGGAGACGCGGTCCTGACCGAGGGCCCCGGGTTCGAGGCCGTGCACACCGACAAGTCGGGCTTCTCCGCACCGGGTCGCGCGCTCGCGCTCGTCGCTGCGCGCTCGGTCGAGGACGTGCAGGCGGCGCTGCGCATAGCGACGGAGCACCGGCTCCCGGTCGTGCCGCGCGGAGCGGGAACGGGCCTCGCTGCCGGGGGAGTGGCGAGCGGGGGAGCGCTCGTCCTCTCGACCGCCGCGATGGACCGCATCCTCGAGGTGTCGCTCGAGGACGAGCTGGCGGTGGTCGAGCCCGGGGTCATCAATCAGGCGCTGTCGGACGCTGTCGCTCCGCACGGCCTCGTGTTCTCGCCCGACCCCGCGAGCCGCGCGATCTCGAGCATCGGCGGCAACATCTCGACGAACGCCGGGGGGCTGCTGTGCGCCAAGTACGGCGTGACCCGGGAGGCGGTGCTCGGGTTGACGGTCGTCCTCCCCGACGGGCGACTGCTCCGCACCGGCCGCCGCAGCGTGAAGGGAGTCACCGGGTACGACCTCACCGCGCTCCTGACCGGCTCCGAGGGGACGCTGGGCGTCATCGTGGAGGCCACCGTGAAGCTCCGCCCGATCCCGTCCGGGCGCGTGGTCACGGTCGGCGCGTACTTCCCGAGCGTCGTCGCCGCGGCCGCCGCCTCCGCCGCGATCACCGCCGCGCGGCTCCGTCCCGCGGTGATGGAGCTGATGGACGAGGCGGCGCTCGCCGCGATCTCGCGCTACACCGGAGCGATGCTGGACCGCGGTGCCGCCTACCTCCTCGTCCAGACGGACGGCGGAGGAGCGGCGGAGGAGTCGCAGCGCGTCCTCGAGATCGTGACCGCCTCCGGGGGCGCCGCCGAGGCGACCGAGGACCCGGCCGAGGGTGAGGCTCTGCTGGCCGTCCGCCGGGCCTTCCACCCGGCGCTCGAGGCGGAGGGCCGCGTGCTGATCGAGGACGTCTGCGTGCCCCGCTCCGCGCTGCCGGCGATGTTCGCGGCGATCCGCGGCATCGAGAAGCGGACGGGGCTCAGCATCCCCACCGTCGCCCACGCGGGGGACGGGAACCTCCACCCGAACTTCGTGCTGCCCGCGGGGGACGGACCCGTGGGGGAGGACGTCTGGGACGCCGCCGCGGAGCTCTTCCGCACGGCCCTGGCCCTCGGCGGCACGCTCACGGGCGAGCACGGCGTGGGACTGCTCAAGCAGCGCTGGCTGGCGGAGGAGCTGGGCGAGGACTCGCTGGCGCTCCAGCGCGGGATCAAGGCCGTGTTCGACCCGCTGGGGATCATGAACCCGGGGAAGGTCTTCTGAGGAGGGCGCCCCGGGCTACCGCAGCTCGGCCGTGATCATCGAGGCGGTGAGCACGATCGTCGCCGCGGACATGAGCCAGTAGAGGACCGTCTCGCGCCAGGACCCGGAGGAGCCCAGGACGGGCAGCGCGGCGTAGCCTCCGGTGGTCCAGACGTGGCGCAGCGGTGTCCGGCGCAGGCGCCGCGGCAGGCGCACGCGCAGCGGCCACAGCCAGTTGATCCCGCCGGTCGTGAGGGCGTCGCCGGCCACGTGCACGAGGTAGCCCAGCGTCGCGGCGACCCGGAGCCACGCCCAGGTGCCGTCGGCGAGCGCGACGAGCAGGACCGTGACGACCGTCGCCCCGGCCCAGGCGATGCGCCAGGAGGGGGCGGCCCGGACGGCCTTCGCGGCGAACGCGAGGGCGGGCAGCGTGAGCACGGCGGCCACGGCGACGGGACCGACGACCGGCACCGGGAAGCGCAGCGCCGTGAGCACCGGCACCAGGTACCAGACGACGGCGACCGCGAGCAGCGAGTGCATCCCGTGCCGGTGCCCTCCGCTGATCCGGCCCGCGGTCGCGGTGAGCAGGGAGGCGGCCGGCGCCGAGCGGGAGACGGTCGCGCTCGCGTGGTCCGCGTCGGGCACCAGGGCCCAGCCGGCGGCGACTCCGAGGCCGACCAGTCGGAGGTCGAGCGGGAGACCCGCGAGGCCGAGGGGCCCGGCGACGGCGGGCACGGAGGCGGCGACGGCCCAGGCGAGCGCACCGGAGACGGCGTGCGAGCGGCCCATCATCGCGGGTCGGCTCCTTCGACTGGGCGCTGCGAGGCCGGAGGACGACCGCGGCGGGACGAGAGAACCCCCGGCCGAGTGCGTGAGCACGGACCGGGGGTGAGGGTGGGCGATACCGGACTCGAACCGATGACCTCTTCCGTGTGAAGGAAGCGCGCTACCAACTGCGCCAATCGCCCAGGGGGACGTGCTGGACGACCCGAGAGACGATCGTAGCGGATCCGCGGGGCCCGGATGCACCGCCGACGCCCGCCACGCCCGGGTGAACGGACGGCGACGAGCCGGTTTCGCGCGGAAAGACGCGGATCGGACTCCGAGCGGCGGGATCGGCGTCCGCTCGATTTGGATTCCGGCGCCGCTGTCGTATACATTCTTCTAGGTCGAGCCGGGCAGCGAAAGCGCCGGACAGACAGCAAGACAGCAAGACAGCACGACACGCAAGACGGCAACACCAGTACGACCTACATGCGGATGTGGCGCAGCGGTAGCGCATCACCTTGCCAAGGTGAGGGTCGCGAGTTCGAATCTCGTCATCCGCTCGAACACCGGTCCTCGGACCGGCGTCATCGGGACGGCACCCTCGGGTGCCTCCCACCTGGTCGGCCCTCGGGCCGCCGACACCGAATCCCGTACACGGTGGATTGGCCGAGAGGCGAGGCAGCGGCCTGCAAAGCCGTATACACGGGTTCGAATCCCGTATCCACCTCGATCGTTCACCGAGCGAGGCGCTCCGCACGGAGCAGCGGGCGATTGGCGCAGCGGTAGCGCGCTTCCCTGACACGGAAGAGGTCACTGGTTCGATCCCAGTATCGCCCACCACGAGAACCCCCGGCCCCTGGCCGGGGGTTCTGTCGTTCCCGGCTCCGGCGCTACCCTCGCAGGATGCCCGCCCCGATCCCCGTCGACGACCAGGGCACCCTCCTGCGGCTCGTCTCGCGGGACGACGGACCTGCCCTCGCCGCCGCGTACCGGCGCAACCGCCGGCACCTCGCGCCCTGGGAGCCGACGCGCTCGACCCGCTTCTTCGAGGCGGGGGGCCAGACCGACGCCGTCGCCGACGCACTCGCCGCGCACCGGGCCGGCAGCGTCCTCCCGCTCGTCCTCGACGCGGGCGGCGTGATCGTCGGTCGGCTGACTCTCGCGAACATCGTCCGCGGCGCCTTCGACAGCGGCGATCTCGGCTACTGGCTCGACAGCGGTCTGCAGGGCCGCGGCGTGATGACCCGCGCGGTCGGAGCCGTCCTGCGCACCGCGCGGGAGGATCTGGGGCTGCACCGCGTGCAGGCCGGGACGCTCCTCCACAACGTCGGATCGCAGACCGTGCTGCAGCGCAACGGCTTCGAGCGGATCGGCGTCGCGCGGCGCTACCTGCGGATCGCCGGGGAGTGGCAGGACCACGTCCTCTTCCAGGCGCTGCTCGAGGGCGGCCCGCTCCAGCCTCCGCCGACTCCGCTCGTCTAGGGTGAGCGGCGCCGGCCTTCTCCCGGCGCTCCGAGCGGGAGGGACGCGCCCATGACCACGCGGCACATCGGCGGACGAGAGTTCGACTTCGAGCGGCAGGTGGCCGTGATGGCGGTCGTGAACCGCACACCCGACTCCTTCTACGACAAGGGCTCCACCTTCGCCCTGGACAGCGCCATCGCGGCCGCCGTGCGCGCCGCGGAGCTCGGCGCCGACTGGGTGGACATCGGCGGAGTGCCGTTCGGCCGCGGCCCCGCTGTCACGCTCCAGGAGGAGCTCGACCGGGTCGTCCCCGTCGTGGCGGGCATCGCGGAGCGGAGCGACGTGGTCGTCTCGGTGGACACGACGAGCGCCGAGGTCGCGCGCGCGAGCATCGCCGCGGGCGCCTCCGTCATCAACGACACGAGCGGGCTGCACGATCCCCGGATGCTCGAGGTCGTCGCCTCCTCCTCCGCCCAGCTCGTCATCACCCATAGCGTGGGCGCCCCCCGCAGCGAGCCGGAGAGACCCGAGTACGACGACGTCGTGGCGACGGTGGTCGACCACCTGCGGAGCCGCGTCGATCGCGCGCTCTCGGGTGGAGTGCCTGCCGGGAGGATCATCGTCGATCCGGGTCACGACCTGAACAAGAACACCCTGCACACGCTCGAGCTCACCCGCCGGCTGGGCGAGGTGGCCGCGCTCGGCTTCCCGGTGCTCGCCGCGGTCTCCAACAAGGACTTCATCGGCGAGGCGCTGGACCGGCCGCAGGGGGAGCGCCTCGAGGGCTCCCTCGCCGCCGCGGTGATCTGCATCCTGAACGGTGCGCGGATCGTGCGCATGCACGACGTGCGCCAGGCGGTGGACGCCGTGCGGATGACGGAGGCGGTGCTGGGCTGGCGAGCGCCCGTCTTCCTCCGCCACAACGCGGAGCCGGCGGCGTGAGCGCCCGCATCGACGGCCTGTCGCCGGCCGGGCAGGACCTGTCCGACGAGGCTCTGCTGGCCCTCTACGCGGACGGGGCGGGCGAGCAGTGGCTCCGGGTCAACTTCGTCGCGAGCGTCGACGGAGCGGTCACCCGCGACGGCGTCTCGGGCGATCTCGGGGGCGCGGCGGACCTGCGCGTGTTCGACCTGCTCCGCCGGCTCGCCGACGTCGTGCTCGTCGCGGCCGGCACGGTGCGGACCGAGGGCTACGGTCCGATGGTGCTGAGCGACGAGTCCGTGCGAGCCCGGCTCGGCACCGGGCTCGCCCCGCAGCCCGTCTTCGCGATCGTCTCGGGGTCGCTCGACCTCGATCCCGCCTCGCGGATCTTCACCGAGGCGCCGGTGCGCCCGATCGTCGTGACCACCGGCTCCTCGCCGGCCCGCCGCCGCGCGGAGCTCGCCGAGGTCGCCGACGTGCTCGTCTGCGGCGACGCAGAGCTCGACGCGACGCGGATGCGGGCGCAGCTCGCGGAGCGGGGGCTCGGCAGGATCCACTGCGAGGGCGGTCCGTCGCTGCTCGGGACCCTCCTCGCCGCGGACGCCGTCGACGAGCTCTGCCTGACCGTCGCTCCGACGCTCGAGGCGGGGGACTCCGGGAGGCTCGCCCGCGGCGACGTCCCCGGACCGCGCCCGCAGCACCTGGCGCACGTGCTCAGCGCCGGCGACACGCTGCTCCTGCGCTACCTCCGCCGGCGCTGACCCGCCCTACTCGCGGCGCCGCTCGTTCCCGTCGCGCTTGGCCTCGGAGGCCGGACGGGCGGCGATCACGGGGTGGGCGCCGGTGAAGCCGTCACGGGCGGACGCGATCGCCAGGATGCGCGGCTTCGCGACGTGCCAGCCCACGATCAGGGCGGGCACGCCGACCACCGCGACGATCCCCACGGTCCAGGTGCCGGTCGGGAAGTCGACGGCGATGAGGACCACCACGATCACCAGGAACGCCAGGGTGAGCCACGAGGTCACCGGGGCGCCGGGCATCCGGAAGGACGGGCGCTCCAGGCGCCCCTGGGCCGCCCAGCGCTGCAGCTGCATCTGGCAGAGGACGATCATGCCCCAGCCCGTGACGATGCCCAGCGCCGAGACGTTGAGGACGATCTCGAAGGCCTCGGACGGCACGAAGAGGTTCAGCACGATCCCGATCAGGGTGATGCTCGCCGTGAGCAGGATGCCGCCGTAGGGGACGCCCTGCTTGTTCATCCGGCCGGTGAAGGCGGGGGCGGAGCCGTTGAGCGCCATGGAGCGGAGGATGCGGCCGGTCGAGTAGAGCCCGGCGTTGATGCTGGAGAGCGCGGCCGTCAGCACGACGAAGTTCATGATCGATCCGGCGATCTCGCCCGAGGAGCCGTCGCCCAGCGAGCTGAAGAACGTGACGAACGGGCTCTCGCCCTTCGAGTAGGCCGTGTAGGGCAGCAGCAGCGTCAGCAGCAGCACCGAGCCGACGTAGAAGACGGCGATGCGCAGGATGACCGAGTTGATGGCGCGCGGGATGACCTTCGCCGGCTCCGCGGTCTCGCCCGCCGCCGTGCCGACAAGCTCGACTCCGGAGTAGGCGAACACCACGCCCTGGACGACCAGGACGCTGGCGATCAGGCCGCCGGGCAGGATGCCGCCGTTGTCGTTCCAGAGGCTGATCCCGGGGTCCACGGCGACGCCGCCGGACTGCAGCGGCCAGCCCGCGGCGAGCACGACGACGCCGATCACCAGGAAGACCACCAGCGCCGTGACCTTGATCAGCGCGAACCAGAACTCCAGCTCCCCGAAGACCTTGACCGAGACGAGGTTCAGCGAGAGCACGACGACCAGGGCGATGAGTGCGAGGAGCCACTGGGGCACGGAGGAGAAGAGCGACCAGTACTTCACGTAGAGGGCCACCGCGGTGACGTCGGCGATCGCGGTCATCGCCCAGTTCAGGAAGTACATCCAGCCGGCGACGAAGGCGGCCTTCTCGCCCAGGAACTCGCGGGCGTAGGAGATGAAGGAGCCCGAGCTCGGCCGGTGCAGGACCAGCTCGCCGAGCGCGCGGAGGATCAGGTAGGCGAAGACGCCGCAGACCGCGTACACGACGACGAGCGAGGGACCGGCGGTGGCGAGTCGGCCGCCCGCGCCGAGGAAGAGGCCGGTGCCGATCGCGCCGCCGATGGCGATCATCTGCAGCTGCCGGGGCTTGAGCCCGGGACGGTAGCCCTCCTGCTCCTTCGAGAAGTCGGGCTGCGCGGGACCGCGGTCGTCGTCGCTCTGCGTCACGGGGGCTCCCTCGTCACCGGATCGCGCCGGGCGGCTGCTCCGGCACGCCCGTCAGGGTAAGGGCGCGCTGCTCGGAGGAGGCGGGTGGCGCGGTCCGCGGCATGCGGATCCTCTCAGGATCGGGGCGCCTACCCTGGAGGCATGAGCGGTCCCGACCTCGCACGGCAGTCCTCGCTCGAGGGCGTCCGGATCCCGTCGCCGGCGAGGCGCCTGAACGGCGGCACCGATCCGGCGCTCGTCTGGCGCAACGAGCTCGACGGGCTGACCTTCCGCGTGGACGCCGGGTACCTGAAGTGGAATCCCCGGTCCACGGGCCTCGACCTCCGTCGCGAGATCGCGCGTCTGCGCTGGCTGGAGGGGCGGATCGACGTGCCCCGGATCCTGGAGGCGGGCGAGGACGACGAGGGGCAGTGGCTCCTCACCGCACCGCTGCCCGGGCGGAGCGCCGTCGATCCGAAGTGGACAGCCCGGCCGGAGGAGGCCGTTCGCGCGATCGCGGCCGGCCTGCGGGCGGTCCACGCGCTCCCCGTCGACGCGGTACCCGAGGAGCTGCGCGGCGACTCCTGGTTCGCGCGCCGGCCGTCGGCGCTCGGCGCGGCTCCGGAGCTCGTGGACCCCGTCGTGGTGCACGGCGACGCGTGCGCTCCGAACACGCTCGTCGACGACGACGGACGCTGGAGCGGCACGGTCGACGTCGGCGACCTGGGCGTGGGCGACCGCTGGGCGGATCTGGCGGTCGCCGCGGTCAGCCTCGGCTGGAACTACGGCCCCGGCCACACCCCGCTGCTCCTCGCGGAGTACGGTGCGGATCCGGACGACGAGCGAGCGGCCTACTACCGCGCGCTCTGGTCGTCCGAGTCCTGAGTCACTTCTTCTTCGCGGCCTCGTCGTCCTGGGCCGCGCCCTCGTCGCTGCGGTTCTCGCTCGCCAGGCGCAGCCAGCGTCCGTCGCGGACGTCCTTCTCGTGCACGGCCGCCTTCTTGTCGCTCGCGGCGGTGTCGCGCGGGGGGAGCTGGATGGTCTCCTCCGCCTCGATGCCCGCCTGCAGCTCGCGTCCGCGCTCGAGCTCGGCGTCGAACTCCGCGCCGAAGAGCAGGGCGATGTTGGTGATCCAGATCCAGAGGAGGAAGACGATCACGGCGCCGAGCGAGCCGTAGGTCTTGTTGTAGTTGGAGAAGTTGGCCACGTAGAACGCGAAGCCGGTCGAGGCGATCAGCCAGATCGCCAGGGCGACGATCGATCCGATGCTGATCCAGCGGAACTTCGGCTGGCGGATGTTGGGCGCCCAGTAGTACAGGATCGCGACGATCACGATCGCGATGACCACGAGCACCGGCCATTTCGCGATGTTCCACACGGTGAGGGCGGCGGGGCCGAGGCCCACGACGTCGCCGACGGCGGTCGCGACCGGTCCGCTGAGCACGAGGATGAGCGCCGCGATCACGATCAGGACGACCGTCACCACGGTCACGCCGAGCATCGTCGGGCGGAGCTTCCAGAAGGGGCGCCCCTCGTCGATCTGGTAGACGCGGTTCATCGCCCGGCCGAAGGCGCCGACGTAGCCGGAGGCGGACCAGATCGCTCCGACGACACCGGTCACGAAGGCGAGACCCGCGGCGGAGGAGCTGGTCAGCGCCTGGATCGGGTCGCGCAGCAGGTCGACGACATCGCTCGACGCGAGGTTCCCGATCAGGTCGAGGACCAGATCGGTGGTGGCCTGCGCCTGGCCGAAGAGCCCCAGCACCGACACGATCGCGAGCAGGGCGGGGAAGAGCGCGAGCACGGCGTAGTAGGTGAGCGCGGCGGCGAGGTCGGTGCACTGGTCCGCGCCGAACTCGCGAGCCGTCTTCTTGAGGACGTAGAACCAGGAGCGCCTGGTGATGTCGGTGACGTCGTCGGGCTTCCGGGAATCGTCGGGATCGGGCGCTGTCTTCTCGCGGGTCGTGCTCTGCTCGGCCATGCGGACACGCTACGGGGCCGACAGTCGTCGGACGGCCCCCTTGACGGCGCGGCCGGTCGTGTCGCGGGTCAGGCCCGGCGCTGGCGCGCAGCGGCGAGTGTGCCGAAGAGGAGGAAGGAGCAGGTCGCGGCGAGGACGGTCAGCAGGGGAGCCTCCCAGCCGCCGCTCGCGTCGTGCGCGAAGCCGATGACGGTCGGGGCGGTGGCGGCCACGGCGTAGCCGATCCCCTGCACCGTGGCCGAGAGCCGCGACGCGTGGGCGTCGGAGCGGGAGAGCCGCACGACGAGCACGAAGACCACCGTGAATCCTCCGCCCTGGGCCGCGCCGCCCAGCACGCACCAGAGCGCCCAGAGCTGCGGGGCGAGCAGCAGCCCCGCCGGCACCGTGCACCAGAGGAGGCCGACGAGCACGATGCTCCCCAGCGGTCCGAGCCTGCGGACCAGGAGCGGGACGCCGAGGGCGCCGGCGACCGCGGCGAGCTGGAACACCGAGGCGCTCGCGCCCGCGGTCGCGATCGAGAAGCCGTTGCGGTCGACGAGCAGCGAGGGGAGCCACGCCGTCACTCCGTAGTACGAGAACGCCTGGCTCGAGAAGCAGAGCGCGAGCGCCAGCACGGTCGCGCTGCGGAAGATCCGCGGAGCCGGTGCGGCCGGTGCGCGGTCGGCGCGGGACGGGCGGGGAGTCGGACGCAGGGCCGCCCGAGGCCCCACGGCCACGAGCCAGCCGGCCAGAGCGAGGGCGTTGAGGGCGAGCCAGACGAGCAGGGCGCCGCGCCAGCCGAGGGTTAGAGCGAGCGGAGCGGTGCCGAGCGAGGTGATCGTCGAGCCGATATTGAGGGCCGCGGTGTAGACGCCCGTCGTGAGGTCGACGCGCTCGGGAGCGACGTCCCGCCGGATCACGACGGGGAGGACGACGTTGCCGATCGTGATGGAGACGCCGATCAGGATGGTGCCCGCCACGGCCGGTCCCACGTCGCCGATCGATCGGACGATCGTGCCGAGCGCGACGCCGATCACCGTGACGGTCACGGCGGCGTCGGGTCCCGCGCGGCGGATCACCAGGAGGGCGAGCGGAGTCGCCAGGGCGAAGCAGAGCACGGGGATGCTGGTGAGGATCCCCGCCTGGCCCGCGGACAGCGCGAGGTCCTCGCGCACCGCGTCGATGATGGGCGCGACGGCGACGATCGGACCGCGCAGGACCAGCGCGACCAGGGCGACCGCCACGACGAGGAGCCAGGGAGCGCTCCGGCGCGCGGTCATCGGGGCGTCGAGGGCCGCGGCACCCCGGTCAGCCGGTCAGGCCGGGGACCCCGGCCGAGAGGTTGCCGACGATGGTGAAGACGCCCGACACCAGACCGAGGATCCCGGTGACGAGTCCGGCCGTCGCGAGCCCGCGACCGCCTCCGACGAGCGGTGCGGCCGCCCGGCCCTTCGCCGAGAAGACGACGGCGAGGATCGAGGGGATCAGCAGCGGATTGATCAGCAGGCTCAGGACGCCGAGCACGAGGCTCGCGATCGCCATGGGGTTGCGGCCCGCCGCGGAGGACGGGGCGGACGGATAGGCGTACAGCTCCTGCTCCGGAGCGCCCGGGGGCGTGCCGTAGGCGGGAGCGGGCGCCGAGGAGGACGGGCGGGACCGGTCCGTCCACGCCGCGCCGTCCCAGTAGAGCTCCGAGCCGAGGTCGGCCGGATGCGGGTACCACCCGGGCGCGGGCAGCGGAGCGGAGTCGTCGGGCATGGGGCGAGTCTAGAGCGGCGCCGATCAGCTCTTGGGCTGCTCGATGCCGAGCGCGTTCCCGTCGGGATCGAGGATCCAGGACGCCCAGACGCTGCCGCGGTCGGCCACGCCGTTCTCGGTGCGCAGCTCGTCGCTGTCGTAGTCCTCCGGAGCCACGCCCCGAGCCGCCAGCGCGTCCAGCTCGGCGCGCAGGTCGGCCACCCGCCAGGCGGCCTTGGTCTGCTCGTCCTTCGAGCCCGTGGTGCTGGCGGTGACGGTGAGCCGCGTGCCGCCGCAGGAGTAGGCGATCGCCGACTCGCTCTCCTCGAGGACCTTCAGTCCCAGGGAGCCGGCGTAGAAGGCGCGGGAGGCGGCGAGGTCGCGGGAGAGCAGAACGGGGCCGATGGGGGAGTCGGAGAGCACGGTGAGTCCTTTCGTCGGTGGGCCTCCAGTCGACGCCCGCTGCGGTCCGGCGCGGAAGGGGTTGCCACCGGGCCGGCCGGAGGGGGCTGGCGCGGCAGAATGGCCTCGGCCGTGCCCGCCGCGCGGCCGGGAGGAGCCCTCATGAGCTGGACCATCGACGAGGTGGCGTGGACCCACCCGGACGCCGAGCGTCTGCGCGACGCGCAGCGGTGCGAGCTCGACGAGCGTTACGGCAACGACGACCACGAGCCCGGCACGCCGCCCTCGGCCGACGACGTGCCCGTCTTCCTCGTCGCCCGCGACGCGAGCGGCACGGCGGTGGCCTGCGGCGGACTGCGGCCTCTCGACGACGACGTCCTCGGACCGGGGGCGATCGAGGTGAAGCGGATGTTCGCCGACCGCGCCGCCCGCGGCACCGGAGCGGCCACGGCCGTCCTGCGCGCGCTCGAGGCGCGGGCGGCCGCTCTGGGCACGACGCGCCTGGTGCTGGAGACCGGGACGCTCCAGCCCGACGCGATGCGGTTCTACCTCCGGGAGGGCTACCACGCCATCCCGCCGTTCGGCGCCTACATCGGGTCCGAGCACTCGGTCTGCTACGCCCGCGATCTCGCTCCCGGCGCCTGAGCGTCAGCGGCGCAGGGTCTCCACCGGGTACTCGCCGAAGCGGCGGTGGTACGCCCCCGAGAAGCGGCCCTGGTTGAGGAAGCCCCAGCGCGCGGAGACGGCGCGCACGGTCTCCTCGCCCGGAGCGCCCTCGCGCAGCTCGACGCGCGCCCGGTCGAGACGCACGCCGCGCAGGTAGCCGAGCGGAGTGTCGCCGAAGTGCCTCCGGAACGCGGCCTGCAGCGCCCGCGGAGTGAGCCCCGCCGCTGTCGCGATGTCGGACACGGTGACGGGCGACGCGGCGAACGCGTGCAGGAACTCGGCGGCACGCAGCAGGTGCTCGAGCCCCGGCCGCAGCACCTGCGCCGGAACGACGACCGGCCGGTGCGCGAAGGTCGCGAGCAGGTGCAGAGCGACGCCGCGCTCGGCCGCCACGAGCTGCAGCGCTGTCGCCTCGCGCCCCGACCGGAGGACGCCCGCGAAGTCGTCGACCGCCCGCCACCAGCCCGGGAGTGCCGACGCGGAGGCGATCGAGCGGTGGTCGAAGACGAGCGGCAGCGGCACGCCGTCGCCGGCCTCGGACGCGACCTGCTCGAGGAGGCCGGCGGCCACGTGCACGAGCCGCTGCTGGAAGTCGCGGCTGACGAACTCGAACGGACGCGCGCTGGGGAACACGACCGGCCGCCCCGGCAGGTGGACGATCCGATCGCCCTCCGGGTCCACCACGCTCGTGCCGGAGAGGAACCACGAGACGACGTACTCGCCCGCCGGACGCAGCCCCCCGGACACGGAGCCCCGGAAAACAGACGTCCGCAGGCTCACGCCCTCGCTCCCGGAGACGTCGTAGCGGAAGGAGAAGGGCCGCTCGACCGGTTCCGTCCGGAATCCCGACCCGCCGTAGCCGTCCGAGTAGAAGCGCCGCGCCTCCTCCAGGTCGGCCCCGGAGCGCGTGAAGCGCTGCAGCGCAGGACCGGCACCCATCGGACCAGGATGCCACCTGGACGGATTGCGCACCGGTCGCCCCCGCGCCCCTCTCCGGGGCACGTCCTGTCGGCAGGGTGACGGGGTCGGACGACACGGACGGAGACGCATGGAGATCAGCGCACGCAGACTCGCGGCACGCGACGCGGTGGCCGTCGTCGCCGTGCTCGCCGCACTCGAGGGGGCGCTCGCCGTGGACTCCCTGCCGCCCGGCCTGGAGGAGGTCCTCCTGCACCAGCTCGAGCGCAGCTCGCTCGTGCTCCCCGGCGCCGACCGGGACGAGCTCGCCTCCGCTCTGCGCGCGCTCGGCGTCCGCGTGCTCGACGCGCTCGGGTAGAGGCCGCCGCCGACTACAGTCGAGGGGTCAACCGAGCCCGAGGAGTGCCCGCACGTGTCGAACGAACCGTCGAATCCCGCAGAGAACGAGTCCCACTCGGTCGTCACCGAGGCGGGCACGGGATTCACGCACTTCACCGACCGGGCCGTGGTCGCGATCCGCGTCAACGGGGAGCTCAAGGACCTCGCCGCCGACGTCGTGCCGGGCGACCGCATCGAGCCGGTGCTCATCTCCTCGCCGGACGGGCTGAACATCCTCCGCCACTCCGCGGCCCACGTGCTCGCGCAGGCGGTGCAGCAGATCAACCCGGAGGCGAAGCTGGGCATCGGCCCGCCCGTCACCGACGGCTTCTACTACGACTTCGACGTCGAGGAGCCCTTCACGCCCGAGGCGATGAAGGCGCTCGAGAAGGCGATGGACCGCATCGTCCGCCAGGGCCAGCGGTTCGTGCGCCGCGTCGTCTCCGAGGAGGAGGCGCGCGCCGAGCTCGCCGGCGAGCCCTACAAGCTCGAGCTGATCGGGATCAAGGGCGGGGGAGCCGAGGACGAGAGCGTCGAGGTCGGCGGCGCCGAGCTCACCATCTACGACAACGTCGACCCGCGTTCCGGCGAGACGGTCTGGAAGGACCTCTGCCGCGGCCCGCATCTGCCGAACACCCGCATGATCGGCAACGGCTACGCCCTGACCCGCAACGCTGCCGCCTACTGGCGCGGCTCGGAGAAGAACCCGCAGCTGCAGCGCGTCTACGGCACCGCGTGGCCCACGAAGGACGAGCTTCGCGAGCACCAGGCCCGCCTCGAGGAGGCGGCGCGCCGCGACCACCGCAAGCTCGGCCACGAGCTCGACCTGTTCTCCTTCCCGGACGAGATCGGCTCCGGCCTCGCGGTCTTCCACCCCAAGGGCGGGATCATCCGCTACGAGATCGAGCAGTACATGCGCGAGCAGCTGCTCGCCCACGACTACGAGCTCGTCTACACGCCGCACATCACCAAGGGCGACCTGTTCCTCACGAGCGGGCACCTGCAGTGGTACTCCGAGGGGATGTTCCCCCCGATGCACCTCGACGAGCTGCAGGACGAGGACGGCAACGTCACCCGCCAGGGCCAGGACTACTACCTCAAGCCCATGAACTGCCCGTTCCACAACCTGATCTTCCGCTCGCGCGGCCGCAGCTACCGCGAGCTCCCGCTGCGCCTGGCCGAGTTCGGCACCGTGTACCGCTACGAGAAGAGCGGCACCCTGCAGGGCCTCACCCGCGTGCGCGGCCTGACCCAGGACGACGCCCACATCTACGTCGCGCAGGAGGACGTGTCGGCCGAGCTGACCCGCAACCTCGAGTTCGTGCTGCAGGTGCTGCGCGACTACGGCCTCGACGACTTCTACCTCGAGCTGTCCACGAACGAGGAGGGCAACCCGAAGTTCGTCGGTGCGCCCGAGCAGTGGGAGGAGGCGATCGAGTCGCTGCGCGCGGTCGCCGTCGCCTCCGGTCTCGAGCTGGTGCCGGATCCGGGAGGAGCGGCGTTCTACGGTCCGAAGATCTCGGTGCAGGCGCGCGACGCCATCGGCCGCACCTGGCAGATGTCGACCATCCAGCTCGACTTCAACCAGCCCGAGCGCTTCGAGCTCGAGTACACGGCCTCGGACGGCTCGAAGAAGCGGCCCGTGATGATTCATCGCGCGCTCTTCGGCTCCATCGAGCGCTTCTTCGCGATCCTCACCGAGCACTACGCCGGTGCGTTCCCGGTCTGGCTGTCGCCGGTCCAGGTCGTGGGCATCCCGATCGCCGACGAGTACCTGCCCTACCTCGAAGAGGTCGTCGGCGAGCTCAAGCGGTCGGGCATCCGCGCCGAGATCGACTACTCCAGCGACCGGATGCAGAAGAAGATCCGCAACGCCACGCTGCAGAAGGTGCCCTTCCAGATGATCGTGGGGGAGAAGGACCGCGACGCCGGAGCCGTCAGCTTCCGCTTCCGAGACGGCACGCAGGAGAACGGGATCCCGGTCGCCGACGCCGTCGCGCGCATCCGCGAGGCCGTCGCCTCGAAGGCGCAGGTCTGAGCGTGAGCGACGGCTGCGTGCCCGAGGGGGCGGAGGGCTCGGCGCACCTCGCCGGGGTTCCCGACGAGTTCCAGCGCCTGTGGACGCCGCACCGGATGGTCTACATCCAGAAGGGGCAGCCCGGAGCCGACGACTGCCCCTTCTGCGTGGCGCCGACGCTGAGCGACGAGGAGGCCCTCATCGTCGCCCGCGGGGAGCACGCCTACGTCCTGCTGAACCTGTTCCCGTACAACTCCGGCCACCTCCTGGTCTGCCCGTACCGGCACATCCCGCTCTACGACGAGGCCACTCCCGAGGAAGTGGCCGAGATCGGAGCGCTCACGCAGACGGCGATGCGCGTCGTCCGCTCGGTCTCGAACAACGACGGCTTCAACCTCGGGATGAACCAGGGCGCGGTCGCGGGAGCGGGGATCGCCGCGCACCTGCACCAGCACGTGGTCCCGCGCTGGGCGACCGATGCGAACTTCTTCCCGATCATCGCCCGCACCAAGGCGCTCCCGCAGCTGCTCGGCGACGTGCGGGCGAGCCTCGCGGCGGCCTGGCCGAGCCTCTAGACCGCCGCCCGGCCCCCTGTCCAGCGCCGCGGGCGGTAGGCGCCGTCTCGTAGACTCGGAGCTGCCGTCGGCGGAAGTCGCCGCACAGAACAGGACTCGCGAACATGACCGATACCTCCACTCCGTCCTCGTCCGCTCCCGAGCAGTTCGGCTCGAGCCGCGTCAAGCGCGGTCTCGCCGAGATGCTCAAGGGCGGCGTCATCATGGACGTCGTCGACGCCGATCAGGCCCGCATCGCGGAGGACGCCGGCGCGGTCGCCGTCATGGCGCTCGAGCGCGTCCCCGCCGACATCCGCTCGCAGGGCGGCGTCGCACGCATGAGCGACCCCGACCTGATCGACGGCATCGTCTCCGCCGTGTCGATCCCCGTCATGGCGAAGGCGCGCATCGGCCACTTCGTCGAGGCGCAGATCCTGCAGGAGCTCGGCGTCGACTACATCGACGAGTCCGAGGTCCTCTCGCCCGCCGACTACGTGAACCACATCGACAAGTGGAACTTCACCGTCCCCTTCGTCTGCGGAGCGACCAACCTGGGCGAGGCGCTGCGCCGCATCACCGAGGGCGCAGCGATGATCCGCTCGAAGGGCGAGGCCGGCACCGGCGACGTCTCCGAGGCGACCAAGCACATCCGCACGATCTCCGGCGAGGTCAACCGCCTGAAGGCGATGACCAAGGACGAGCTCTACGTCGCCGCCAAGGAGCTGCAGGCCCCCTACGACCTGGTCGTCGAGATCGCCCGGACCGGCAAGCTCCCCGTCGTCCTCTTCACCGCCGGCGGGGTCGCGACCCCGGCCGACGCGGCGCTGATGATGCAGCTGGGCGCCGACGGCGTGTTCGTCGGCTCCGGCGTCTTCAAGTCGGGCGAGCCCGCCAAGCGCGCGGCCGCGATCGTGAAGGCGACCACCTTCTTCGACGACGCGAAGGTCGTCGCGGAGGCCTCGCGCGGCCTGGGCGAGGCGATGGTCGGCATCAACGTGGCCGACGTGCCCGCGCCGCACCGCCTCGCCGAGCGTGGCTGGTAGCGCCGACGCGCCGCTCGCCGGCGCAGGATCGACGCGGGAGTCCCTCGAGGGGCTCCGCGTCGGGGTCCTCGCGCTGCAGGGCGACTTCCGCGAGCACGCGCACGTCCTGCGCGAGCTGGGCGCCGAGGTGGTGCTGGTGCGACGCCCGGAGGAGCTCGCCACCGTCGCGGGGCTGGTCATCCCGGGCGGCGAGTCCACGGTGATGGACAAGCTGTCGCGCCTCTTCGGCCTCGCGGAGCCGGTCGTCGAGGCGATCAGTGCGGGGATGCCCGTCTACGGGACCTGCGCCGGGCTGATCATGCTCGCCGACCGGGTCCTCGACCGCATCGACGGCCAGAGCAGCTTCGGCGGCCTGGACGTGTCGGTCCGGAGGAACGCGTTCGGCAACCAGCTCGACTCCTTCGAGACCGATCTCGACGTGCCGGCCATCGGCGATCCGCCGGTGCACGCGGTCTTCATCCGCGCACCGGTCGTGGAGGAGCTGGGCGAGCGGGCGACCGCGCTCGCCAGTGTCGCCGACGGGCGGGTGGTCGCGGTCGAGCAGGGCAACCTCCTCGGGACGGCGTTCCATCCCGAGATCACCGGCGACTACCGGTTCCACGAGCTGTTCCTGCGGAAGGTCGCGGCGACGCGCTTCGGCGACTGACCCGCTGCCGTCCCCTCCGCCAGGGGTGGACGGTGCGGGACCCGCGGGCCAGGGTGGTCGCATGCCCGAACTCCCCGAGGTCCAGGCCCTCGCCCTCGATCTCGACGCGCGCCTGGGCGGACGCGTCCTCGAGCGGCTCGACGTGTTCGCGATCTCCGCGCTCAAGACCGTCGCCATCCCGCCGTCGGCTCTGTCCGGCGAGACCGTCCACGGAGTATCGCGGCACGGCAAGTTCCTCGACATCGCAGTCGGCGAGGCCCACGTCCTCCTGCACCTCGCCCGCGCCGGCTGGGTCCGCTGGCGGCCCGACCGGCCGACGGCTCCGGCGAAGCCCGGCCGGGGCCCGCTCGCCGCCCGGCTGGTCCTCGACGACGGGTCGGGACTCGACGTGACGGAGGCCGGCACCAAGAAGAGCCTCGCGCTCTCGATCGTCGCCGATCCGCTCGACGTCCCGGGCGTCGCCCGGCTGGGTCCCGATCCGCTGGACCCGGAGTTCACCGAGGAGATCCTCGGCGCGATCCTCGCCACGGCGGGCCGGGCGCAGGTGAAGGGTGTCCTCCGCGACCAGTCCCGCATCGCCGGCATCGGCAACGCCTACTCCGACGAGATCCTCCACGTGGCGCGCATGTCGCCCTTCAAGCCCGCCGCGCTCACCGCCGACGAGCTGGACCGCCTCTACGCGGCCCTCCGCTACACACTCGAGGAGGCGCTCGCCCGCGCCGAGGGCCTGCACGCGGCCGACCTCAAGCGCGAGAAGAAGCTCGGCATGCGCGTCCACGGCCGCACAGGAGAGGCGTGCCCCGTCTGCGGCGACACGATCCGCCAGGTGGTCTTCCACGACTCCACGCTCCAGTACTGCCCCACCTGCCAGACCGACGGCAGGATCCTCGCCGACCGGCTGCTGTCGCGGCTGATCAAGTAGCGAGCCGGTCCTCGCCCGGCTCGCCGCGGTCGGCTTCCGGAGATGGCGGGCCGGGTGGAGCGGGTCGCGTCCGCCTACAGCGATCCGCTGGCACGCGGACCGTGCGTTCGGCGGTGCGGGGGGCGCGTGGGGAGGGCGGCTCGTCGCCGGCGAGACGGGCGCGGAAGGCTCGGTGCTCGGGCCGAGACGGGCGCGGACCGGCTCTCGAATAGACTGGCCCCTGCCATCAGCGGCGCCCTCGGGGGCCGCACGAAACGAGATTTCCGAGGGAGCACCGTGTCCGGGCATTCCAAGTGGGCCACGACCAAGCACCAGAAGGCGATCAAGGACTCGCGCCGCGCGAAGTCCTTCGCCAAGCTGATCAAGAACATCGAGGTGGCCGCCAAGATCGGCGGCGCCGACCTCTCCGGCAACCCGACGCTCGTCGACGCCGTGCAGAAGGCGAAGAAGACCTCGGTGCCGAACGACAACATCGACCGCGCGATCAAGCGCGGCGCCGGCCTCACCGGCGAGGTCATCGACTACACGACGATCATGTACGAGGCCTACGGCCCCAACGGCATCGCCCTGCTCGTCGAGTGCCTCACCGACAACAAGAACCGCGCCGCGGCGGACGTCCGCACCGCGATGACCCGCAACGGCGGCACCATGGCCGACCCGGGCAGCGTCGCCTACAACTTCGCGCGCAAGGGCGTCATCTCCGTGCCCCACGGAGAGAGCGTCACCGAGGACGACGTGCTCGGCGCGGTCCTCGACTTCGGTGTCGACGACGTGCTCGACCACGGCGAGAGCTTCGAGGTCCGCGTCGAGCCGAGCGAGCTCGTCCCGGCCCGCTCGGCCCTGCAGGAGGCGGGCATCGACTACGACTCCGCCGACATCGAGTTCGTCGCCTCCCTCCAGGTCGAGGCCGACGCCGAGACGGCCCGCAAGGTCTTCCGCCTGATCGACGCGCTCGAGGACTCGGACGACGTGCAGAACGTCTACACCAACCTCGACATCACGGCCGAGGTGCGCGCCGAGCTCGAGAACGAGGAGTGACGCGGTGAGCCCGACCCGATCCCGAGGGGCGGCCTGATGCGCGTCCTCGGGATCGACCCCGGGCTCACCCGCTGCGGCGTCGGCATCGTCGACGTCTCGCGCGACCGCCGCGCGACTCTCGTGCACGTGACGGTCCTCCGGACACCGCCCGACGACGCGCTGGAGCGCCGCCTGCTGGCCCTGGGCGACGGACTCGAGGCGCTGCTCGACGAGCACCGCCCCGACGCCGTCGCGATCGAGCGGGTCTTCGCGCAGAACAACGTCAGCACCGTGATGGGCATCGCGCAGATCAGCGGCGTCGCCCTCGTCGCGGCGGCCCGGCGCGGGCTCCCGGTCGGGATGCACACGCCGAGCGAGGTGAAGGCCGCCGTCACCGGCTACGGAGCCGCGGACAAGCGCCAGGTCACCGCGATGATCCAGCGCGTCCTCCGGCTCGACGCCCCGCCTCGGCCGGCCGACGCGGCCGACGCTCTCGCCCTGGCCGTCTGCCACGCCTGGCGGGCCCCTCTCGCGCCCTCCTCCGGGTCGGCGGGAGCCGGTGCCGACGGAGCGGCGGGCGGCACAGCAGCGCAGCGGGCGTGGCGCGCCGCCGAGGCCGCGAGTCGAACGCCTGTTCGAGCATCTAGACTGACGCAGTGATCTCCTCCCTCCGCGGCACCGTCCTCTCCGCCCGCGGGAGTCTCGCCGTCCTCGACGTCCACGGCGTCGGCTACGCGGTGAACGTGACCCCGCACCACGCGCTCGAGATGCGCGTCGGCGACGAGACCACGGTCAGCACCGTGCTCGTCGTCCGCGAGGACTCGCTCACCCTCTACGGCTTCCCCGACGAGGAGCAGCTCGAGATCTTCGAGCTGCTGATCGGCGTGACCGGCGTCGGCCCGAAGTCCGCCCTCGGCGTGCTCGGCGCGGTCGAGCCGGACCGGATCGCGCAGGCGGTCGCCGACGAGGACGACGGGGTGTTCCGGAAGGTCAGCGGCATCGGCCCGAAGACGGCCAAGCTGATCATCCTGTCGCTCGCCGGCAAGGTGACCGTCCGTCCGCGCGCCGCCCGCGGCTCCGGTCCCGCCGCCACCGCCGCGCAGAACGTGCTCGCGGCGCTCGTCGGCCTGGGCTGGCCCGAGCGCACCGCGGCCGATGTGGTCGACGAGATCCTGCTCGACGCGCAGGCCTCCGACGCCGCGAACGTGCAGGCGCTGCTCCGGCTCGCCCTCGCCCGCCTCGGTCCGGCGGCCCGCTCGTGAGCGACGAGGTGCTGGGCGCCGAGGTCGCATCGGAGGCCGAGGTCGCCTTCGAGGGCGCCCTGCGGCCCAGGAACCTCAGCGAGTTCGTCGGCCAGCGCAAGGTGCGCGGCCAGCTCGAGCTGCTGCTCAAGGCCGCGGCCATGCAGGGCCGGACCCCGGACCACATCCTGCTGGCGGGCCCGCCCGGTCTCGGCAAGACGACCCTCGCGATGATCGTGGCGGAGGAGAGCTCCTCGTCCCTGCGGCTCTCCAGCGGCCCCGCGATCCAGCACGCGGGCGACCTCGCCGCCGTCCTCTCCTCGCTGCTGCCCGGCGAGATCCTCTTCATCGACGAGATCCACCGCATGGCGCGCTCCGCGGAGGAGATGCTCTACCTCGCGATGGAGGACTTCAGGATCGACATCATGGTCGGCAAGGGGGCGGGAGCGACGTCCGTCCCGCTGGATCTCGCCCCGTTCACGCTCGTCGGCGCCACGACCCGCTCCGGCCTGCTGCCCAATCCGCTCCGCGACCGCTTCGGCTTCACCGCGCACCTCGAGTTCTACGCGGAGGACGAGCTGCGGCAGGTGCTCGCCCGGGCGGCACGGCTGCTCGAGCTCGACATCGACGCGGACGCGATCGCCGAGATCGCCGGCCGCTGCCGAGGCACCCCGCGCATCGCCAACCGCCTGCTCCGGCGGGTGCGGGACTTCGCCCTGGTCCACGGCGGACGGGCCGACGTGACCGCCGTCCGCGCGGCGCTGGAGCTCTACGACGTCGACGCGCTCGGACTCGACCGGCTCGACCGCGCGGTGATGGAGATCGTGCTGACCCGCTTCGACGGGGGGCCGGTCGGCCTGAACACCCTCGCCGTGTCGGTGGGGGAGGAGGCGGAGACGGTCGAGGCCGTCGTCGAGCCGTTCCTCGTGCGGATCGGATTGCTGACCCGGACGCCGCGCGGCCGCGTGGCGACCCCCGCCGCCTACCGCCACTTCGGCATCGACCCCCGGGGGACGGCGGCTCAGCCGCCCCTGTTCCCCGATGATCTATGATTCTCTAGGCCCGACGGGCCGCTCGATCCGCTCCGCCTCGACCTGAGGCCGCGCGGCGGATCGCCCATCCACTCCGGAAGGCCCACCCATGGATCCGACGATCATCCTGCTCGTCCTGCTGCTCGCCGTGATGATCATCTTCATGTTCCGCAACAACAAGAAGCGCCAGCGCGACGCGGAGAGCATGAAGAACAACCTCCAGCCGGGGGTGGAGCTGATGACCGGCTCCGGCCTCTTCGGCACCGTCGTGTCGATCGACGACGAGGCGAACAAGATCGTCATCGAGTCGACCCCCGGCACGCTGCTGACCATCCACCGTCAGGCGATCGCCCGGCTCATCGACCCGAGCGAGAACGCCGTCGTCGTCGAGACCGAGGACGAGGCCGACCCGCTGACCGCGACCGGCTCGCCCGAGTTCGGCGAGCGCGACTCCGCGCACCGCGACCCGCTGGTGGACCCGGTCGAGCGCGACCGCCGCCCCGACGCGCAGTAGTCTCCTGGGCGGGCCGGGCGCATCGGCGCCCGCCCGCCCTTCTCCACGCCCGGGCGTCCCCGGGCCGATCACCGTCGACCGAAGAGAAAGCTGAGCCCTGGGTGGCCGCATCAACCCCCGTCCGGAAGGCCCGCCGCTCCCTGAGCTGGCTCGGTGTCCTGATCCTCGCTCTCGTCGGACTCAACACGGCGGCCGTCCTCTGGGGCGGCGGCTCCTGGACGCCGAAGCTCGCCCTCGACCTCGAGGGCGGCACGCAGATCGTCCTGCAGCCGCAGCTGAACGACGGCGACACCGTCTCGTCGGAGCAGCTGACGCAGGCCGTCTCGATCATCCGCCAGCGCATCGACGCGTCCGGCGTCTCCGAGGCCGAGATCACGACCCAGGGCTCGAGCAACATCGTCGTCTCGATCCCCGGCACGCCCGACGACGAGACGCTCCAGCGCATCGAGGCCTCGGCGAAGCTCGACTTCCGCCCGGTCCTCGTCGCGAGCCAGGCCACCAACAGCTCGGTCGGCGGCGACGCGACGTCCTCGCCCACGCCGACACCCGTCGACCCGTCGCTCTCGACGGAGCCGACCGCCTCGCCGACGAACGCGAGCGACCTCGCCTACCTCACGCCGGCGCTCGAGGCCCAGTACACCTCGTTCGACTGCGCGTACCTCAACGGCCAGGACCCGAACCTCGCCCCGGCCGACCAGCCGCTCATCACCTGCGACGACAGCGGGACGGTGAAGTACGTCCTCGGCCCGGTGGAGATCACCGGCGAGGACATCTCGGACGCCTCGAACGGCCTGATGACGACTTCCTCCGGCGCCAGCACCGGCACCTGGGCCGTCAACCTCTCGTTCGACGACCAGGGCACGCAGGCCTTCGGCGACGTGACCTCGCGCCTCGTGGCGCTGCAGGGTGCGCAGAACCAGTTCGCGATCGTCCTCGACGGCCGGGTCATCTCGGCCCCGTCGACGAACGCCGCCATCACCGACGGCAACGCGCAGATCTCGGGCTCCTTCACCCAGGAGTCGTCGAAGACGCTCGCCGACCAGCTCAAGTACGGCGCGCTGCCGATCGGCTTCCAGGTCCAGAGCTCGGACAGCATCTCGGCGACGCTCGGCTCCGCCCAGCTCGCCAGCGGCCTGCTCGCCGGCCTCATCGGCCTGATCCTCGTCATCGTCTACTCCATCGCGCAGTACCGCGTGCTCGGAGCCGTCACGATCGCCTCGCTGCTCGTCGCGGCGATCGTCACCTACCTCGTCGTCACGCTGCTGTCCTGGCGGGAGGGACTGCGCCTCTCGCTCGCAGGAGTCGCGGGTCTCATCGTCGCGATCGGCATCACGGCCGACTCGTTCATCGTGTACTTCGAGCGCATCCGCGACGAACTGCGCGACGGACGCGGCCTCGAGTCCGCCGTCGAGTCCGGCTGGCGGCGCGCGCTGCGCACGATCTTCGCGTCCGACATGGTGAACCTGCTCGCCGCGGTGGTCCTCTTCCTCCTCGCCGTCGGCAGTGTCCGCGGCTTCGCGCTCACCCTCGGGATCACGACGATCATCGACCTGATCGTGGTGGCGCTGTTCACCCACCCGATCCTGCAGCTGATGGCCACGAGACCGTTCTTCGCCGAGGGGCACAAGGCGTCGGGCCTGGATCCCCGGGCGCTCGGGGCCGTCTACCGCGGCCGTGCCGCCTTCCGTCCGCAGGACCAGGTGGTCGCCGGCAAGCGCGCCTCCGCGTCCCGTGAGGCGGCCAAGCGCCAGACCATCGCCGAGCGGAAGGCCGCCGAGGCGGCCGGCCTGCGCGACTCCAACGACTCGAACGGGAAGGACGCGTGATGGCCAGCTTCTCGCAGTTCGGAAACGACCTCTACACCGGTGCGCGATCGATCGACTTCGTCGGCCGGCGCCGCACGTGGTACCTCGTCTCGCTCGCCCTGATCCTGATCACGCTGCTCGGTACGGTCGCCCGCGGCGGCTTCAACTTCGGCATCGAGTTCACCGGCGGCTCGCAGTTCACGGTGTCCTCGCCGTCGAGCCTCGAGCAGGCGACGGCGACGGACGCGGTCACCTCGGTCGCTCCGGAGACCGTGCCGCGCGTGTCCATCGTCGGCGACGACTCCATCCGCGTGCAGACCGGCCAGCTCTCGACCGACGAGTCGACCGCGGTGCGGAACGCCCTGTCGGAGGCCTACGACGTGCCCACCGACCAGGTCGCCTCCTCCTTCATCGGAGCGGCGTGGGGCAACGACGTGACCCAGCAGGCCCTGCGCGGCCTGGTGATCTTCGTGGTCCTCGCGGCCCTGGCCATGTGGGCGTACTTCCGCACCTGGAAGATGTCGCTCGCGGCGATCGTCGCGCTCCTGCACGACCTCGTGATCGTGGCGGGCGTCTACGGCATCACCGGCACCGAGGTGTCGCCGGCGGCGGTGATCGGACTGCTGACGATCCTCGGCTACTCGCTCTACGACACGGTCGTGGTCTTCGACAAGATCCGCGAGAACACCGTGGAGGCGCTCGGCAGCACGACCCGCACCTTCTCCGAGACGGTGAACCTGGCCGAGAACCAGACTCTCGTGCGCTCCATCAACACCTCGATCGTCGCCGCCCTCCCGGTGGCCGCGATCCTCGTGATCGGTGCGTTCGTCCTCGGCGCGGGCACGCTCCGCGACATCTCGCTCGCCCTGCTGATCGGCATCATCGTCGGCACGTACTCGACGATCTTCGTCGCGGCGCCGCTGTACGCCCAGCTGCGCAGCCGGGAGCCCGAGATCTCCAAGCACGACAAGCGCGTGGAGTCGGCCCGGGCGAAGGCGACCGCGCCGGCCGCGCCGGCCGTGCAGGGCTGAGCCGTGGCCGACTACGCACAGGTCACGGCGGCCGACGCCGTCGGACTCGTCGAGCGCGACGAGGTCTGGCTGCTCGACGTCCGGGAGCCGCACGAGTGGGCGGCGGGGCATGCTCCGGCCGCCCACCACATCCCGATGGGGGAGATCGGCGCCCGGCAGGACGAGCTCCCGGCCGACACGGCGATCCTGGTGGTCTGCCACTCCGGAGTCCGCTCCGCGATGGTGACGCAGGCCCTCGACGGCGCCGGCTACGAGGTCGCCAACGTCGACGCCGGCATGACCGCCTGGGCCGCGGCGGGCGGCGACGTGGTCGACGGCGAGGGGCGCCCGGGACGCATCGGCTGACGCCGGCGCCGTCCGCCCCGGGCGGAACGGTCATCGGCGCCGTCCGCACGGGCGATAATGGGGCGATGGAGATCCTCGCGTGACGGAAACGACGACGACGTCCTCGACCGCTGCCCTGCGCAGACTGGTCCCGCGGATCTTCTCGCGCGCGCAGCCCTCCGGTGCTGTCGACACCCTCGTCCGCACCGTCCGGATGCACCATCCGAAGAGCGACATCGCGCTGATCGAGCGCGCGTACTCGGTCGCGGAGCGGGCGCACGCGAACCAGAAGCGCCGCAGCGGCGAGCCCTACATCACTCATCCGCTGGCCGTCGCGCAGATCCTCGCCGACCTCGGCATCGGCTCGAAGACGATCGCCGCCGCGCTGCTGCACGACACCGTCGAGGACACCGACTACCAGCTCGACGAGCTCCGCGCGGACTTCGGCGACGAGGTCGCGATGCTCGTCGACGGCGTCACCAAGCTCGACAAGGTCAAGTACGGCGACAGCGCGCAGGCCGAGACCGTCCGCAAGATGATCGTGGCGATGTCGAAGGACATCCGCGTCCTGATCATCAAGCTCGCCGACCGCCTTCACAACGCGCGGACCTGGGGCTTCGTCCCCGCCGAGTCCGCGGCCCGCAAGGCCACCGAGACCCTCGAGATCTACGCGCCGCTGGCGCACCGCCTCGGCATCCAGGCCATCAAGTGGGAGCTCGAGGACCTGTCCTTCGCGGTGCTCTACCCCAAGATCTACAACGAGATCGAGAGCCTGGTGAAGCGGCGGACGCCGCAGCGCGAGGAGTTCGTGCAGAACGTCATCGACCTGATCAGCGAGGACCTGCGGGCCGGGCGGATCCGCGGTCGCGTCGTCGGCCGGCCGAAGCAGTACTACTCGATCTACCAGAAGATGGTCGTCCGCGGTCGCGAGTTCGACGAGATCTACGACCTGGTCGGCATCCGCGTCCTCGTGAACTCGGTGCGCGACTGCTACGCCGTGCTCGGCTCGATCCACGCCCGCTGGACGCCGATGCCGGGCCGGTTCAAGGACTACATCGCCACTCCGAAGTTCAACCTCTACCAGTCGCTGCACACGACGGTCGTCGGGCCGAAGGGCCGCGCGGTCGAGATCCAGATCCGCACCAACGAGATGCACCAGCACGCGGAGTTCGGCATCGCGGCGCACTGGAAGTACAAGGAGCAGATGGCCACCGGCAAGGTGCCCACCTCCGGATCGAACGACACCGACCTCGCCTGGCTCGCGCACCTCTCGGACTGGCAGTCGGAGACCACCGACCCGAACGAGTTCCTCGACTCCCTCCGCTTCGAAATCGGCGCCAAGGAGGTCTACGTCTTCACCCCGAAGGGACGCGTGATCGGCCTGCCGACCGGTGCGACCCCGGTCGACTTCGCCTACGCGGTGCACACCGAGGTCGGGCACCGGACGATGGGCGCCAAGGTCAACGGGCGCCTCGTGCCGCTGGAGTCGGCTCTGACGACGGGCGACGTGGTCGAGGTCTTCACCTCGAAGAACCCCGACTCGGGACCGAGCCAGGACTGGCTCCACTTCGTGCAGAGCCCCCGGGCCCGCAACAAGATCCGGCAGTGGTTCACCAAGGAGCGGCGCGACGAGGCGATCGAGCAGGGCAAGGACTCCATCGCCCGGGCGATGCGGAAGCAGAACCTGCCGCTGCAGAAGCTGATGAGCCAGGACACCTTCACCGAGGTGGCCAGCCAGCTGCGCTACAACGACGTCGAGGCGCTCTACGCGGCCGTCGGCGAGGGCCACGTCTCGACCCAGTCGGTGCTCGAGAAGGTCGTCTCCTCCATCCAGGGCGATCCGGAGTCGGACGAGAACGAGGTCACCCTCCCTCGCTCGCCCCGGCCGCGGAGCCGGAGCAGCGAGTCGGGCGTCCTCGTGAAGGGCGCGCCGGACATCCTCGTGAAGCTCGCGAAGTGCTGCACTCCGGTTCCGGGCGATCAGATCGTCGGATTCGTGACGCGGGGAGCCGGCGTCTCCGTGCACCAGGCGAACTGCCACAACGTGCAGGAGCTGCTGAAGGAGCCGGAGCGGATCGTCGACGTCGAGTGGGCGCCGTCCTCCAAGAGCATCTTCCTCGTGCAGATCCAGGTCGAGGCGCTGGACCGCTCGGGCCTGCTGAGCGACGTGACGCGCGTGCTCTCGGAGCACCACGTCAACATCCTCTCGGCGACGGTCTCCACCTCGAGCGACCGGCTGGCGATCAGCCGGTTCGTCTTCGAGATGGGCGACACCACCCACCTGGACCGCGTGCTGAACGCCGTGCGCCGGATCGACGCCGTCTACGACGTCTACCGGGTGAACGCGGGCTGATCCCCGGGCGGCGCCTCGCCGAGCGCCGCCCGCAGCCGTCGTCCGACGATCCTCCGTCCGGCGACGGCGCTGCCCTCCTCCAGCCTCGCGAGGACGGCGTCGAGGCCGGTCCGGGTGCTCCGAGAGAGCGCCCGGAGGATCGCGCCCGCGTCCTCCGTCCGGGCGAGGTCGATCAGCGTGCGAGCAGGCGACGTGACCGGCGCGCCGCCGAGGAGGACGACGTCGTCCTCGTCGAGCAGGACCTCGTGGCAGCGCAGGCGGGGGTTCGACGGCGCCTGTCGGCGCTTCCGCCGGTCGATCGAGGCGCTGTGCACCGGCGGCGGGCCGTGCGTCGCCCCGTGCACCCATGCGGCGGAGAGACGATCGGCGACGGCGCCGCGGGGGAGCAACGAGCGCAGGGAGGCGGCCCGCTCGGACGCCCCCAGGGGCAGGTCCGCGACGAGGAAGCCCTCGTCGAGCGCGACCAGCTCGCCGTCGAGGCGGGCGGCGCACAGCTCCGCGAGAGGGAGGTGCCCGGGGAGGAGCACGGAGGGGAGGCGCATCCGGCCATGCTGGCCGATGCGCCTCCCCTCCGGAGCGTCGCGAGCGGATCTGTGGAGGGATCCGCCGGCGCGGGTCTAGCCGATCGCGTCGAGCCAGACCTTGCGGGCGTCGAGCGCCTCCTGAGCCTGGGCGATCGCGTCGCGGTCGCCGCGCGCCTTCGCCTCGTCGAGCTCGTCCTGGAGCTTCTGGATCGCGGCGGTCAGCTGCGAGGCGAGACCCTCGGAGCGGGCCTTGCGCTCCGGGTTGCTGCGGTTCCAGTGCTCCTCGTCGAGCTTGCGGACGTGTGCCTCGACCTTGCGGAGGCGGTCCTCGACGGTGCGCACCTGCTCGCGCGGCACGCGGCCGACGGCGTCCCAGCGCTCCTGGATCGAGAGCAGCACCCGCTTGGCCTTCTCGCGGTCCTGCTCCTGCAGGAGCGGCTCCGCCTCCTCGAGGAGGGCGAGCTTGAGGTCGAGGTTCTCGGTGTACTCGACGCTCTCCTGCGCGACGATCTCGGCCTTGGCGCCGTAGATCGCGTCGCCGGCGGCCTTGAAGCGCGCCCAGAGCGCGTCGTCGAACCGCTTGCCTGCGCGGCCTGCGACCCGCCAGCGCTCCAGGAGCGCGCGGTAGTCCGGGATGGCATCGGCGCCCTGCGGCACCAGCGCCTCGGCCTGGTCGATGAGCGCCTGCTTGGCCTGCTTGGCCTCGCGGTGCGCGGAGTCGAGGTCGGCGAAGAACGCCTTGCGGTTCTGCTCGATCGTGGTGCGCGCTCCGCGGAACCGGCGCCACAGCTCGTTCGCGTCGTTCTTGGGCAGGCGCGGACCCTGCTGCTGGTGGTTCTGCCAGCGGGCGAAGAGGTCGTCGATCGCGGCGCTGGCCTGCTTCCACTGCGTCTTCGCCGGGTCGACAGCCGCCAGGGCCTCGGCCTCAGCGACGATGGCCTCGCGGTAGGCGAGTGCCTCGGACAGCGCGGCCTTCGACTCGGCCGCCTGCTGCTCGGTCAGATCCTCGACGGAGCCGCTCAGCGCGTCGACCCGGGTCTGCAGCGACTCGAGGTCGCCGACCGCGTTCGCCTGCGCGATGGCCGCGGACAGCGACTGCACCGTGCGGGCGACGTCTCCGGCGGGTGCGCCCCGCTTGGCGCGCTGCTCGAGCAGGGAGACCTGCCCGGCGAGCTCCGTGTACTTGCGCTCGTAGTAGGCGAGCGCCTCCTCGGGAGTCGCATCGGGGTACTGGCCGACCTCTCGCTCCCCGTCGCCGACGCGGACGTAGACCGTCCCGTCGTCGCCGACCCGTCCCCACGGCTGCTGGTCACTCATCGCTCGGAGCCTCACCTTGCTGTTCGATGTCGTGCTTCTCGGTGCCCGTCGCGTCGTCGGCCGGTGGGGCTCGACGGCCGGAGGGCCGAAGACCGCGCTCGGCCGCGAACGGGCAGTGACGACAAGCCTATTGCACTCCCCGCGCGGGCGGACCGTGACGACGCCGCGGGTGCGGCTACTCGACGGAGACGGAGGTGATGGTCACGGGCTCGGCGGGGGCGCCGTCACCCGATCCGTCGGCCGTGCCCTTCGACACGACGTCGCTGACGAGGGCGTCGAGTCCCGAGGTGACCTGCCCGAGCACGGTGTACCCGCCGGCCGCGTCGGCGGGCAGGGTCGTGTCCTGGTAGACGACGAAGAACTGGCTGCCCTGGCTGTAGCCGTTGCCGCCCTGGCGGGCCATCGCGATGGTCCCGGCCGGGTAGACGCCGTCCTCGGGCGCGTTCTCGACGGGACCGTAGCTGTAGCCCGGTCCGCCGGTGCCGTCGCCGTCCGGGTCGCCGCACTGGAGGACGTAGAGGCCCTCCGTGGTGAGGCGGTGGCAGGAGACGCCGTCGTAGAAGCCGGACCGCGTCAGCGAGATGAAGGAGGACACCGCCTGCGGGGCGGCGGCGCCGGCGAGCGTGATGCCCAGCGGGTCCTCCCCGATCGTGAGCGTGCCCGTCCAGTCGCGGCCCTCGGCGATGTCGGAGGAGGGGACGTCGCCGGTGTTCGACCCCGTCGCCTCGGGTGTCGGGGTCGCGGAGGAGGAGGTCGGCTCGGCGACCGGGGTGCCGGGGCCGCCGGAGAAGTAGAGGATCTGTGCGACGACGGCGAGCCCGATCACGACGACGGCGGCGATCGCCGCGATCACGTTGTCGCGCACGCGCCGCTTCTGCCTCGAGCGGTGGAGGCTCTGACGGGCCTGGTAGGCCCGGAGCCGGGTGCGCGCCTCGCGGTCGTTCGACTTGCCCTGGGCCACGTGATCCTCCGACGTCCTCGTCCGCGCGGCTTCGGCGCGGCGGCCCGCGCACGCAGGCCGCGTCGAGCCTACGAGAACCGCCGGAGGCGCGACAAACGCCGCTCCGTCGCGCCGGGCAGTCGGGCCGGGGCTCTGTCGGAGGCCGTCGTTACGCTGAGGGCATGACCATGCAGCAGGCCGGACTCCGCTCCGGGGCGACTCCGCTCGCCGTGCGGATGCGGCCGCGCAGCCTCGAGGAGGTCGCCGGCCAGCGCCACCTCCTGACGCCCGGCTCGCCCCTGGTCGCCCTCGCCGCCGACACGACGGGGGAGCGGGGGGCGGTGTCCGTGATCCTCTGGGGCCCTCCCGGCACGGGCAAGACCACGCTCGCGCAGGCGGTGGCCCACTCCAGCGGCCGCCGCTTCGTCGAGCTCTCCGCCGTCACGGCGGG
This sequence comes from Rathayibacter sp. AY1D1, assembly GCF_002932635.1. Lineage (NCBI taxonomy): Bacteria > Bacillati > Actinomycetota > Actinomycetes > Micrococcales > Microbacteriaceae > Rathayibacter > Rathayibacter sp. AY1D1. The sequence goes on from NZ_PSVY01000001.1 coordinate 170,909, forward strand.
CGTGAAGGACGTGCGGCAGGTGATGGAGGAGGCACTCTCCACCCGCGACCTCTACGGCACGTCCACCGTGCTCTTCCTCGACGAGATCCACCGCTTCACCAAGGCGCAGCAGGACGCACTGCTGCCCGGGGTCGAGAACGGGTGGGTCATCCTCATCGCGGCCACGACCGAGAACCCCTCGTTCTCGGTGATCGCGCCGCTGCTCTCGCGCTCGCTCCTGCTGACCCTCGAGCCGCTCAGCGACGACGACCTGGGCGTCCTGGTCGACCGCGCCCTGCACGACGAGCGGGGTCTGCGCGACTCGGTGACGCTGGAGGAGGAGGCCCGGGCGAGCATCGTGCGGCTCGCCTCCGGAGACGCCCGGCGGGCGCTGACCGCGCTCGAGGCCGCCGCCACCTCCGCCCGCTCGGAGGCCCGCGAGGCCGACCGGGTCGCCCGCGCCGCCGCCGCGGAGGACCCGGACGAGGAGGACGAGGACGACGAGGGCGCTCCCGTCGAGGCCGCCGCCGAGGAGCCCGCGCTCCCCGTGATCACGACCGAGGTCGTCGCGCGCGCCGTCGACCGCGCCCTGCTGCGCTACGACCGCAACGGCGACGAGCACTACGACGTCATCAGCGCCTTCATCAAGTCCATCCGGGGCTCGGACGTCGACGCGGCGCTGCACTACCTGGCCCGGATGATCGAGGCGGGGGAGGATCCGCGGTTCATCGCCCGCCGCATCATCGTCTCCGCGTCCGAGGACATCGGCATGGCCGACCCGCAGGCGCTCGTCGTCGCGATCGCCGCGGCCGACGCCGTGCAGTTCATCGGCATGCCGGAGGGGCGCATCCCGCTCGCCCAGGCGGTCGTGCACCTGGCGACCGCCCCGAAGTCGAACGCGTCCTACTCCGCCATCGACGCGGCCATCGCGGACGTGCGCGCGGGCCGCGCGGGTCGGGTGCCGGCGCACCTGCGCGACGCGCACTACCCCGGCGCCAAGAAGCTCGGCCACGGGAAGGGCTACCGGTACCCGCACGACGCCGACCTCGGCGTCCTCGAGCAGCAGTACCTCCCGGACCCGCTCCAGGGCGCGCGGTACTACCGGCCCACCGAGCACGGCAACGAGCGCGACGTCTCCGCACGACTGGCGAAGCTCCTGCGCATCATCCGCGGCGACCGGGGCTGACCGCGCCGACCGCGAGCTCGCGCGACCCGCACGGGAGGCCGTGGCCTGATAGTCTTGCGAGGTTGCCCACCGCTCTGTAGCCGAGCGGAGCAGCGCATCCCTCTGAATCGCGCAGCCCGCCACTGCGGTCACCCTTCCCCCGCACCCGCGGAGGACACGACCGCGGCGTCCGCCCTCCTCCCGGAGCCGGCGGTCGAGAGCTGCGACCGAACCTCTCAGACCTTGGAAGGACCACTGTGTCGACCACGTCCCGTACCCGCTCGAAGACGCGCCTCTCGCGCGCCCTCGGCATCCCCCTGACCCCGAAGGCCGCCCGCTACCTCGAGAAGCGTCCCTACGCTCCCGGTGAGCACGGCCGCTCGAAGCGCAAGGCCGACTCCGACTACGCGGTCCGCCTGCGTGAGAAGCAGCGTCTGCGCGCCCAGTACGGCATCCGCGAGAAGCAGCTCCGCATCGCCTTCCAGGAGGCGCGCCGCACCCAGGGCCTGACCGGTGAGAACCTGGTCGAGCTCCTCGAGATGCGCCTCGACGCCCTCGTCCTGCGCTCGGGCTTCGCCCGTACCACCGCGCAGGCCCGCCAGTTCGTCACCCACCGCCACATCATGGTGGACGGCAAGACGGTCGACCGCCCCTCCTTCCGCGTGAAGCCGGGCCAGGTCATCCACGTCAAGACCCGCTCCGAGGGCACCGAGCCCTTCCAGGTCGCCGCCGCCGGTGGACACGTCGACGTCCTCCCCAAGACCCCGGGCTACCTCGAGGTCGAGATCGACAAGCTGCAGGCGACGCTCCTGCGCCGCCCGAAGCGCGCCGAGGTCCCCGTGACCTGCGAAGTGCAGCTCGTCGTCGAGTACTACGCGGCCCGCTGAGTCCAGCCCCGCAGAGAAAGGCCCCGGTGTGCGCACCGGGGCCTTTCCCGTTCCCGGGGTCGCGATCCGGAGTGCCCGCCGCGCTCCGAGAGTCCCGCGCTGCGCCCGATCCGGCCGTCGCGCCCGAGCCGAGCGCCCGTCCCCGCGTCCGACCCTCTCGCGGGCCGTCGGTAGGCTGGAGTGCCGCGCTGGGCGGCATCGAACGGAGGTCACCGTGACCGGTGGAGACATCGCAGGGCTCATCGCCGCGGGGGTGTTCGCGATCCTGGTGGCGATCACCGCCGTCCCGCTCTGGAAGCTCGGGCGCGTCTTCGACAGCACGAGCGAGGCCATCAAGCAGGCCAGCGACGGCCTGACGCCGATCCTCGACGAGTCGGCCTCCACCCTCCGCGAGGCCAACCACCAGCTCGCGCGGGTGGACACGATCACCAAGGACGTCGCCGAGGTCACCGGCAACGTCAACGCGCTCGTCGCTCTCACGGCCGCGACCGTCGGCGGTCCGCTCATCAAGCTCGCCGGCTTCACCGCCGGAGTCCGCGCCGTGCTCGTCGCCGGACGGACGGCCGACAAGGCCGGAGCCGCGGTCGGCCGCTCCGCCGCGAAGCGCACGAAGCGCCCGCGCTCGAAGTAGCGCCGCGCCCGCGCCCTAGAATCGAACGGGTCGTCGCGCCGTCGCGCCCGCCCCGCCGCTGTGGAAGGACACCCCGTGAAGAACATCCTCCTGATCGTCATCGGGATCGGCCTCGGATTCGCGGTCGCCCACCAGGTCTCGCGCACCGAGGCGGGCGCCCGGCTCTTCGCCGACATCAACCGCACCGCGAAGGAGCTCGGCGAGGCCGTCTCCGAGGGCTACCACCAGCGCGAGGCCGAACTGAAGGCCGCCATCGGCGAGGGCTGACGCCCCGCCGCCCGACATCCGCGTCGTCACCGACCGAACCGTAACGGAACCCATGCAGACCGCAGACATCCGCAACCGCTGGCTCGACTTCTTCGGGAGCCGCGGCCACACCGTGGTCCCCTCCGCCTCCCTCGTGAGCGAGGACCCGAGCCTCCTCTTCACCGTCGCCGGCATGGTGCCGTTCGTGCCCTACCTCACCGGAGTGGTCCCCGCGCCCTACCCGCGTGCCACCAGCGTGCAGAAGTGCATCCGCACCAACGACATCGAGGAGGTCGGCAAGACGCCTCGTCACGGCACCTTCTTCCAGATGAACGGCAACTTCTCCTTCGGCGACTACTTCAAGGAGGGGGCGATCGGCTACGCCTGGGAGCTGCTCACCGGCGCCGAGAGCGACGGGGGACTGGGCTTCGACGAGAAGGACCTCTGGGTCACCGTCTACAAGGACGACGACGAGGCGATCGCGCTCTGGAAGACGATCGCGGGACTGCCGGACGAGCGCATCCAGCGCCTGGACAAGGACACCAACTACTGGTCGACCGGCCAGCCCGGCCCCGCGGGCCCCTGCTCCGAGATCTTCTTCGACCGTGGACCCGCCTACGGGATCGACGGCGGCCCGGCGACGGACGACGACCGCTACGTCGAGATCTGGAACCTCGTCTTCATGCAGTACCTCCGCGGCGAGGGCACGAGCAAGGTCGACTTCGACATCCTCGGCGAGCTGCCGCGCAAGAACATCGACACCGGCATGGGCCTCGAGCGCGTCGCCTTCCTCAAGCAGGGCGTCGAGAACATGTACGAGATCGACCAGGTCCGTCCGGTCCTCGATCGCGCCGCCGAGCTCTCGGGCCGCCGCTACGGAGCCGTCCACGAGGACGACGTCCGCATGCGCGTCATCGCCGACCACGTGCGCTCCTCGCTGATGCTGCTGTCGGACGGCGTGACGCCGTCCAACGAGGGGCGCGGCTACATCCTCCGCCGCCTGATGCGCCGCACGGTGCGCGCCATGCGCCTGCTCGGAGTGGACACCGCGACGTTCCCCGAGCTCTTCGCCGCCTCGCGCGACGCGATGGCGTCGGCCTACCCCGAGGTGTCCACGGAGTTCGAGCGCCTCTCGACCAGCGCCTACGGCGAGGAGGAGGCGTTCCTGCGCACCCTCGCGGCCGGCACCGAGATCCTCGACCTCGCGGTCCTGAAGACGAAGAAGGCCGAGTCGCCGACGCTGCCGGGCGACACCGCGTTCCTCCTGCACGACACCTTCGGGTTCCCGATCGACCTCACCCTCGAGATCGCCGAGGAGTCGGGTCTGACGGTCGACCGCGAGGCGTTCGACTCCCTCATGACCGCGCAGCGCACGCGTGCGAAGGCTGACGCGAAGTCGAAGAAGTCGGCGCTGGCCGATCTCTCGGTCTACGCCGACTTCCGCGCCCACGGCGAGACGCTGTTCACCGGCTACGACGTGCTCGACACCGAGACGCGCATCCTCGGCCTCATCGTCGGCGGGCACTCCGTCACGAAGGCGGTCGCGGGCGACATCGCCGAGGTGATCCTCGAGGCGACCAGCCTCTACGCGGAGTCGGGCGGCCAGGAGGCCGACGCCGGCCGCATCGTCGGCTCCGGCTTCGATCTCGAGGTCCTCGACGTGCAGAAGCCCGTCAAGGGGCTCATCAGCCACAAGGTCCAGGTCGCCAGCGGCGAGGTCGGAGTGGGCGACGCCGCCACCTCCGTCGTCGACCGCGACTGGCGTCGGGGCGCCACGCAGGCGCACTCGGGCACGCACCTCATCCACGCCGCGCTGCGCCAGGTGCTCGGTCCGCAGGCGCACCAGTCCGGCTCCTACAACAAGGCGGGCTACCTGCGCCTGGACTTCTCGTGGAACCAGGCCCTCTCGCTCGAGACCCGCAGCGAGATCGAGGAGATCGCCAACACGGCGATCCGTGACAACCTCGAGGTCGTCACGCGCGAGCTCCCGATCGACGAGGCGAAGGCGCTCGGCGCGATGGCCCTCTTCGGCGAGAAGTACGGCGACGTCGTCCGCGTGGTCGACATCGGCGGGCCCTGGTCGCGCGAGCTCTGCGCGGGCACCCACGTCGGGCGGTCGTCCGAGGTCGGCGTGATCAGCCTGGTCAGCGAGTCCTCGGTCGGATCGACCAACCGCCGCGTCGAGTCGCTCGTGGGCCGCGAGGCCTTCCAGGAGCTCGCCGCCGAGCGCGCCCTCGTCAGCACGATCTCGTCCTCGCTGAAGACCCCGCGCGAGCAGCTCCCCGAGCGGATCGGCGAGCTCGTCGCGAGCCTCAAGGCCGCTGAGAAGCGGATCGCCGCGTTCGAGGCCAAGGCCCTCGCCGACCGGGTGCCCGCCCTCGCCGCGACCCGCCGCACCGTGGGCGGCACGACCGTCGTCGCCGAGAGCATCGGCTCCGCCGGATCGACCGACGAGCTGCGCTCCCTCGTGACCTCCGTCCGCGAGCGGCTCGGCCAGGAGCCGGCCGTCGTCGCGCTCGCCGCCGACGTCTCGGGCAAGCCCGCGGTGATCGTCGCCACCAACCAGGCCGCCCGCGACCAGGGCCGCCGCGCGGGTGCGCTCGCCAGGCGCGCCGCCGGGATCCTCGGTGGCGGCGGAGGCGGCAAGGACGACCTCGCCCAGGGCGGCGGCTCCGACGTCTCCGCCATCGGCGCGGCGCTCGAGGCCGTGGTGCAGGAAGCGACCAGCTGAATGAGCCGGTTCGGCGTCCGGCTCGGCATCGATGTGGGCCGTGCCCGCATCGGGGTCGCCCGCTGCGACGCCGACGGCCTGCTCGCGGTGCCCGTCGAGACGGTCGCGCGGGCGGGCACTGACGGCGGATCCTCGGACGTCTCCCGGATCGCTCACCTCGCCGCCGAGTACGATGCCCAGGCGATCATCGTCGGACTGCCGTTGTCGCTGTCGGGGGCCGAGACGGCCTCGACGGAGGACGCGCGCGGATTCGCTCGACTGCTCGCCGAGGCGGTGCCCACCGCTCCGGTGCGGCTCGTCGACGAGCGGCTGTCGACGGTCACCGCTCAGAGCGCCCTGCACCGCTCCGGACGCACCACCCGCGGCTCCCGAGCCGTGATCGACCAGGTCGCCGCCGTGGTGATCCTGCAGCACGCCATCGATTCCGAGCGCTCGGCCGGCACCCCGGCCGGAGTCCTGCTCGAACCGAACGAAGGACCTCCCCGTGACCGACGTCCCCCCGAGCCGCCGCGACGCCCGCGCCGCCGAGCAGGCGCAGCCGACTCCGCCCGACCCGACTCCGGAGCAGCAGCCCGCGCCGACTGAGGCGCACGATCCGCTGGGCCGCCTCTTCACCGGGCCCGACGTGCCCGAGCCCCGCGGCCGCGACGACGCGGCCGCGTTCGACCCGGACGCGCGCCCGAAGCGTCGCCGCGCGGCTCGCGCGACGGGCGGCGCGAGGAAGCGCCGCAGCCGCCGCGGGCTCATCGGCGGGCTTCTGGCCTTCGGCGTCTTCGCCGCGCTCGTCGCCATCGCAGTCACGATCTTCCTCGAGCCCGTGCGCGGCCTGTTCGCCGAGCCCGAGCCGACCGACTTCACCGGCACCGGCTCGAGCGAGGTGCTGTTCACGATCCACCAGGGCGACGGCGGCAGCGACATCGCCAACAACCTCGTCTCGGACGGGGTCATCAAGTCGTACGACCCCTTCTACGACCTGCTCCTCGCCCAGAGCCCGGAGCCCGTCTTCCAGCCCGGCGCGTACTCGCTCAAGGCCGAGATGAGCGCCAAGGCCGCACTGTCGGCGCTGCTCGACTCCGAGTCGACGCGCCTCGCGAACACCTTCGTCATCCCCGAGGGGACGGCGCTCAAGGAGGCGCTGCCGCTCATCGCGGACGGCACCGGGGTCGCGCTGACGGACCTCGAGGCGGCCGCCGCCGACTGGGGCTCGTTCGGGCTCCCGGCCGGGGCGACGAGCCTCGAGGGGTTCCTGTTCCCCGCGACCTACGACATCGACCCGTCGACGCCGGCGCACGACATCCTGAAGACGCTGGTCGACCGGATGTACCAGTCGCTCGACCAGGCCGGCGTGCCGGCGGACGACCGCTACCGCGTCGTGGTGTTCGCGTCCCTCGTGCAGCGCGAGGCCCGCGTCGCCGTGGACTTCCCCAAGGTCGCGCGCGTGTTCCAGAACCGCCTCGACCAGGGGTGGCGCCTGCAGTCGGACGCGACCGTGGCGTACGGCACCGGCGCGACCGACCGCGTCTCGACCACGGACGCCGAGCGGAACGACGCCGGCAACGTCTACAACACCTACCAGCGCGACGGCCTGCCGCCCGCGCCGATCTCGAACCCGGGCGACGTGGCGATCGACGCGGTCATGCACCCCGCGGACGGCACCTGGATGTACTTCGTCACGGTGAACCTCGAGACGGGCGAGACGGTCTACTCCACCACCGACGCCGAGCACAACGCGGCCGTCGACCAGTGGCAGGCCTGGATGCGGGACCACCCGGAGTACCAGTGACGGCCGCCGGGTACCGCCTCGCGGTCCTCGGCGCGCCGATCGCGCACTCGAAGTCGCCCGCGCTGCACGCGGCCGCCTACCGGGTGCTCGGACTCGACTGGAGCTACCGCGCCGTCGAGACGACGGAGGCGACCCTCTCCGAGGTCGTGTCCGGTGAGCCCTGGCACGGACTGTCGCTGACCATGCCGCTCAAGCACGCGGTGCGACCGCTGCTGGCGGAGGAGGACGCGGTCGCCCGGGTCACCGGCGCGGTCAACACCGTGCTGGTCGACCGCTCCGGCCCGGCACCCCGCCTCCGCGGGTTCAACACCGACGTCGCGGGCATCGTGCGCGCCCTCGCCGAGGCGGGCGTCGTCTCGGCGGAGCGCGTCCAGGTGCTCGGCGGGGGAGCGACCGCCGCCTCCGCCCTGGCCGCCGCCGCCGAGCTCGGCGCGGCGCGGGTCGACCTCGTCCTGCGGACGGCGTCGAGGGCCGTCGAGCTCGCTCCGCTCGCGGAGTCGCTCGGCGTCCCGCTCTCGGTCCGCTCCTTCGCCGACTGGTCCACCGGAGCGCCACTGGTGATCTCGACGCTCCCCGGCGGGGCGGCGGACGGCCTCGACGTGCCCGACGCGGCGGTCGCGGGCTCAACCCTGTTCGACGTGGCGTACTCCCCGTGGCCGAGCGCGCTCGCCCGGCGCTGGGAGCAGGGCGGCTCCCCGGTCGTCTCCGGGCTCGGGATGCTGCTCCACCAGGCACTCGTGCAGGTGCGGATCTTCGTCGGCGGCGACCCGGTCCTGCCTCTCGATCGCGAGGACGAGGTGCTCGCGGCGATGCGCCGAGCCGTCTCGGCGGGTCCGGCGCACTGACCTCGTGTGCCAGAATCGGAGGATGCTCCGTTGGCTCACGGCCGGGGAATCCCACGGTCCCGAACTCGTCGCCGTCCTCGAAGGACTGCCGGCGGGCGTCCCCGTCTCCCTCGACGACATCCGCGCCGATCTGGCGCGCCGGAAGCTCGGCTACGGCCGCGGAGCCCGGATGAACTTCGAGCAGGACGAGCTGACGATCTCCTCCGGCGTCCGGCACGGAGCGACGATGGGCAGCCCCATCGCCCTGCGCATCGGCAACACGGAGTGGCCGCGCTGGGTCGACGTCATGTCGGCGGAGCCCCGTGACCCCGAGAGCCTGCCCAAGGGCCGCGGCGCCGCGCTCACACGGCCCCGCCCGGGCCACGCCGACCTCGTCGGGATGCAGAAGTACGGCTTCCCCGAGTCCCGCAACGTGCTCGAGCGCGCCTCCGCCCGCGAGACCGCGGCCCGCGTCGCCCTCGGCGCCGTCGCCCGCCGCTTCCTCGGCGAGCTCGGCGTCTCGCTCGTCAGCCACACCCTCGCCATCGGGCCGGTCCGCGTGCCCGAGGGCTCGCCGCTGCCCGGCCCGGCCGACGTCGCCGCCCTGGACGCGGATCCGCTGCGCTGCCACGACGCCGCGACCAGCGCCCTCATGGTCGCCGAGGTGGACCGCGCCCACGACGACGGCGACACTCTCGGCGGCGTGGTCGAGGTCCTCGCGTACGGTCTCCCGCCCGGACTCGGGTCCTACGTGCACTGGGACCGTCGTCTCGACTCCCAGCTCGCGGCGGCCCTGATGGGGATCCAGGCGATCAAGGGCGTCGAGGTCGGCGACGGCTTCCTCACCACCACCCGCCGCGGCTCGGAGGCGCACGACGAGCTCTTCCAGTCCGCCGCCGGCATCTCCCGGTCCAGCGACCGGGCCGGCGGCACCGAGGGCGGGATGAGCACGGGGACCGTGCTGCGGGTCCGCGCCGGCATGAAGCCGATCGCGACCGTGCCGCACGCGCTGCGCACCGTCGACGTCGCCACCGGCGAGGCAGCCGGCGCTCACCACCAGCGCTCCGACGTCTGCGCGGTGCCGGCGTCCGGTGTCGTCGCGGAGGCGATGGTCGCCCTGGTGCTCGCGAACGCCGTGCTCGAGAAGTTCGGCGGCGACAGCGTCACCGAGACCCGCCGCAACCTGCAGGGCTACCTCGCCGCCATCCCCGACGAGCTCCGCACGGCCGCCGCGAGCGACCCGGGTCTCGGGCTCGCCTGATGGCCGCGTCCTCGGCGGCCCGCTGATGGCGGGTCACGATACCGGCGCGGCCCGCGCCCGCCTCGTCCTGATCGGCCCGATGGGCGCCGGCAAGACGACGATCGGCAAGCGGGTCGCGAAGGCGCTGAGCGCCGGGTTCGTCGACTCCGACGCGGAGTTCGTGCGCACCCACGGCCCGATCGCCCCCTACTTCGACGCCCACGGCGAGCCGGCCTTCCGCCGGGAGGAGCGCCGTGTCGTCGAGCGCGCCGTCCGTCGCGACGTGGTGCTGAGCCTCGGCGGGGGAGCGGTGCTCGATCCCGCGACGCGCGCCGACCTCGCGGACGTGCCCGTCGTGCTCCTCACCACCACGGCCGAGGCCGTCCGCGACCGGCTCGGCTCCGGCTCCCGCCCGCTGGTGCGCGGCGGGGTCGGCGACTGGGTCCGCATCTTCGACGAGCGGCGCCCGGTCTACGAGTCCCTCGCGGACACCGTGGTCGACACCTCCCGGCGGCCGATCACCCTGATCGCCGCCGAGATCGCGGAGTGGGTGCGCGCGCAGCGCCCCTCCGCCACCCCTGCACCATCGGACCCGGCGGCCACGAGCCGCCCGAGCGGAAGACAGTCATGAACGACGGCACCACCGCCATCCCCGTCGCCGGAGAGAACGGCTACGACATCCACGTCGGGCGCGGACTCCTCGACGGCCTCGCCGACGCGATCGGCCCCCGGGCCGCGAAGGTGCTCATCGTGCACCCGCCGACCCTCGCGGTCCTCGCCGCCGAGATCCGCGAGAGCCTGCTCGAGCGCTACGAAGTGCTGCTCGCCGAGGTCCCGGACGCCGAGGCCGCGAAGCGCGTGGAGGTGGCGGCCTTCTGCTGGCAGGTGATGGGGCAGTCGGACTTCACCCGCACGGACGCGGTCGTCGGCTTCGGCGGCGGCGCGATCACCGACCTGGCCGGCTTCGTCGCCGCCACCTGGCTCCGCGGGGTCGACCTGGTGCAGGTGCCGACCACCGTGCTCGGGATGGTCGACGCGGCCGTCGGGGGGAAGACCGGCATCAACACGGCCGAGGGCAAGAACCTCGTCGGCGCCTTCCACGCGCCGCGGGCGGTCGTCGCCGACCTCGACGTGCTGACCAGCCTCCCGCGCAACGAGATCCTCGCCGGCTTCGGCGAGATCGTGAAGTACGGGATGATCGCCGAGCCGCGCATCCTCGACATCATCGAGTCCGACATCGACCTGGCCACCGACCCGACGTCGGAGGAGTTCCGCAGCCTGGTCGAGCTGTCGATCGGGATCAAGGCGCGGGTCGTCGGCGAGGACTTCACCGAGAAGGGCCTGCGCGAGATCCTGAACTACGGGCACACCCTCGGGCACGCGGTCGAGCACGCCGAGCGCTACCAGTGGCGCCACGGCGCGGCCGTCTCCGTCGGGATGATGTTCGCGGCGGAGCTCTCGCGCCTGACCGGATCGCTCAGCGACGCGGTGGTGGACCGCCAGCGCCGGGTCCTCGAATCGCTGACCCTGCCGACGAGCTACCCGCTCGGACGATGGGAGACGCTCCTCGCCGCGATGCAGCGCGACAAGAAGACCCGCGCGGGGATGCTCCGCTTCGTGGTCCTCGACGACATCGCCCGCCCGAGCATCCTGCAGGGGCCGGAGACGTCGCTGCTGTTCGCGGCGTACCAGGAGATCGGATCGTAGGTCCGACTCGGCTGAGCCCGGGCGGCGCCGTTGGGGCGATTCGCATGCGGCGTCCAGACTCCTCTGCCGACGGGGCCGCGTCGACTACACTCGACGGGTCAGCCGGACCGGCCGATATCGCCGCGCCCGCGTACCGGGCTCGCCGGCGCAGACTTCCACCGAAACGGATCCCCCTTCGCATGGCCTCTACCACCGACATCAAGAACGGCACCGTCCTCAGCATCGACGGCCAGCTCTGGAACGTCATCGACTTCCAGCACGTCAAGCCGGGCAAGGGCGGCGCCTTCGTCCGCACCAAGATGAAGAACGTCCTCACGGGCAAGGTCGTCGACAAGACCTTCAACGCGGGCGCCAAGATCGACACGGCCAACGTCGACCGCCGCGACTTCCAGTACCTCTACCGCGACGGCGCGGACTTCGTGTTCATGGACACCAGCGACTACGACCAGATCACCGTCCCCGAGGCGGTCGTCGGCGACGCGGCGAACTTCATGCTCGAGAACCAGAACGTGACCCTCGCCCTGCACGACGGCGACCCGCTCTACATCGACCTCCCCGCCTCGGTCGTCCTCGAGATCACGTACACGGAGCCGGGCCTCCAGGGCGACCGCTCGACCGGCGGCACCAAGCCCGCGACGGTCGAGACCGGCTACCAGATCCAGGTCCCGCTCTTCCTCGAGCAGGGCACGAAGGTCAAGGTCGACACCCGCACGGGCGACTACCTCGGCCGCGTCAGCTGAGCCGGGCCTCCCGTGAGTGCTCGCACGAAGGCGCGCAAGCGCGCCCTCGACATCCTCTACAACGCCGACGTCCGGCAGATCAGCTTCGCCCAGTCGCTGCGCGCCGAGGCCGAGCGAGCGGCGAACGAGCCGGCCCGTGAGGCCTCGTGGCTCTACGCCCGCGAGATCGTCGACGGGGTCATCGACCACGCTGACGAGATCGACGAGCTGATCGCCCGGCTCGCCCAGGGCTGGACACTCTCGCGCATGCCGCTGGTCGACCGCGCGATCCTCCGGATCGGGGTGTGGGAGATCCTGCACAACGACGCGGTGCCCGACGGCGTCGCCATCTCGGAGGCCGTCGAGGCCGCCACGTCGCTGTCGACCGACGACTCGGCGGGCTTCATCAACGGGCTCCTCGCCTCCGTCGCGGAGTCCCGCACGACGGCCTGACCCGCCCCGGAGACATGCTCGGCCCGCCGGATCCCCGTGATCGGGCGGGCCGAGGTCGTTCCCGGGCTGCCCGTCCGGCGGGCCGCGCGACGGCCCCTATACTCGACACGGCTTTTCCTTTAACAGCCGTCCTGTGAGGCGGGGAAGGAGGTCGGTGTGACGGCACGAATCGTGCTCAACGGCGCTGACATCACGCGAGCGCTCACGCGCATCGCCCACGAGATCCTCGAGTCGAACCGCGGCCCCGAGTCGCTGGTCGTCCTCGGCATCCCGACGCGCGGCGTCGCCCTCGCGAGGCGCATCGCCGAGACGATCGCGCGGATCGAGCCGGACGGTCCCCCCGTCTTCGCCGGCTCCCTCGACGTGACGATGTACCGCGACGACCTCTCCCGGCACCCGGTCCGCACCCCCGCGCGCACCGCCGTCCCCGCGAGCATCGACGGCCGGACCGTGGTCCTCGTCGACGACGTCCTCTTCTCGGGCCGCACCATCCGCGCCGCCCTGGACGCCCTCAGCGACATCGGCCGTCCGCGAGCCGTGCGGCTGGCCGCGCTGGTCGATCGCGGACACCGCGAGCTCCCGATCCGGGCGGACTTCGTCGGCAAGAACCTGCCGAGCAGCCTGAGCGAGCGGATCAACGTCCGGCTCGTCGAGACGGACGGTGAGGACCTGGTCGCGATCGAGTCGCAGGCCACCGGCGAGGAGACGGCTCCGTGAAGCACCTGCTCTCGACCCGGGACCTCGACCGCGCGAGCGCGATCGCACTCCTCGACATCGCCGAGGACATGGCGGACGTGCAGAACCGCGAGGTCAAGAAGCTGCCGACCCTGCGCGGGAAGACCGTGGTCAATCTCTTCTTCGAGGACTCCACCCGCACGCGGATCTCGTTCGAGGCGGCGGCGAAGCGGCTCTCGGCCGACGTCATCAACTTCAGCGCGAAGGGCTCCAGCGTCTCCAAGGGCGAGAGCCTGAAGGACACCGCGCAGACGCTCGCCGCGATGGGCGCCGACGGAGTGGTCATCCGCCACAGCGCCTCCGGAGCCCCTGCGGTTCTGGCGGCGAGCGGCTGGATCGACGCCTCGATCCTCAACGCCGGCGACGGGACCCACGAGCACCCGACCCAGGCGCTCCTGGACGCGTTCACCATCCGCCGGCGCCTGCACGGCGCCTCCGCGTCCCGCGGCAAGAGCCTCGACGGCGTCGCGGTCACGATCGTGGGCGACGTCCTGCACTCGCGGGTGGCGCGCTCGAACGTCTGGCTGCTGACGGCGCTGGGCGCCGAGGTGACCCTGGTCGCACCGCCGACCCTCGTGCCGGTCGACACGCGCGACTGGCCCGCGACCATCCGCTTCGATCTGGACGAGGCGATCGACACCGGGCTCCCCGACGTCGTGATGCTCCTGCGCATCCAGCTCGAGCGGATGTCGAGCGGGTTCTTCCCCAACGGCCGGGAGTACGCGCGGATCTGGGGCCTCGACGACGAGCGGCTCGCCCGGCTGGGTCCCGATACCATCGTCATGCACCCCGGACCCATGAACAGGGGCGTCGAGATCTCCTCGGCGGCCGCCGATTCGAGCCGCTCCACGGTGCTCGAACAGGTCACGAACGGAGTGTCCGTCCGGATGGCCGCGCTCTACCTGCTGCTGTCCGGCGAACGGGAGGTCCACTGATGAGCACTGCCCAGCCGCTTCAGAGCACGGCGCCGGAGCGGATCCTGATCTCGGGAGCGACGCTCGCCGACGAGTCGACCGCCGACCTGCTGATCGACGGGGGCGTGATCGTCGAGATCGGCGCCGACCTCGACTCGCGCGGGGCCCGCGTGATCGACGCCGACGGCCTGCTGGCGCTGCCCGGCCTGGTCGACCTGCACACCCACCTGCGCGAGCCGGGGTTCGAGCAGAGCGAGACGATCCTCACCGGCACGCGAGCTGCGGCCGCCGGAGGCTTCACCGCCGTCTTCGCGATGGCGAACACCTCGCCGGTGCAGGACACCGCGGGCGTGGTCGAGCAGGTGCAGAGCCTGGGCGAGGACGCCGGCTACGCGACGGTCCGCCCGATCGGCGCGGTGACCGTGGGTCTGGCGGGGGAGTCGCTCGCCGAGCTCGGCGCGATGGCCCGCAGCCGCGCGGCCGTGCGGGTCTTCTCGGACGACGGGAAGTGCGTCTCGGACGCGCTGCTGATGCGCCGCGCTCTCGAGTACGTCAAGGCGTTCGACGGAGTCGTCGCCCAGCACGCGCAGGAGCCGCGGCTCACCGTCGGCGCGCAGATGAACGAGGGCGCCGTCTCCAGCGCCCTCGGCCTGCAGGGCTGGCCCGCCGTGGCCGAGGAGGCGATCATCGCCCGCGACGTGCTCCTCGCTGAGCACGTGGGCTCCCGCCTGCACGTCTGCCACGTCTCGACCGCGGGCTCGGTCGACGTCATCCGCTGGGCGAAGGCCCGGGGGATCGACGTGACCGCCGAGGTCACCCCCCACCACCTGCTCCTCACCGAGCAGGCCGTCGCCGGCCAGGACGGGCCGAGCTACGACGCCCGCTTCAAGGTGAACCCGCCGCTGCGCCGCGACGAGGACGTGCTCGCCCTCCGCGAGGCCCTCGCCGACGGCACCATCGACATCGTCGCCACCGACCACGCGCCGCACCCGGTCGAGGCGAAGGACTGCGAGTGGGACGCCGCGGCGTTCGGCATGGTCGGCCTCGAGAGCGCGCTGAGCGTGGTGCACGCCGCCGTCGTCGAGGACGGGCGGATGAGCTGGTCCGACGTCGCGCGCGTGCTCTCCTCCGCCCCCGCCCGCATCGGCCGGCTCGACGGCTACGACCGCGGCCTCGCCGTCGGGGCCGCCGCGAACGTCGTGCTCTACGACCCGGAGGCGCGACGCCGCTTCTCCGTCGAGGACCTGCGCGGCCGCAGCGGCAACTCCCCGTACCTCGGTCGCGAGCTGCCGGGCCGCGTCGTCGCCACCCTCCACCGGGGCTTCCCGACCGTGCTGGACGGCGAGCTCGTCGACGCGGCGGTCGTCGCCGCCTCCGCGAAGGCCTCCCGTGGATAGGGCCGCGATCACGATCGTCATCGCCGCGGTCGTCGTCCTCGTCTTCGTCGGCATGCTGCTCTCCTGGCGCGCGCGGCGCCGCCGCTCGGCCGTCCTCGCGCCGGAGCCCGTGCCCGCGTCCTCGCTGGGCGCCGAGGTCGAGCGCGTCGACCTCCCGTACGTGGCCACGACCCGCTTCGAGCAGCCGCTCGAGCGCGTCGTGCTGCCGGGGCTCGGCTTCCGCGGCAACGCTGTGCTGCGCCTCCACGAGCGCGGCGTCGTGATCGCCCCCGTCGGCGAGCGCGAGACGGTGATCCCGGCCTCCCTCCTGCGCGGAGCGGGCCAGGGCAGCTACGTGATCGACCGCGTCGTCGAGGAGGGCGGCCTGCTCGTGATCTCCTGGTCGCCCCGCGGCGACGAGACCGTCGACAGCTACCTCCGCGTGGCCGAGCCCGCCCTCCGGGCGCACCTGGTCGCCGAGCTGCAGCGCCTCGCCGGCCCCCGTTCCTCCCCCTCCCACCCCGGAGCCGCCGACGGCGGCCCCGACACGACCCAGAAGGGCTCCTAGTCCGTGCCAACGACACGCCTCAGCACCGAACCCACCGCCGTCCTCGTCCTCGAGGACGGACGACGATTCCGGGGACAGGCCTACGGCGCCCGAGGCCGCACCCTGGGCGAGATCGTCTTCGCCACCGGCATGACCGGCTACCAGGAGACGCTGACCGACCCGAGCTACGCCGGCCAGATCGTCGTGCAGACCGCGCCCCACATCGGCAACACCGGGACCAACGACGAGGACATGGAGTCGCGCCGCATCTGGGTCGCCGGCTACGTCGTCCGCGACCCCTCCCGCGTCGTCTCCAACTTCCGCGCGCAGCGCTCCCTCGGCGACGACCTGGAGACCGACGGCATCGTCGGGATCTCCGGCGTCGACACCCGGGCGATCACCCGCCACATCCGCTCGGCCGGCTCGATGCGCGCCGGCGTGTTCTCCGGCGAGGACCTCGCCCTCCCCGAGGAGGAGCAGCTCGCGCTGGTCCTCGGCGGCCGGCAGATGCAGGGGCTCAACCTCTCCTCCTCGGTCTCGACCGACGAGCAGTACACGGTGCCCGCCCGCGGCGAGCGCGTCGGCTCGGTCGCGGTCATCGACCTGGGGGTGAAGACCTCGACGGTCAACTACCTCGCGGAGCGCGGCTTCGACGTCCACGTGCTGCCCGAGTCGGTGACCGCCGAGCAGGTGCTCGCGCTCGACCCGTCCGCGCTCTTCTTCTCCAACGGCCCCGGCGACCCCGAGGCCTCGGACCGCCACGTCGAGCTGCTGCGCACCACCCTGCGCGCCGACCTGCCGTTCTTCGGCATCTGCTTCGGCAACCAGCTGCTGGGGCGCGCTCTCGGCTTCGGCACCTACAAGCTCCCGTTCGGCCACCGCGGGATCAACCAGCCCGTGCTCGACAAGCTCACCGGCCGCGTGGAGATCACCTCGCAGAACCACGGGTTCGCCGTGGACGCGCCGATCGAGGGCGAGCTGGACTCGCCCGAGGGCTTCGGCCGCGTCGAGGTCAGCCACTACTCCCTCAACGACTCGGTCGTGGAGGGCCTGCGCTGCCTCGACATCCCCGCCTTCTCGGTGCAGTACCACCCGGAGGCGGCGGCCGGCCCGCACGACTCCAACCACCTCTTCGACCGCTTCCGCGAGATGGTCGTGCAGCGCACGGCCGGGCGCGGGGCCTCGGAGCCCACCGACATCCCCACGACCAGCAGCATCGGAGAGCAGAAGTAATGCCGCGCAGGGAAGACATCCAGAGCGTCCTGGTCATCGGCTCCGGCCCGATCGTCATCGGACAGGCCGTCGAGTTCGACTACTCCGGCACCCAGGCCTGCCGCGTGCTGCGCGCCGAGGGGGTGCGCGTGATCCTCGTCAACTCCAACCCGGCGACGATCATGACCGATCCCGACTTCGCCGACGCCACCTACGTGGAGCCGATCACGCCCAAGGCGATCGAGGCGATCATCGCCAAGGAGAAGCCGGACGCGATCCTGCCGACCCTCGGCGGGCAGACGGCCCTGAACGCGGCCATCCAGCTGCACGACCTCGGGATCCTCGAGAAGTACGGCGTCGAGCTCATCGGCGCGAGCTTCGAGGCGATCAACCGCGGCGAGGACCGGCAGATCTTCAAGCAGCTGGTGCTGGACGCGGGCGCCGACGTCGCGAAGTCCTACATCGCGCACACCGTCGACGAGGCGATCGAGTACGCCGAGGACCTGGGCTATCCCCTCGTCATCCGCCCGTCGTTCACCATGGGCGGCCTGGGCTCCGGCTTCGCCTACACCCGCGAGGAGCTGGTGCGGATGGTCGGCGACGGCCTGCACCAGAGCCCCACCACCGAGGTGCTCCTGGAGGAGTCGATCCTCGGCTGGAAGGAGTACGAGCTCGAGCTCATGCGCGACACGGCCGACAACACGGTCGTCGTCTGCTCGATCGAGAACGTCGACCCCGTCGGCGTGCACACGGGCGACTCGATCACCGTCGCACCGGCGCTGACCCTCACCGACCGCGAGTACCAGAAGCTGCGCGACATCGGCATCCGGATCATCCGCGACGTGGGCGTGGACACCGGCGGCTGCAACATCCAGTTCGCGATCGACCCGGCGGACGGCCGGATCATCGTGATCGAGATGAACCCGCGCGTCTCCCGCTCCTCCGCCCTCGCCTCTAAGGCGACCGGCTTCCCGATCGCCAAGATCGCCGCGAAGCTCGCCATCGGCTACCGCCTGGACGAGATCCCGAACGACATCACCAAGGTGACGCCGGCGAGCTTCGAGCCGACGCTGGACTACGTGGTCGTGAAGGTCCCGCGGTTCGCGTTCGAGAAGTTCCCGGCCGCCGACAAGACGCTGACCACGACCATGAAGTCGGTGGGCGAGGCGATGGCGATCGGCCGCAACTACGCGCAGGCGCTGCAGAAGGCGCTCCGCTCGCTCGAGAAGCGCGGCTCGTCGTTCCACTGGGGCGCGCAGGAGCGCTCGGTCGAGGAGCTCCTCGAGATCGCGAGGACCCCGACCGACGGCCGCATCGTCACCGTGCAGCAGGCGCTGCGCCTGGGAGCCACGGTCGAGCAGGCGTTCGAGTCCACGAAGATCGACCCCTGGTTCCTCGACCAGATCGTGCTGATCAACGAGATCGCCGACCTGGTGCGCGAGCACGACGGCCTCGACGCCGGACTCCTCCGCCTGGCGAAGGACCACGGCTTCTCGGACGCGCAGATCGCCGAGCTCCGCGGGCTCGACGAGGCGGAGGTCCGCCGCACCCGCTACGCGCTGGACGTGCGCCCGGTCTACAAGACCGTCGATACCTGCGCGGGCGAGTTCCCGGCGCTCACGCCGTACCACTACTCCTCGTACGACGAGGAGACGGAGGTCGTCGCCGCCGACCGCCGCAAGGTCGTCATCCTGGGCTCCGGCCCCAACCGCATCGGCCAGGGGGTCGAGTTCGACTACTCCTGCGTGCACGCCTCGTTCGCGCTCTCGGACGCGGGCTTCGAGACGATCATGATCAACTGCAACCCCGAGACGGTCTCGACCGACTACGACACCTCGGACCGCCTCTACTTCGAGCCGCTGACTCTCGAGGACGTGCTCGAGGTCATCCACGCGGAGTCGCAGTCCGGCGAGCTCGTCGGCGTCGTCGTGCAGCTGGGCGGCCAGACGGCGCTCGGGCTCGCCGCGGGCCTCGAGGCGGCCGGCGTGCCCATCCTCGGCACCACCCCCGCGAACATCTACCTCGCGGAGGAGCGCGGCGCGTTCTCGCGGATCCTCGACGAGGCGGGACTTCTCGCTCCGCGCAACGGCACCGCGACCGACCTCGACGGCGCCCGCGAGGTCGCGGTGGAGATCGGCTACCCGGTCCTCGTCCGTCCGTCGTTCGTCCTCGGCGGGCGCGGCATGGAGATCGTCTACGGCACGCCCCAGCTCGAGGACTACTTCGAGCGGATGGCCGGCGAGGGGATCATCGACGAGGCGCACCCGCTGCTGGTGGACCGCTTCCTCGACGACGCGATCGAGATCGACGTCGACGCGCTCTTCGACGGCGAGCAGCTCTACATCGGAGGAGTGATGGAGCACATCGAGGAGGCCGGCATCCACTCCGGCGACTCGGCGTGCACGCTCCCGCCGGTGACGCTCGGCCGCCGCCAGATCGACCAGGTGCGGGAGGCGACCCTCGCGATCGCGCAGGGCGTCGGCGTCCGAGGACTGCTGAACGTCCAGTTCGCGATCGGCCAGGGCGTGCTCTACGTGCTCGAGGCGAACCCCCGGGCCTCGCGCACCGTGCCGTTCGTGTCGAAGGCGCTGGGCATCCCGCTCGCGAAGGCCGCGTCGCGCCTGATGGTGGGCGAGACCATCGCCGCGCTGAAGGCCGAGGGCCTGCTGCCCGAGCGCGACGGCTCCGACGTCCCGATGGACTCTCCCATCGCGGTGAAGGAGGCGGTCCTGCCGTTCAAGCGCTTCCGCACCAAGGAGGGCCAGATCGTCGACTCGCTGCTCGGGCCCGAGATGCGCTCCACCGGCGAGGTCATGGGGATCGACCGCGACTTCCCGCGCGCCTTCGCGAAGAGCCAGGACGCCGCGTACGGCGGCATGCCGGCGAGCGGGACCGTCTTCATCTCGGTCGCCGACCGCGACAAGCGCTCGATCGTCCTGCCCGCGCTGCGCCTGCGTCAGCTCGGCTTCGACATCCTCGCGACCGAGGGCACGGCCGAGGTGCTGAATCGCAACGGGATCCAGGCCCGCGTGGTCCGCAAGTACAGCGAGACCGCCGAGGGCGACGCGCCCTCCATCGTCGAGCTGATCGCCCGCGACGAGGTCGACGTGGTGATCAACACGCCCAGCGGAGGAGCGACCCGCGCCGACGGCTACGAGATCCGCGCCGCCGCGGTCGCCGCGGACAAGCCGCTGTTCACCACGATCGCCCAGCTCGCGGCGGCGGTCGCCTCGCTCGACGCGGCGAACGAGCCCTTCGAGGTGACGAGCCTGCAGGACTACGCCCTGCGCCGCGCGGAGCGCACCGCGTGAGCGGCGGCGCGGCGGGCACCGCCTCCTTCGGCTCGCGCCTCGAGGCGGCGTTCGCCGCGCACGGCCGGCTCTGCGTCGGGATCGACCCGCACGCGTACCTGCTCGACGCGTGGGGCCTCGCCGACGACGCGGCCGGGCTCGAGAGCTTCGGCCGAACGGTCGTCGAGGCGGCGGCCGGCCGTGCGGGCGTGGTGAAGCCGCAGATCGCGTTCTTCGAGCGGCACGGCTCGGCGGGCTACGCCGCGCTCGAGCGCGTGCTCGCCGACGCCCGCGAGGCCGGACTGCTGGTGATCGCCGACGTCAAGCGCGGCGACATCGGCACGAGCGTCACCGCCTACGCCGAGGCGTGGCTCCGGCCCGGCTCGCCGCTCGAGGCGGACGCCATGACCGCGGCGGCCTACCAGGGGCTCGGCTCCCTCGAGGGGATGCTGACCCTCGCCGAGGAGGCGGGCAAGGGCGTGTTCGTCCTCGCAGCCACCTCCAACCCCGAGGCCCGCCCCGTGCAGCGCGCCCTCGTGCAGGACGGCGGCCGGGCGGGATCCACCGTGGCACGCGCGGTCGTGGCGGACGTGGCATCCTGGAACGACGCTCACGCTCGCGCGTCGATCGGCTCGGTCGGCGTGGTGCTCGGCGCCACTGTCGCCCTGGGCGACTTCGGCATCGGCATCGACGAGCCGCTGCACCCCGCACTTCCGGTGCTCGCGCCCGGCTTCGGCCACCAGGGCGCAGCCGTCGCGGACGCGCAGCGGCTGTTCGGCGCGCTGAGCGCCGCCACCATCGTCAGCGAGTCGCGCAGCGTGCTCGGCGCCGGCCCCTCGGGGATCGCGGCCGAGATCACCCGCCGCGCGACCGACATCCAGGAGACCCTTGTCCGCTGAAACCGTCAGCCCCGATCCCGGCGCCTCCTCGCGCCCGGAGGCCGTGCGCCGTCCCTCGCCGCCCGAGGTCGACCGGCGCGCCGCCTCCGAGGCCGCGATCGCGGCGCGCCGTGCCCGCGCCGCCGTCAAGAAGGCCGTCGCCGCCGGACGCCGCCCCGCGACCGCCGTGCTCGCGGCGGCCCAGGCCGAGCCGCTCGGAGTCGAGGGGCGGATGCGCGTCAGCGAGCTGCTCCGCGCCGTGCCCGCACTCGGCGTGGTGAAGACGCCCCGGGTGATGGACCAGCTGCGGATCGCCGAGTCGAAGCGCCTCGGCGGGCTCGGCCGGCGCCAGGTCGAGGGCCTGGCGTCGTTCCTCGAGGAGCGGGAGTCGCGGCAGCGCCGCCCCGGCCGCAACCGCCTGCTCGTCCTCGCCGGTCCGACCGCGGTCGGCAAGGGCACCGTGTCGACCTACATCCGCGAGAACTACCCGGACGTCCTGCTCTCGGTCTCGGCCACCACCCGGGCCCCGCGTCCGGGCGAGGTGGACGGCGTCAGCTACTACTTCGTCGACGACGCCGAGTTCGACCGGATGGTCGCGGCGGGGGAGTTCCTCGAGTACGCCGTCGTCCACAACGCTCACCGCTACGGCACGCCCCGCGGCCCCATCGACGCCGCGCTGGAGCAGGGCCGGCAGGTGATGCTCGAGATCGACATCCAGGGTGCCCGCCAGGTGCGCGAGCGGATGCCGGACGCGCGGCTGGTCTTCCTCCTGCCGCCGAGCTGGGACGAGCTGGTCCGCCGGCTGGTCGGCCGCGGCACCGAGAGCGCGGAGGAGCAGGAGCGCCGTCTGGCCACCGCGAAGGTGGAGCTGGCCGCGCAGGACGAGTTCGATTTCGCCGTCGTCAACAGCACCGTGCCCGAAGCGGCCCGCGAGGTCGTAGAATTGATGTCGCCTCGTGCCGACGGCGCGCCCGCTGACCCGGGCCGCTGACACCGGGCCACCGACCACCTCCGGGCCGACGCCCCGGGTCCCACCGGGCACACGCCCCTCGGAGCCCGCGCGCCGTGTTGCTCCGGAGCCGCAGATCGGCGCTGATGCGCCTGCAAGGAGACATCCATGGCCAACAACCTCGGCATCATCGACCCGCCCATCGACGAGCTCCTCTCGAAGGTCGACTCCAAGTACGCGCTGGTGATCTTCGCCTCCAAGCGCGCCCGCCAGATCAACGACTACTACGCCGACCTCCACGAGGGCAGCCTGTTCGACAACGTCGGCCCGCTGGTCGACTCCACCATCGACGACAAGCCCCTCTCGGTCGCACTGCACGAGATCAACGAGGACAAGCTCGTCGCCAAGCCCCTCGCCGAGTAGTCCCCTCCGGGTGGGCTCCTCTCTCGAGGCCGGCCGACGGCTCAACGTCGTCGTCGGCATCACCGGCGGCATCGCCGCGTACAAGGCCGTCGGAGTCGTCCGCGCGCTGGTCCTCGCGGGGCACGACGTGCACGTCGTCGCGACCGAGGCCGCGCTGCGCTTCGTCGGGAAGCCCACCCTCGAGGCCATCTCGCGGAACCCGGTGCACACCGAGCTCTACGAGGGCGTCGCCGAGGTCCGGCACGTGGCCATCGGCCAGGCCGCCGACCTCATCGTGATCGCGCCCGCGACGGCGCACACGCTCGCCAAACTCGCCGCCGGCCTCGCCGACGACCTGCTCGGCAACACGGTGCTCGCGAGCACCGCCCCGCTCGTGGTCGCCCCCGCGATGCACACCGAGATGTGGGCGAACGCCGCCACCGTCGCGAACACGGCGGTGCTCCGCTCCCGCGGCGTGCACGTCGTCGGACCCGCGGTCGGCCGCCTCACCGGCGCCGACTCGGGCCCCGGCCGCATGGAGGAGCCCGAGACGATCGTGGCGGAGGCCCTCGCCGTCCACGCCCGCTCAGCCTCCGCCCGCCGCGACCTCGCGGGCGTGCGCGTCCTCGTGACCGCCGGCGGCACCCGCGAGCCCCTCGACCCGGTGCGCTTCGTCGGCAACCGCTCCAGCGGCAGGCAGGGCGTCGCGCTCGCGCTGGCCGCTGCGGCCCGGGGCGCGGAGGTCACCCTCCTCGCCGCGAACCTCGACGTGCCGGCGCCGGAGGGCGTCACGGTCCTCCCGGTGGGCACCGCGCTCGAGCTGCGCGAGGCCGCCCTCGCCGCGGCCCCCGGCGCGGACGTGGTGATCATGGCCGCGGCCGTCGCCGACTACCGGCCCGCCGCGGTCGCCGACGCGAAGATCAAGAAGGAGCAGCAGGGCGACCGTCTCGTCCTCGAGCTCGTCAAGAACCCGGACGTCCTCGCCGAGATCTCCGCCTCCCGGCGGGAGGGGCAGATCGTCGTCGGCTTCGCCGCGGAGACCGAGCCGGACCGGGACGCGATGCTCGCCCTCGGCCGCGCCAAGATCGCCCGGAAGGGCTGCGACCTGCTCGTCCTCAACAGGGTGGGCTGGGCCGAGGGTTTCCAGAGCGACAGCAACGCCGTCGTGGTCCTCGATCGGGCCGGCGATATAGTTGGTGAGGCCTCGGGCAGCAAGGCGGAGGTGGCCGATCGCGTCCTCGACGCGGTCGTGCGCTAGCCCCGCCGGTCCGCCCGCCCAGGCGCCGATCGCCTGCCGCCCGGCATCGCGCCCGCCAGGCCACTCCCGGTACGAACGACCCCGGTCCGCACGAGCCGGGACGAGAAGAGAAGCATGACCTCCGGTCCCCTCCGCCTGTTCACCTCCGAGTCCGTCACCGAGGGTCACCCGGACAAGATCTGCGACCAGATCTCGGACCGCATCCTCGACGCCCTGCTCCGCGAGGACCCGCACAGCCGGGTCGCCGTCGAGACGCTGGTCACGACGGGGCTCGTGCACGTCGCGGGCGAGGTCTCCACGAGCGGCTACGTCGAGATCCCCAAGATCGTGCGCGACACGATCGTCGAGATCGGCTACGACTCCTCGGAGAAGGGCTTCGACGGCCGCTCCTGCGGCGTCTCGGTCTCGATCGGCCAGCAGTCGCCCGAGATCGCGGCGGGCGTCGACACGGCGCTCGAGGCCCGCTCCTCCGAGGCGGGCGAGGACGCCTTCGACCGCCAGGGCGCGGGCGACCAGGGCCTGATGTTCGGCTTCGCGACCGACGAGACCCCCGAGTACATGCCGCTGCCGAGCTGGCTCTCGCACCGCCTCGCCGAGCGCCTGGCCGCCGTCCGCAAGTCGGGCGAGCTCGACTACCTCCGACCCGACGGCAAGACCCAGGTCACCATCGGCTACGACGGCACGACGCCGTCCACCATCGACACCGTCGTCCTGTCCACCCAGCACGCCGAGCACGTCAGCACCGAGACGATCCACGCGGACATCGCGGCGCACGTCATCCGCCCCGTCCTCGAGACGGTCGACCTCGACTCCTCCGCCGTGCGCCTGCTGATCAACCCGACGGGCCGCTTCGAGATCGGCGGCCCTCAGGGCGACGCCGGGCTCACCGGCCGCAAGATCATCGTCGACACCTACGGCGGAGCGTCCCGCCACGGCGGCGGCGCGTTCTCGGGCAAGGACCCGTCGAAGGTGGACCGCTCGGCCGCCTACGCCATGCGGTGGGTCGCCAAGAACGCGGTCGCCGCGGGGCTCGCCTCGCGGCTGGAGGTGCAGGTCGCCTACGCCATCGGCAAGGCGGCCCCGGTCGGCCTCTACGTCGAGACCTTCGGCACCGGCACCGTCTCCGACGAGACGATCACCGAGGCGATCCGCTCGGTCTTCGACCTGCGCCCGGCCGCGATCATCCACGCACTCGACCTGCTCCGCCCGATCTACGCGCAGACCGCGGCTTACGGCCACTTCGGCCGGGAGCTCCCCGACTTCACCTGGGAGCGCCTCGACCGGGTCGACGACCTGCGCTCCGCCGCGGGCCTCTCGTAGCGGGCGCGGCGGCGATGGCGACGAGCGGAGCCGTCGCGCGCGTGCTCCTGGACTCGCCCCTCCCGCAGCTCGACCGGCTCCTGGACTACGCGGTGCCGGAGGCGCTGCGCGGCGAGGTGGTCCCCGGCGTGCGCGTGCGGGTGCCGTTGCGGACCGGAGGCCGGATCGCCGACGCGTTCGTCGTCGAGACGGGGGAGGGGACCGAGCACGCCGGAGCGCTCAGCGGCATCGAGGAGCTGGTCTCGCCGCTCGTCGTGCTGACCCCGGAGGTCTGGGCCCTCGCCCGCCGGGTGGCCGACCGCGCCTCCGGAGGCGCGAGCGACGTGCTGCGCCTGGCCGTGCCGCGCCGCCACGTCCGCGTCGAGAAGGCGCGACTCGCCGCGGGTCCCGCTCCTGCGGCGCCCGCGGTCGAGGCGGGCGGCGTGACGGGCTACCCCGACGCCTCCTTCGCGGGACTCGCCGAGGGGGCCCGGCTGGCGGTCGGCGCCGTGCCGGCTCCCGTGAGGCTCGACTCGGGCGCGTGGGTCGGCGGCTGGGCCGTCACGCTCGCCGAGCTCGCCCGGGACACGCTCGCCGCGGGCCGCGACGCGATCCTGGCCGTCCCCGACTACCGCGACCAGGAGCAGCTGGAGCTGGCCCTCGCCGCCCTCGTCCCCGCGGAGGCGGTGGTGCGCCTCGATGCGCGGCAGAAGGGCGCCGAGCGCTACTCCGCCTTCGTCCGCTGCCTCGATCCCGGGCCGCGGGTCGTCGTCGGCAACCGCTCCGTCCTCTACGCGCCCTCCTCCGCCCTCGGCCTGATCGGGCTCTGGGACGACGGCGATCCACTCTTCGCCGAGCCGCTCGCGCCCTACGCGCACGCGCGCGACGTCGCCCTGGTGCGGCAGGAGCAGAGCGGCGCCGGCCTCGTCCTGCTCGGCAACACGCGCACGGTCGAGGTCGAGCGGCTCGTCGAGATCGGCTTCGCGACCGAGGTGGAGCCGCGGCCGAGCCGCCGCCCGCACGTCGTGCCGACCGCCCAGCAGTGGGCGGCCGACGAGCACGACGCGGCAGCGCGCATCCCCTCCTCCGCCTGGCGGGAGGCGCGGAAGGCCCTCGACTCCGGTCCCGTGCTCGTCCAGGTCGCGCGCCCCGGCTACGCGCCGGTGGTCGCCTGCGCCCGCTGCCGGACCGTCGCACGCTGCAACCGCTGCCAGGGTCCGCTCGGCGTGCACTCCGAGGGCGGGCGGCCGAGCTGCGGCTGGTGCGGCCTGATCGCGGCCGACTGGACCTGCTCCGTCTGCGAGGCGACGGCTCTGCGCCTCGTCTCCCTCGGCGCGGGCCGCACCGCGGAGGAGCTCGGACGCGCCTTCCCGGGTGCCAAGGTGATCGTCGCCGACGGGCAGCGCCCCGTGCTCACCCTCCCCGACGAGCCCGCGCTCGTCGTGGCCACGCGCGGGGCGGAGCCGCGGGCCGACGGCGGCTACCACGCCGTCCTGCTGCTGGACGGCGAGCGGATGCTGGCCCGCGAGAGCCTGCGGGTCGCCGACGACGCGCTCCGCACCTGGTCGAACGCCGCGGCGCTGGCCCGCCCGGGCGCGCCGGTCCTCCTGGTCGGGGTCGGCGGCCGGCTCGCGACCGCCCTGGCGACCTGGCGGCAGGCCGAGTACCTCCGGGCCGAGCTCCAGGAGCGGCGCGCTCTGCGCTTCCCGCCCGCGGTGCGCCTGGCCACGGTGAGCGGCGACGCGCACGCGGTGGAGGAGGCGCTCGAGGCGCTCGACGAGGACGACCGGCACGAGGTCCTCGGTCCTGTCGGGCTCGAGGACGGCTCCGTCCGGGCGATCGTCCGGTTCGACTACGCTCGCGGTGCGGATGTGGCCGCGCGCCTCCGCTCCGCCGTGATCCGCAACGCCACGCGCCGTCGTCGCCCGCCGACCACGCCCGGCCGCTTCCGGCCGGCCCCCCGGCTCCGGGTCCGTCTCGACGACCCCGACATCCTCTGACTCCCCAGGAGACCCCCGTGCGCCTCGTCTTCGCCGGCACGCCCGCCGCCGCCGTTCCGACCCTCCGCGACCTCGCCGCCTCCGCGCACGAGGTCGTGGCCGTGGTCACCCGGGAGGACGCCCCGGTGGGACGCAAGCGCGTGCTCACCCCCTCGCCGGTCGCCGTCGTGGCCGAGGAGCTGGGGATCCCGGTGATCCGGGCGAACCGCCTCGACGAGGACGTGACCGACCGGATCGCGGAGCTCGCCCCCGACCTCGGCGTGATCGTGGCCTACGGCGGCCTCGTCCGGCAGCGCCTGCTGGCAGTGCCGCGCCTGGGCTGGATCAACCTGCACTTCTCCCTGCTGCCGCGCTGGCGCGGGGCGGCTCCCGTCCAGCGGGCGCTGATGGCGGGCGACACGCGGATCGGCGCGAGCGTCTTCCAGCTGGTCGCCGAGCTCGACGCCGGTGACGTGTACGCCGAGCTCGCCGTCGACGCGGGGGAGCGCACCGCGGGCGAGCTGCTGACGGAGCTGGCCGCGAGCGGCGCCGGCCTCACCCTCGGCGTGGTCGACGCGCTGGAGGAGGGCACGGCCGTCGCGACTCCGCAGGCCGGAGAGGCGACCCCCGCTCCCAAGCTCGACGCCGCCGACGGCCGGATCGACTGGAGCCTCCCGACCGCGCGGGTCCTCGCGCTCGTGCGCGGAACGACTCCCGAGCCCGGAGCCTCGACCGCGGTGGGGGACGCGCGCCTCAAGGTGCTCGCGGTCCGCGCGGCCGAGGGGGACCTCGCTCCCGGCGTCGTCCGCCTCGACTCGGGGCGCGCCCTCGTCGGCACCGCGGACGGAGCGGTCGAGCTGGTCACCGTCCAGCCCGCCGGCAGGACCCCGATGGCCGGCGCCGCCTGGGCCCGCGGCCTGCGCGAGAGCACGGTGCTCGCGTGAGCGCCCGTCGCGAGGCCGCTCCCGCCCGGCGGGTCGCCTACGACGTCCTGCTCGCGGTGAGCGGGTCGGACGCCTACGCCAACCTGGTCCTGCCCGCGCGGATCAGCGCCGCCGGCCTCTCGCCCGCCGACGCGGGACTGGCCACCGAGCTCTGCTACGGCACTCTGCGGATGTCCGGCTACTACGACCGCGTGATCGCCCTCGCGGCCGGCCGGTCCGTCGAGAGCATCGATGCGCCGGTGCTCGACGCGCTGCGCCTGGGCGTGCACCAGCTGCTCGCGACCCGCGTGGCCCCGCACGCCGCGGTGAACGAGAGCGTCGCGCTCGTCGCGGCCGGCTCCTCGCGGGGAGCGGTGGCCTTCGCCAACGCCGTGCTGCGCGCGGTCTCGCGCTCGGGCGCCGGCGAGTGGCGCGAGCGGGTCTCCGCGGCCGCGGTCTCCGGCGACGACCGGATCGCCGCGCTGAGCTCCCACCCCGTGTGGATCGTGCGCGCCCTGCGACGGGCGCTGGCGGCGGAGGGGGCGGCCGACGAGCTCGACGCGCTGCTCGCCGCCGACAACGCGGCTCCGTGGGTGAACCTGGTGGCTCTGCCGGGCCTGGCGTCTCCCGGCGAGATCGCCGGCGCCGAATCCGACCGCTTCTCGCCGGTCGGCATGACCAGCACCGGCGGCGACCCGGAGGCAGTCCCCGCGGTGCACGAGGGCCGCGTGCGCGTGCAGGACGAGGGCTCCCAGCTCGCCGCTCTGGCGCTCTCCCGGGCACGGCCGGTCCGCCCGGGCGAGCGCTGGCTCGACCTGTGCGCGGGACCCGGCGGCAAGGCGGCGCTGCTCGCGGCGGAGGCGCGCGCAGGCGGGGCGGCGCTGCTCGCCAACGAGGTGGTCCCGGGCCGCGCGGGCCTGGTGCGGCAGGCGCTGGCCGCCGTCGACCCGTCGGTCGAGGTGCGCACCGGCGACGGGCGCGACCTGGGCGACGAGCAGCCGGGCTCGTTCGACCGCATCCTCCTCGACGCGCCGTGCACCGGTCTCGGTGCGCTGCGGCGTCGGCCCGAGGCGCGCTGGCGCAAGTCCGCGGCCGACGTGGAGCCGCTGGCCGCCCTCCAGGGCGAGCTGCTCGACTCCGCGGTCCGGGCTCTCGCTCCCGACGGGCTGCTGGCCTACGTGACCTGCTCGCCGCACCTCGGCGAGACCCGGCGCGTGCTCGCCCTCGCGCAGGAGCGGCACGAGCTCGAGCTCGTCGACACGCCGGCCGTGCTGCGCGCGGTGACGGCGGACCCGCTCCCGCTGCCGGACGGCCCCCTCCACGTGCAGCTCTGGCCGCACCGGCACGGCACCGACGCCATGTTCGTCCAGCTCCTCCGCCGCCGCCGGCCCCTCGAGGTGGCGTCCGGAGACGCCTGACCCCTCCGGAGCGGGAGCGTGCTCAGCCGGGCGGACGCCGAGGACGCTCCGATCTAGGCTGGACGCATGCCCGCACGGATCAACCCCAGCATCCTCTCCGCCGACTTCGTGAACTTCGAGGCCGAGCTGCAGCGCATCGCCGGAGCCGACCTCGTGCACGTCGACGTGATGGACAACCACTTCGTGCCGAACCTCACCTTCGGGCTGACCATGGTCCAGCGCCTCCAGGACGTCTCGCCCCGCCCGCTCGACCTGCACCTGATGATCGACGACCCCGACCGGTGGGCCCCCGACTACGCCGAGACCGGCGCCTTCTCCGTGACCTTCCACGCCGAGGCCGCGCGCGACGCCGTGGCCCTGGCGCGGCGCCTGCGCGGGATCGGCTCGCGGGCGGGGATCGCGCTCAAGCCGGGCACGATGGTGGACGACTACCTCGACCTCCTGCCCGAGTTCGACCAGGTCCTCGTGATGACGGTCGAGCCCGGCTTCGGGGGCCAGTCCTTCATGCAGGAGACGATGCCCAAGCTGCGCACGCTCCGGAACGTGGTGGACCGCACCGGGCTCGACGTCTGGCTCCAGGTCGACGGCGGGATCGCACCCGGCACGATCGAGATCGCAGCGGAGGCGGGAGCCGACACCTTCGTCGCGGGCTCCGCGGTCTTCGGCGCGGACGACCCGGAGGCCGCGATCGCGTCGCTGCGCGAGACGGCGACCGCTCACCTGCACCGGCACTGAGGCGTCCCGCGCCCGGCCGCCGTATAGACTTCCCCGGTGAAAACTTTCGACGACCTCTTCGCTGAGCTGGGCGAGAAGGCCGCCGCCCGTCCCGAGGGTTCGGGCACCGTCCGCGAGCTCGACGCCGGCGTGCACTTCATCGGCAAGAAGATCGTCGAGGAGGCAGCCGAGGTGTGGATGGCCGCCGAGTACGAGGGCGACGAGCGCACCGCCGAGGAGATCTCGCAGCTGCTCTACCACCTGCAGGTGCTCATGCTCGCCAAGGGACTGACGACGGCCGACGTCTACCGGCATCTGTGAGCCCCGCCCCGCTCGCCGGGGTGCGCCTCCGCTCCGCGCCGTCGCGCCCGCACGCTCCCCGAGGAGCCGTGCCGCCCCCTGAACAGCCGTCGAGTCATGAAGGACGTCCCGTGACCACCACCCCCGCCCCGGCGCTCCTGCGCGTCGCCGTCCCCAACAAGGGCTCCCTCTCGGAGACCGCCGGTCAGATGCTCGCGGAGGCCGGCTACACCGGCCGCCGCGACCCGAAGGAGCTGCACGTCGTCGACGAGCGCAACGGGGTCGAGTTCTTCTACCTGCGCCCGCGCGACATCGCCACCTACGTCGGCTCCGGCGCTCTCGACGTCGGGGTCACCGGCCGCGACCTCCTGATCGACTCCGGCTCCGAGGCGCGCGAGATCGCGAGCCTCGGCTTCGCGAACTCCACCTTCCGCTTCGCCGGGCCCGCAGGCCGCTACGACGAGCTCGCGCAGATCGACGGCCTCCGCGTGGCGACCAGCTACCCGGGCCTCGTGGGCCGCTTCCTCCGGGAGCACGGCGTCGAGGTGACGCTGATCCGCCTCGACGGCGCGGTCGAGTCCGCGATCCAGCTCGGCGTCGCCGACGTCATCGCCGATGTCGTCGAGACCGGCACCACGCTCCGCAAGGCCGGCCTCGAGATCTTCGGCCCGGTCATCCTGGACTCGACCGCCGTCCTGGTCTCCGCCGCGGGGGAGCCCGAGGGCATCCCGGTGCTGCTGCGCCGCCTGCAGGGCGTGCTGGTCGCCCGCGAGTACGTGCTGCTCGACTACGACTGCCCCGTCGCGCTCCTGGAGAGCGCCACGGCGATCGCCCCGGGCTTCGAGTCGCCGACGGTCTCGCCGCTGCACGACGCCGAGTGGGTGGCCGTCCGCGTGATGGTGCCGCGCTCGGACATGAACCAGGTGATGGACCGCCTGTACGACCTGGGCGCCCGCGCGATCCTGGTCACCTCCATCCACGCCGCGCGCCTGTAGAGGGGGAGCCGATGAGTCTCGCCGTCCGCGTCATCCCCTGCCTCGACGTCGCCGCCGGCCGCGTCGTGAAGGGCGTCAACTTCCAGAACCTGCGCGATGCGGGCGACCCCGTCGAGCTCGCCCGCCTCTACTTCGAGCAGGGCGCCGACGAGCTGACCTTCCTCGACGTCACCGCCACGGTCGACGACCGCTCGACCACCTACGACGTGGTGCGGGCGACCGCCGAGCAGGTCTTCATCCCGCTCACGGTCGGCGGAGGCGTGCGCAGCGCCGAGGACGTCTCGCGACTGCTCGCGCACGGCGCCGACAAGGTGGGCGTCAACTCCGCCGCGATCGCCCGGCCCGAGCTCCTCGGCGAGATCGCCGACGTCTTCGGCGCGCAGGTGCTCGTGCTCTCGCTCGACGTCAAGCGGAGCGACGCCACGGCGTCCGGCTTCGTCGTCACCACTCACGGCGGACGCCGCGAGACCGAGCTCGACGCCCTGGCCTGGGCGGCCGAGGCCGTCGAGCGCGGCGCCGGGGAGCTGCTGGTCAACTCCATCGACGCCGACGGCACCAAGCAGGGCTTCGACCTCGAGCTGATCGCCGCGATGCGCGAGCTGAGCTCCGTGCCGGTCATCGCCTCCGGAGGCGCCGGCGCCGTCGAGCACTTCGCTCCGGCCGTCGACGCGGGAGCCGACGCCGTGCTCGCCGCCTCCGTCTTCCACAACCGCGAGCTGACGATCGGCGACGTCAAGCGCGCGCTCGCCGCCTCCGGGATCGAGATCCGATGACCCCCGCCGAGCTCGACGCCGTCCTGGACCGCGCCGCCTTCGATCCGACCGGGCTCCTGCCCGCGATCATCCAGCAGCACGACACCCGCGAGGTGCTCATGATGGGCTGGATGGACCGCGAGGCGCTCCGGCGGACCCTCACCGAGGGCCGCGTCACCTTCTGGTCGCGCTCGCGCCAGGAGTACTGGCGCAAGGGCGACACGTCCGGGCACGCGCAGTACGTGCGGGGTGCCGCCCTCGACTGCGACGCCGACACCCTGCTGGTCCAGGTCGAGCAGATCGGCGCAGCCTGCCACACGGGCGAGCACGCCTGCTTCGACGTCGACCCCCTCGTGCCGTTCACCGGCCTCGGTCCGGCGGAGTGAGCATGAGCGGACGGCGGCTGAAGTACACGGCGATCCTCGGGGTCGTGCTGCTCGCCGCGCTCGAGCTGACCTCCTCCACCCAGACCTGGTCCACGCTGACCCTGGCCGCGATCGAGGGGGAGGGCCAGCGGATCGACGTGGCCGGGACCGTCGCCGCGCCCGCGCTCTCCGCCCTGGCGCTCGCGGGCCTCGCCCTCGCCGCGGCCCTCGCCATCGCCGGCCCCGTCTTCCGGATCGTGCTCGGTGTGCTCCAGGCCGTCCTCGGCGCCTCGGTGGTGCTCGCGGCCGCGACGGCACTGGGCGACCCCGTGCGCGCCGGCGCTTCGCTCGTCACCGAGGCGACCGCCATCGCGGGGGAGCAGTCCGTCGCGGCGCTCGTGGCCTCGTCCTCCGCGACGGCCTGGCCCGTCGTCGCCCTGGTCTGCGGCGTGCTCACCGCGCTGCTCGGGATCGGCGTCCTCGTGACCTCGGGCCGCTGGCCGGGAGCGGCGCGGAAGCGCGCCTCCCGCTTCGAGCCCGCCGACGGCTACGGCCACGGCGCGTCGACCGTGCAGACGGACGACGGCGACATCGACCCGGTCGTCTCGTGGGACGAGCTCTCGCGCGGCGACGACCCCACCTCGGGCCGCTGACACCGGCCGCGGTCGTGTCCGGCGGTCCGGCATCCCCGCCTCCTGCAGGCGGCTGCGCAGGCGAGTTCGGGGCCGGGCGCTCAGGCGCCTCACGCTAGACTGCTCTGGTCCCGATGCACCCCCAGGAGGAGACCCATGAGCACCGAGCACGACGACGACAACCACGGCCACTCGCCCGCAGCGTGGACGGCCGTCGTCATCATGCTGGTCGGATTCACGATCGGCACGATCGCGTTCTGGTTCGACGTGCCCCTGGTGGTCTGGCTCTCGGCCGGCCTGGTCGTGGTGGGTCTGCTCGTGGGCATGGGCATGGCCAAGGCGGGCTACGGCGTCAACGGCGCGAAGGCGAACCCGAAGGCGCGCGCCTAGGTGCTCGCCGACCTCACCGCCGGCGCCCTGGCCGACGCGGCCCGGCGCCGCGAGAGCGCCTCGCTCGAAGCCGTCGAGCGCCGCGCGCTCGCCCAGGCGCCCGCCCTCGACGCCCTGGCCGCTCTGGCCCCCGCCGAGCGCGTCAGGATCATCGCCGAGGTGAAGCGCGCCAGCCCGTCGCGCGGAGCCCTCGCCGACATCCCCGTCCCCGCCGAGCTGGCCGGGCAGTACGAGCTCGGGGGAGCGAGCGCGATCAGCGTCCTCACCGAGGAGCGCCGCTTCAAGGGGTCCCTCGCGGACCTCGAGGCGGTCCGCGAGCGCGTGTCGATCCCCGTCCTGCGCAAGGACTTCGTCGCCGAGCCGTACCAGGTCCTCGAGGCCCGCGCGGCCGGAGCCGACCTGGTCCTCCTCATCGTCGCCGCGCTCGAGCAGCCCCTGCTCGCCGAGCTGCACGCCCTCGTGCTCGAGCTGGGGATGACCCCGCTCGTCGAGACGCACTCGGCCGACGAGCTCGAGCGGGCCGCCGACCTCGGCGCGCGGCTCATCGGCGTGAACGCCCGCGACCTCTCCACCTTCCAGCTCGACCGCGACCTCTTCGGCCGCCTCTCCGAGCGCTTCCCCGACGATGCGGTGAAGGTGGCCGAGTCGGCCGTCCTCACCGCCGACGACGTCGCGCACTACCGCGGCTCCGGAGCCGACGTCGTCCTCGTGGGCGAGGCTCTCGTCACCGGCGGCGACCCCGTCTCCACCCTCGCCGGCTTCCTGGCGCACTGACCACACCGATAGGCGGTACCCCCATGGCACTCCGGGATGAACTCGGCCCCTACTTCGGCGAGTTCGGCGGACGCTACGTCCCCGAGTCCCTCGTCGAGGCCCTCGACGAGCTGAGCGCCGAGTACGAGCGCACGAAGGTCGACCCCGCGTTCGCGGCAGAACTGATGGAGCTGCACCGCAGCTACACCGGCCGTCCGTCGATCATCACCGAGGTGCCGCGGTTCGCCGAGCACGCCGGCGGAGCGCGGATCATCCTCAAGCGCGAGGACCTCAACCACACCGGCTCGCACAAGATCAACAACGTGCTGGGCCAGGCGCTGCTCACCAAGCGGATCGGCAAGACCCGCGTCATCGCCGAGACGGGAGCGGGCCAGCACGGCGTCGCGACCGCCACGGCCGCCGCCCTGTTCGGCCTCGACTGCGTGGTCTACATGGGCGAGGTCGACACCGAGCGCCAGGCCCTCAACGTCGCCCGCATGCGCCTGCTCGGCGCCGAGGTGATCCCCGTGACGACCGGCTCGCGCACCCTCAAGGACGCGATCAATGACGCGATGCGCGACTGGGTGACGAACGTGGGCACCACGAACTACATCTTCGGCACCGTCGCGGGCCCGCACCCGTTCCCGGCCCTCGTCCGCGACTTCCAGAAGATCATCGGCGAGGAGGCGCGCGAGCAGGTCCTCGAGCTGACCGGCTCGCTGCCCACCGCGGTCACCGCCTGCGTCGGCGGCGGCTCCAACGCGATGGGGATCTTCCACGCCTTCCTCGACGACCCCGACGTCCGCCTCGTCGGCTTCGAGGCCGGCGGCGACGGGATCGAGACCCCCCGCCACGCGGCGACCATCAGCAAGGGTCGCCCCGGCGTCCTGCACGGCGCCCGCAGCTTCCTCCTCCAGGACGAGGACGGCCAGACCGTCGAGTCGCACTCGATCTCGGCCGGCCTCGACTACCCGGGTATCGGCCCGGAGCACGCGTGGCTCTCGAGCATCGGCCGCGCCGACTACCGCGCGGTCACCGACTCGGCTGCGATGGACGCGCTCATGCTGCTCAGCCGCACCGAGGGGATCATCCCGGCGATCGAGTCCGCGCACGCGCTGGCCGGCACGCTGGAGCTCGGGCGCGAGCTCGGCCCCGAGGCCACCATCCTGGTCAACCTCTCGGGCCGCGGCGATAAGGACATGACGACCGCTGCGCACTACTTCGGCCTCATGGACCAGGGCGCGGTGCAGTCGTGAGCGGCCGCGGACCGAGCGTCGCCGAGACCGTCCGGCGCCGGAACGAGGAGGCGGCGGGCGCCCTGATCGGCTACCTCCCCGTCGGCTTCCCCGACCTGCCGACCAGCATCGACGCCGCCGTGGCCATGGCCGAGAACGGCGTCGACGCGATCGAGCTCGGTCTGCCCTACTCCGATCCGGTGATGGACGGACCCGTCATCCAGGAGGCGACCCAGGCCGCCATCGCGGGCGGCTTCCGCCTCCGCCACGGCTTCGAGGCCGTCCGCGAGATCCGGGCGCGCGTCGACGTGCCGGTCCTGGTGATGACCTACTACAACCCCGTCCTGCAGTACGGGGTCGAGCGCTTCGCCACCGATCTGGCCGAGGCCGGCGGGTCCGGCCTCATCACGCCCGACCTGATCCCGGACGAGGGCGCCGAGTGGCTCGCCGTCTCCGAGCGGCTCGGACTCGACCGCGTGTTCCTCGCGGCACCGTCCTCGACGGACACGCGCCTGCGCCAGGCCGTCGACTCGAGCCGTGGATTCGTCTACGCGGTCTCGACGATGGGCATCACCGGCGCGCGCACCGATGTCGACTCCGCGGCCCGCACCCTGGTCGACCGCCTCCGCGCCGCCGGCTCCGAGAGCGCGTGCGTCGGCCTGGGCATCTCGACCGGCGAGCAGGTCGCCGAGATCCTCGCCTACGCGGACGGCGCCATCGTCGGATCCGCCCTGGTGCGGGCGCTGGCGTCCGGCGGGGTCGACGCGGTCGCCGAGACCTCCCGCGGCCTCGCCGAGGGCACCCGCCTGCGCTCCGCGCGCTGACACCCTCCCGCTACAATCGGGATGCCCACCGGGGCGCGGCCGAGCCGCGCCCGGGGGACCCCCTCCTTCGAAAGGTCGAGTACCGGTGTCCGTACCGCTGAGCATTCCGAGCCCCCCCGACGCGTGGAGTCAGTACGACCTCACGATCGGCACCTTCACGCTCGCGATCCACACCTACGCGCTCTGCATCCTCGCGGGGATCATCGTGGCGACGATCATGACGAACCAGCGCCTCAAGCGCCGCGGCGCGGAGCCGTGGGTCGTGCTCGACATCATCATCTGGGCGGTGCCGCTCGGCATCGTCGGCGCCCGCGCCTACCACGTGCTTACCCACCCCGGCGACTACTTCTACGACGGCGCCGACCCGTGGGAGGTCGTCCGCATCTGGAACGGCGGCAACGCCATCTTCGGCGGGCTCATCGGAGGCGCGGTCGGCGCGTTCATCGGCTGCCGCTGGACAGGAGTGCGCTTCTGGACCTTCGCCGACGCCCTCGCCCCCGGCATGCTCGCCGCTCAGGCGCTCGGGCGCCTGGGCAACTGGTTCAACCACGAGCTCTTCGGCCTGCCCACGACCCTGCCCTGGGGCCTCGAGATCGAGACCACCAACCCGGCCTTCCCCGTCGGCCTCCCGGCGGGCACGCTCTTCCACCCGACCTTCCTCTACGAGATCCTCTGGAACGTCGTCGGCATCGCGGTCATCCTCCTGCTCGAGCGCCGTCTCAAGCTGCAGTGGGGCACCGTCTTCGCCGCCTACCTGATCTGGTACGGGATCGGCCGCGTCTGGTTCGAGTCCATCCGGATCGACCCGAGCGAGTTCTTCTGGGGCATCCGCACCAACGTCTGGGCCGCGCTCATCGCCGTGGTCATCGGCCTGGTCCTCGTGGTGATCCAGAAGCGCGAGCACCCGGGCGCCGAGCCCTCGGCCTACCGGCCGGGTCGCGAGTGGACGCCCGCCCCGGCTGCGGTAGAATTCGAGGACGTCGAGTCCGACTCCGACGACACCACCACCCCTGCTTCCGGCACCGACGCCGAGAAGCCGACGGTCTCCCGCACCTGACGGAGGTCGCGGAGCCTCCGCGACCGCCTCCCGGGTGCCCGACACCTCCACGACCGCCCCATCGCGGCGCAGCCACGAGCGCTGCCGCGGGCGGGTCGTCGTGCAGGCACCGCCGGCGGCGCGCGACGCTCGCGCCACGGCAGAACCCTGCGGCCCTCCCGATCGGGGAGCCGCTCCTCCTCCACCACCGCGGGCCAGCGACGTCCCGATCAGCCATCACCCCCGTGAGGACGGTTCCCATGGCCTCCGCCCAGCCCTCGACCCCGGCCCGCGCCGTGCCCTTCCTGGGCATGCCGCCGGCGCAGGGGATGTACGACCCGGCCGCCGAGAAGGACGCGTGCGGTCTCGCGATGGTCGCCACCATGCGCGGCACCGCCGGCCACGACATCATCGACGCCGCGCTGAACGCGCTGCGCAACCTCGAGCACCGCGGCGCCGTCGGCTCCGACGCGGGAACGGGCGACGGCGCGGGGATCATCACGCAGATCCCGGACGAGTTCCTCCGCGCGGTCGCTCCCTTCGAGCTCCCGCCGCTGGGCCAGTACGCGGTGGGCAACGCCTTCCTTCCGGTGGACGTGTTCGAGCGCGAGCGGGTCAAGTCGACGATCGCCGACATCGCCCGCGAGGAGAACCTCGCCGTGGTCGGCTGGCGCTCCGTGCCCGTGCAGCCCGACGAGATCGGCACGCTCGCCCGGGCCGCCATGCCGGCGATCGAGCAGCTGTTCATCCGGAGCGAGCTGACCGACGAGAGCGGCACGCCCCTCTCCTCCGTGCGCCTCGACCGCCTGACCTTCCGCCTGCGCAAGCGCGTCGAGCGCGAGCTCGAGGTCTACTTCATGTCGCTCTCGAGCCGCACGCTCGTCTACAAGGGCATGGTGACGACGCTGCAGCTGGAGCCGTTCTACCCGGACCTGTCCGACGAGCGCTTCGCGTCGAAGCTCGCGCTGGTGCACTCCCGGTACTCCACCAACACCTTCCCGTCGTGGCCGCTCGCTCAGCCGTTCCGGATGATCGCCCACAACGGCGAGATCAACACGGTGCAGGGCAACCGCAACTGGATGCGCGCGCGCCAGTCGCAGCTGAAGAGCCGCGAGCTGGGCGACCTGGCCCCGCTGTTCCCGATCGTCTCGCCCGGCCGCAGCGACTCCGCCTCGTTCGACGAGACCGTCGAGCTGCTCAACCTGGCCGGCCGGTCGCTCCCGCACGCGGTCATGATGATGGTGCCGGAGGCCTGGGAGAACCAGGACGGCGCGCTCGACCCGAAGCGCCGCGCGTTCTACGAGTACCACTCGATGCTCATGGAGCCGTGGGACGGCCCGGCCGCGATCGTCTTCACCGACGGCGAGCTCGTCGGCGCCACTCTCGACCGCAACGGGCTCCGCCCCGGCCGCTACGTCGTGACCGACGACGGGCTCGTGGTGCTCGCCAGCGAGATCGGCGTGCTCGGCATCGACCCCGCGAAGGTGGTCCGCAAGGGACGCCTGCAGCCCGGCCGCATGTTCCTGGTCGACACCGAGCAGGGCCGCATCGTCGAGGACGAGGAGATCAAGGGGCAGCTCGCCGCCTCCGGTCCGTTCGAGGAGTGGCTCGAGAAGGGCCGCATCAACCTCAAGGACCTCCCCGAGCGCGAGCACATCGTGCACACGCCCGCCTCGGTCAACCGCCGCCAGCGCACCTTCGGCTACACCGAGGAGGAGGTCCGCCTCCTCCTGCTGCCGATGGCGCGCGCCGGTGCGGAGCCGCTCGGAGCGATGGGCTCGGACACCCCCGTGGCCGTCCTGTCCAAGCGCCCCCGCCTGCTCTTCGACTACTTCACGCAGGCCTTCGCGCAGGTGACGAACCCGCCGCTGGACTCGATCCGCGAGGAGGTCGTGACCTCGCTCCGCCTGGGCCTCGGCCCCGAGCGCAACCTGCTGACCGCCGGTGCCGAGCACGCGCGCCAGGTCGTCCTCGACTTCCCGGTCATCGACAACGACGAGCTCGCGAAGATCCAGCACATCGCGCCGCGCCCGCTGAGCCACATCACCACGACGATCCGCGGCCTCTACCGCGTCGACGCGGGACCCCGCGCGATGCAGGACCGCATCGACGAGATGTGCGATGAGGCCGACGAGGCCATCGCCGCGGGAGCGCAGTTCCTGGTGCTCTCGGACCGCGACTCCACCAAGGACTTCGCGCCGATCCCCTCGCTGCTGATGCTCGCCGCCGTGCACCACCACCTCATCCGCACCGAGAACCGGATGCGAGTGGGGCTCGTGGTCGAGGCGGGCGACGTCCGCGAGGTGCACCACGTGGCGACGCTCATCGGCTACGGCGCCTCCGCGGTCAACCCGTACCTGGCGATGGAGACCTGCGAGGACCTCGTCCGCAGCGGCATGCTGTCGGACGTCTCGCCGGAGAAGGCCGTGAAGAACGTGATCAAGGCGCTCGGCAAGGGCGTGCTGAAGATCATGTCCAAGATGGGCATCTCCACCGTGTCGAGCTACGCCGGGGCGCAGACCTTCGAGGCCGTCGGCCTCAGCCAGGCGTTCGTCGACCAGTACTTCACCGGCACCGTCTCGAAGCTCGGCGGCATCGGCATCGACGTCGTCGCCGAGGAGAACGCCGCGCGTCACCGCGCCGCGTACCCCGAGGACGGCGCGATCGTCGCGCATGAGCGCCTGGCGGTCGGCGGCGAGTACCAGTGGCGCCGCGACGGCGCCCCGCACCTGTTCAACCCGGACACGGTGTTCCGCCTGCAGCACTCGACGCGCAACCGCCGCTACGACGTCTTCCGCGAGTACACGAAGATGGTCGACGACCAGGCGAGCTCGCTGATGACCCTCCGCGGCATGTTCAAGCTCGACACCGCGGGGCGCACGCCGATCCCGATCGACGAGGTCGAGCCGGTCGAGGCGATCGTCAAGCGCTTCTCGACGGGCGCGATGAGCTACGGCTCCATCTCGCCGGAGGCGCACGAGACGCTCGCCATCGCGATGAACCGCCTCGGCGCCAAGTCGAACACCGGCGAGGGCGGCGAGGACACCGAGCGGCTGCTCGACCCGGAGCGCCGCTCCGCGATCAAGCAGGTCGCCTCGGGCCGCTTCGGCGTCACGAGCATGTACCTCACCCACGCCGACGACATCCAGATCAAGCTCGCCCAGGGTGCCAAGCCCGGCGAGGGCGGTCAGCTCCCGCCCACGAAGGTGTACCCGTGGATCGCGCGCACCCGGCATGCGACCGCCGGCGTCGGCCTGATCTCGCCGCCGCCGCACCACGACATCTACTCGATCGAGGACCTGAAGCAGCTGATCTTCGACCTCAAGCGGGCGAACCCGTCGGCGCGCATCCACGCGAAGCTGGTCAGCCAGTCGGGCATCGGAGCGGTCGCCGCCGGCACCGCGAAGGCCCTCGCCGACGTGATCCTCGTCTCGGGTCACGACGGCGGCACCGGCGCGAGCCCGGTGAACTCGCTCAAGCACGCGGGCACGCCCTGGGAGCTCGGCCTGGCCGAGACCCAGCAGACGCTGATGCTCAACGGCATGCGCGACCGCGTGGTCGTGCAGGTCGACGGCCAGATGAAGACCGGTCGCGACGTCGTCATCGGCGCGCTGCTCGGAGCCGAGGAGTTCGGCTTCGCGACGGCTCCGCTGATCGTCGAGGGCTGCATCATGATGCGCGTCTGCCACCTCGACACCTGCCCGGTGGGCGTCGCGACGCAGAACCCGGAGCTGCGCCAGCGGTTCTCCGGCAAGCCCGAGTTCGTCGTCAACTTCTTCGAGTTCATCGCCCAGGAGGTGCGCGAGTACCTCGCGCAGCTCGGCTTCCGGAGCGTCGACGAGATCGTCGGCCACCGCGAGCTGCTCGACGTCGACCAGGCGATCGAGCACTGGAAGGCGAGCGGGCTCGACCTGACGCCGATCCTCGTCGGACCGGTCTTCACGGCGGAGGAGCCGCGCCGCCACGGCCGCGCGCAGGAGCACGAGCTCGAGCACCACTTCGACAACGAGCTGATCCGCCTCGCGGCGAACGTGCTCGACCACCGCGGCACCGTGCGGATCGAGCGCGAGATCAAGAACACCGAGCGCGCCGTCGGCACCATGCTGGGCCACGAGGTCACCGTCCGATTCGGCGAGAACGGCCTGCCGGCCGACTCCATCGTCGTGTCGCTCCGCGGCTCGGCCGGGCAGTCGCTCGGAGCGTTCCTCCCCGCCGGCATCACGCTGCGGCTCGAGGGCGACTCCAACGACTACGTCGGCAAGGGCCTCTCGGGCGGCCAGATCGTGGTGCGGCCGGACCGCCGCAGCACCTTCGACGCCTCGACGAACGTGATCGCGGGCAATGTGATCGGCTACGGGGCGACCCAGGGCACGATGTTCATCCGCGGGATGGTCGGCGAGCGCTTCCTGGTCCGCAACTCCGGCGCCACCGCGGTGGTCGAGGGAGTGGGCGACCACGCGCTCGAGTACATGACCGGCGGCCTGGCGGTGATCCTCGGCGAGACCGGGCGGAACCTCGGCGCCGGCATGTCGGGCGGCACGGCCTACATCCACGGCCTGCGCCGCGAGCTCGTGAACCGCGACGCGATCGCCTCCGGCGAGCTGACCCTCTCCGAGCTCGGCAGCGCCGACGTGGAGATCCTGCGCGACCTGCTCGAGCGGCACGTCGCGGAGACCGAGTCGACCCTGGCCCAGGGGATGCTCGACGATTTCGACGGAACGGTCTCGCGTTTCGTCAAGGTACTGCCCCGCGACTTCGCCGCGGTGCTCGCGACGCGCGCATCCGCTGTGGAGGAGGGGCTCGACCCCGACGGCGACGTCGTCTGGGGACGGATTC
Organism: Rathayibacter sp. AY1D1; assembly: GCF_002932635.1. Classification (NCBI taxonomy): domain Bacteria; kingdom Bacillati; phylum Actinomycetota; class Actinomycetes; order Micrococcales; family Microbacteriaceae; genus Rathayibacter; species Rathayibacter sp. AY1D1. The sequence continues at coordinate 213,286 of NZ_PSVY01000001.1, forward strand.
TGGAGGTGACCGGTGGCTGATCCCAAGGGGTTCCTGAAGGTGCAGGACCGGGAGCTGCCCAAGCGGCGTCCCGTGTCCGTCCGCCTGATGGACTGGAAAGAGGTCTACGAGCAGGGCGACTCCGCCGTGCTGCGCCGGCAGGCGGGCCGCTGCATGGACTGCGGCATCCCGTTCTGCCACAAGGGCTGCCCGCTGGGGAACCTGATCCCCGAGTGGAACGATCTGATGTGGCGCGGCGAGGGCCGCCAGGCGATCGAGCGCCTGCACGCGACGAACAACTTCCCGGAGTTCACGGGCCGGCTCTGCCCGGCGCCGTGCGAGTCGTCCTGCGTGCTCGGCATCAATCAGCCCGCCGTCACGATCAAGCAGATCGAGGTCTCGATCATCGATCAGGCCTTCGGCAACGACTGGGTGCAGCCGCACCCGCCGGAGCGCCTGACCGGCAAGACCGTCGCGGTCGTCGGCTCCGGCCCGGCGGGGCTCGCCGCCGCTCAGCAGCTCACCCGCGCCGGGCACACCGTCGCGGTCTACGAGCGCGACGACCGCATCGGCGGCCTCCTGCGCTACGGGATCCCGGACTTCAAGATGGAGAAGAAGCACCTCGAGCTCCGCCTGAACCAGATGAAGGCCGAGGGCACCCGGTTCCGCGCGGGCGTCGACATCGGCTCCGACATCACCTGGGACGACCTGCGGGCTCGCTACGACGCGGTCGTGGTCGCCACCGGTGCTCTCGTGCCGCGCGACCTGCCGATCCCGGGTCGCGACCTCGACGGCGTGCACTTCGCCATGGAGTACCTCGTGCAGTCGAACCGCGCGATCGCGGGCGACCGCGTCTTCGAGCAGATCTCGGCCGAGGGCAAGCACGTCGTCGTCCTGGGCGGAGGCGACACCGGAGCGGACTGCATCGGCACCGCCCACCGCCAGAAGGCCGCGTCGGTCACGAACCTGGCGATCGGGCAGCAGCCGCCGTCGCAGCGCCCGGACAGCCAGCCCTGGCCGATGGACCCGACCGTGTTCGAGGTCTCGAGCGCCCACGAGGAGGGCGGGGAGCGGATGTTCCTCGCGTCGACCGTGGAGTTCCTCGCGAACGAGGGCGGCGAGGTCCGCGCGGTGCGCGTGGCCGAGACCGAGTACCTCGACGGGCGCCGCGTCCCCAAGGCGGGCACCGAGCGCGAGATCCCGGCCGACCTGGTCCTGCTCGCCCTCGGCTTCACCGGCCCGGAGGCGGACCACCTCGGCCGCCAGCTCGACGTCCCCTTCACCGAGCGCGGCAACGTCGCGCGCGGCGACGCCTTCGAGACCACCGTCCCCGGCGTCTTCGTGGCCGGCGACGCCGGGCGCGGCCAGTCCCTGATCGTCTGGGCGATCGCGGAGGGCCGCTCCGTCGCGGCCGAGGTCGACCGCTACCTCGAGGGCACGACCCAGCTGCCGGCGCCGGTCGGCCCCAACGACCGGGGCTTCACGCTCTAGTCCCCGGGACGCGATAGTCTCGGCCCGCCAGCAATCAGCTCACCCTCCCCGCTAACGACGCGCCTCCGGGCGCAGAACAACGGAGCACCCCCTCAATGAGACGAGCGAAAATCGTCGCCACCCTCGGCCCGGCAACGTCGTCGTACGAGACCATTCGTGCGATCATCGACGCCGGCGTGGACGTGGCCCGCATGAACCTCAGTCACGGAACCTACGACGTCCACGAAGGCATCTACCGCATCGTGCGGAAGGCCGCGGACGACGCCGGGCGCGCGGTCGCGATCCTCGTCGACCTGCAGGGTCCGAAGATCCGCCTCGGCAAGTTCGAGGGCGGCCCGTACGCCCTCGCCGAGGGCGACGTCTTCACCATCACCACCGAGGACGTCCTCGGCACGCGCGAGCTCTCGGGCACCACGTTCAAGGGCCTCCCGGACGACGTGAACCCGGGCGACATGCTCCTCATCGACGACGGCAAGGTCGCTGTCCGCGTCACCGCCGTCGAGGGCCCCCGGGTCGTCACCGAGGTCGTCGTCCCCGGCAACGTCTCGAACAACAAGGGCATCAACCTGCCCGGTGTCGCGGTCAACGTCCCCGCCCTCTCCCAGAAGGACGAGGACGACCTCCGCTGGGCGATCCGCCTCGGCGCCGACATCATCGCCCTCTCCTTCGTGCGCAACGCCAGCGACATCGAGCGCGTGCACGAGATCATGGCGGAGGAGGGCCGCAAGGCTCCCGTCATCGCCAAGATCGAGAAGCCGCAGGCGGTCGACAACCTGCAGGAGATCATCGACGTCTTCGACGGCATCATGGTCGCCCGCGGCGACCTCGGCGTCGAGCTGCCCCTCGAGGCGGTGCCGATCGTGCAGAAGCACGCCGTCGAGCTCGCCCGCCGCTGGGCGAAGCCGGTCATCGTCGCGACCCAGATGCTCGAGTCGATGATCGAGAGCCCCCGCCCCACGCGGGCCGAGGCCTCGGACGTCGCGAACGCCATCCTCGACGGCGCGGACGCGGTCATGCTCTCGGGCGAGACCAGCGTCGGAGCCTGGCCCGTCGTCACCGTGCAGACCATGGCCCGCATCGTCGAGTCCACCGAGGAGCACGGCCTGGAGCGCATCCCCCCGCTGGGGAGCAAGCCCCGCACCCAGGGCGGATCCGTCACGCTGGCCGCCGCCGAGGTCGCGGAGTTCGTCGAGGCGAAGTTCCTCTGCGTGTTCACGGAGTCGGGCGACTCGGTCCGCCGCATGACGCGCCTGCGCCACGGCATCCCGATCATCGGCTTCACCCCCGAGCCCGCCGTCCGGCGCCGCATGGCGCTGAACTGGGGCGTCCAGTCCTTCGTCACGCCGCGCGTCAACCACACCGACGCGATGTTCGCGCAGGTGGACGCGGTGCTGCTCCGCGAGGGCCTCGCCCAGGCGGGCGAGACCGTGGTCGTCGTCTCCGGATCGCCCCCCGGGCGCGCCGGCACGACGAACGACATGCGGGTGCACATCGTCGGCTCGTCCAGCTCGGCCGACAGGGCCGAGAACTGGGACCACTGAGTCCAGCACCCCCGGAGGGCCCGGTCGCGCGAGCGGCCGGGCCCTCCGGCGTTCCCCGGCGGTCCGCGTGGCGGGACGCGCCTCCGCGGGCGGATACCGTGGACCCATGCGACTCGGCGTGCTCGACATCGGCTCCAACACGGTCCACCTGCTCCTCGTCGACGCGCACCCCGGCGCCCGCCCGGTGCCCTACCGCTCGCACAAGCGGAGCCTCGCTCTCGTGGCGCACCTCGACGAGGCGGGGGAGATCACCGAGCGTGGCCAGCGCGAGCTGATCGCGTTCGTGACCGAGGCCGCCGAGGTCGCCCGCGAGCACCGCGCGGAGGACCTGCTGGCGTTCGCGACCTCGGCGATCCGCGAGGCCGGCAACGGCGCGGCGGTCCTCGACCGGGTCCGCGCCGAGACGGGCGTGCACCTCCAGGAGCTCGGCGGCGAGGCGGAGGCGTCGGCCACCTTCCTCGCCGTGCGCCGCTGGTTCGGCTGGGGCGCGGGCTCGATCCTGGACCTCGACATCGGCGGCGGCTCGTTCGAGCTCTCGATGGGCGTGGACGAGGTGCCCGAGCTCGCCGTGTCGGTCCCGCTCGGAGCGGGGCGGGTGACGCGGGACCTGCTGGTCGGCGATCCCGCCTCGGCCACGAGCGTGAAGGCCGCCCGGCGTCACGCCCGCGAGGTGCTCGCGGAGCCCGTCCGCGGCTTCCTCGCCCTGGGGCGCCCCGACCTGGTCGCAGGCACGTCGAAGACCTTCCGGTCTCTGGCGCGGATCACCGGCGCCGCTCCGAGCGCCGCCGGTCCGCTGGTGCGCCGCGAGCTGCACCTGGTCGACCTCCGGCTGTGGTCCGCCCGCCTCGCCGCGATCAGCGCGGCCGATCGCTCAGCGCTGCCCGGCGTCTCCGCTCTGCGGGCTCCGCAGCTGCTCGCGGGCGCTCTCATCGCGGAGGCGGCCATGGACGCCCTCGGCATCGAGACGCTGGTGATCTGCCCCTGGGCCACCCGCGAGGGGCTGATCATCCGCCGCTTCGAGCTGCTCGACGCGCAGATCCAGCGTGCGGACGTTCAGCTCAGCGCGATGCTGTAGGACAGCGACCGCCGGCCGCCCGGCTCGAGGACGATCTGGCGCGGCTTGTCGACGATGTCGCCGTCCCAGCCCTCGGGGGTCGGGACGCTCCGCCACGGCTCGAGGCAGACGAACGGGGCCCCGACGGGCTTCCACACGCCGACCACGTCGAAGTCCCCGGTGTCGACGACGATCGCGCGGGCGGCACCGTCGGCCTCGAGCCGGAGGGTCCGCCGGCGCGGCTCGTCGAAGATCATCACGCCCTCCTCGAAGTGCGCGTCGTCCACTGTCAGGACCCCGTCCTCGAGCGGCGCCGGGTGGCGCGCCTCGAGCAGCAGGTTCTCCGGAGCGCGGCGGTACCCCTCCGGCTCGGGCTGCGCGAAGCGGATGCGGTGCTCGCCGCGGCCCTCGGGCAGCGGCAGCGCGAAGGCCGGGTGGTTCCCGAGCGAGAAGCCCAGCGGAGAGGGACCCCTGTTCTCGACGGTCTGGGTGATCCGGAGCGAGGCGCCGGTCACGGCGTAGGCGATGAGGAGCGTCCAGTCGAAGGGGAACACCGCGCGCGTGGCGTCGTCGCTCCGGAGCCGGAACACCGCCTCGTCCGCCGAGACGCCCGCGAGCTCGAAGACCCGGTCCCGCGCGAAGCCGTGCTGGCCCATCCGGTGGTCCGCGCCGTCGTGGTGCAGCGTGTCGCCGGGGAGGCGGCCGATGATCGGGAACAGGACGGGAGCGTGCCGGCGCCACTCCGGGCCGGCCTGCCACAGGTACTCGCGGCCCTCGTCGTCGCGGAGGGACGTCATCTCGGCCCCGGCGGTCGTCAAGGCGAGGCGCAGGCTCTCGCTGCCGAGGGTGAGGACGGTGGGCGCGGGGGAGTCGCTGCTGGTCATCCTCCGATTCTGCCCGTCACGCGGTGCGGGCGGGGGTGTCGGCGGCGCGTGGCAGCATGGGGCGGTGCCTCCCGAGTCGACCCCTTCCTCCTGGCGCGCCCGCGTCGGCGAGCTCAGCGGACCCGCCGAGGCCGAGTCGCCGCCCGTCCTCACTCCGATCGGGCTGCAGTTCGAGCTGCGCCGGCTGGTGCGCCGGGCCGACGATCCCTGGCGGGCGCCGGCGAGCGAGCGCGTCACGGCGAAGACCTACGACGCCGCCGAGCGCCGCGACCACCGTCTGGCCACCCGCCCCGTCGTCCGCGGGCGCGGGGGCGCCTGGAACCGCACCACCCTCACCTGGAAGTCGCTGAACTTCCAGACCCACCGGCTCTCGCTCGACCCCGCTCACCAGCGCTGGTTCGCCGAGTTCGCGGCCCTGCACCGCGCCACGCGCACCGTCCACCTGGGGCAGGACCCCGACTGGATCCACCTCGACGACTACGAGAGCCCGCTGCTCTGGCGGCTGCTCGAGCAGGCGCAGGCCGTCGGGATCCCGCTGCTCGCCCCGGAGAAGGGCGCGGTCCGCCTCGCCGGTCCCGCCCATGTGGCGGTGACGGTCTCGGCGGAGGCGGGAGGCCTGCGGCTGCGGCCCGTCCTGCGGATCGACGGCGCGGAGCACGCACCCGAGTCGGCGCGTCCGGTCGCCCGGCACGGCGTCTACGCGGTCGAGGGCGGCGATCCGTCCTCGCTCCTGCTCGCGCCCGCGTCCCTGCCCTTCGACGACGAGGAGCTGCGGCTCCTCGACCACCCCGAGGAGACGGAGGTCCCGGCGGAGGACGTGCCCGAGTTCGTCGGCGAGCACCTCCCCGCCCTCCGCGGCCGCGTCGCGGTGCGCGAGGAGGGCGTCGACCTCGTCCTGGACGATCCGGAGCCCCCGCGCCTGGTCTGCACGGTCTCGTTCGAGCCGCGGCGCGCCGTCAGCGTGGGCTGGCACTGGCGCCGCTCGGCCGATCGCGCGGGCGAGCTCGACGGCACGGCCGACGCCGCTCTCGAGCGCGCGGTGCTCCGCCGGGTGCGCTCGGTGCTCGGCGAGGCCGGGTCCGCTCTCGTGCCGGAGCCGGGGACGAGTGCGGTCCTGCGCGGGGCCGAGGCGGCGGTGTTCGTGGTGGAGCAGGTCCCGCAGCTGGAGGGGATCGGCGGGGTCCGGATCGAGCGCGAGGGCGCGGCCCCGGACTACCGCCTGCTGACCGGACCGCTCACGCTCACCATCACCGCGGTCGACACCGAGAGCGCCGACTGGTTCGACCTCGGCGTCGTCGTGACCATCGGCGACGCGACCGTGCCGTTCCTGCCCCTCTTCCGCGCTCTGGCCGCGGGCGGCGACCGCATCCGCCTGGTCGACCACTCCTACCTCTCGCTCGCGCACCCCGGCCTCGACCGGCTCCGGGAGCTGCTGACCCGGGCGGACGAGCTCGAGGAGTGGGAGACGGGACCGCGGCTCGGCCGGCACCAGGCCGGGCTGTGGAACGAGCTGGAGGAGCTCGCCGACGAGAGCGTCCCCTCCGACGCGTGGCGCGCCGTGCTCGACTCCGCGCTGGCCGCCGGGTCGCCGGAGGACGTGGAGCCGCCGGAGGGCCTGACCGCCCGGCTGCGTCCGTACCAGCGGGCGGGCTACGCCTGGCTCGTGCACCGCCTCCGTCACGGGCTCGGCGGGATCCTGGCCGACGACATGGGCCTCGGCAAGACCCTGCAGGCGCTGGCCATGATGCTCGACGCGGTCGAGGAGGCGGGCCGCGCCGGGATCCGCCGCGCGCCGTTCCTCGTGGTCGCCCCCACCTCGGTCGTGCCGGGCTGGCGCTCGGAGGCCGAGCGCTTCGCGCCCGCCCTGCGCGTCCACGTCGTCGCGAGCTCGCGGGAGGGCGCGCTCGACGCGATCCCGGCCGACGCGGACGTGGTCCTCACCAGCTACGCGGTCCTGCGCCTCGGCGGCGAGCGCTGGGCGTCGAGGACGTGGTCGGCGCTGATCCTCGACGAGGCCCAGTTCGTCAAGAACCCCGCCTCGCAGACGCACCGGGCCGCCCGCGGGGTCGGCGCGCCCGTCACGCTCGCGCTCACCGGCACACCGCTGGAGAACTCGCTCGACGAGCTCTGGGCGGTCCTCGCCCTGGTGGCGCCCGGGCTCCTGCCGCCGCTGCGCCGCTTCCGCGAGGAGTACACCCGGCCGATCCTGCACGCGGAGGCGCCCGTCGGCATCGCCTCGCCCGATCTGTCCGAGGGACGGACCGTCAGCCACACCGAGGGCGCGCGCCGCCGCCTCGAGAGACTGCGCCGGCGACTGCGTCCGTTCCTGCTCCGCCGCACCAAGGAGGCGGTGGCGCCGGAGCTCCCCGAGAAGCAGGAGCAGACGATCGAGGTCGCGCTGACGCCCGCCCACCGGGTGCTCTACGACGGCTACCTCCAGCGCGAGCGGCGGAAGCTCCTGGGCCTGGTCGACGACCTCGACCGGCAGCGCTTCACGGTGTTCCGATCGCTCACCCTCCTGCGCCTGCTCGCGCTCGACGCGTCCCTGGTCGACCCGGCCTACCGGCACGTCCCGTCCGCGAAGCTCGACGTGCTCGTCGAGCAGCTCGACGACGTGATCGCGGAAGGCCGTCGGGCCCTCGTCTTCAGCACCTTCACCTCGTACCTGGAGCGGGCGGGGGAGCGGCTGCGTCGGCGCGGCATCCCGTTCGTGCAGGTCGACGGCTCCACGCGGGACCGCGCGGGAGTGATCGAGGAGTTCCGCTCGGGAGCCGCGCCCGTCTTCCTGATCAGCCTGAAGGCGGGCGGCACCGGGCTCACCCTCACCGAGGCCGACCACGTCTTCATCCTCGACCCGTGGTGGAACCCGGCGGCCGAGGCGCAGGCCGTCGACCGCGCGCACCGCATCGGCCAGGAGCGGCGGGTGAACGTGTACCGGCTGGTGGCGACGGACACGATCGAGGAGAAGATCGTGCGCCTCCAGGAGCGCAAGGGCCGCCTCAGCACGGCGGTGCTCGACGAGGGCGAGCTCTTCGCCCGGGCGCTGTCGGCCGACGACGTCCGCGAACTGCTGGCCGAGTGACCACGGCCCCACGAAGGGTGACAGAACGGCCAGCCGCGGCCCAGGATCCGAGCGCACACTGAGCGGATGAGACGCCGCCGCCCCCGCCCCCGCGCCGACTGGATCGTCGCCCTCGAGAAGGGCGACGACGCCGGGCTCTTCGGACCGGGCAGCGCGGTCTGGGCGGTCAACGGCGGCCTGCCCACGATGATCGCCGGAGTGCGGGCTCTGCTCATGCAGACCCTCCATGCCGGAGCGATGGCCGGTGTGCACGACCACTCCCGCTACCGCGAGGACCCGATGGGCCGCCTCGACAACACGGTCCGCTGGGTCCTGACCACCAGCTTCGGCGACACCGCCGCGGCGAGCGGAGCGGCGCGCTGGGTGACCGGCGTGCACGAGCGGATCGTCGGCTCCTACGAGGACGCCGGCGGGCGTGAGCGCTCCTACTCGGCGCAGGACCCCCGCCTGCTGCTCTGGGTGCACGACGCCTTCACCGACGCGTTCCTCGGCGCCCACGAGATCTGGGGCGGACGGATCCCCGGCGGCCCCGACGCCTACGTGCGCGAGTGGGCCGCCTCCGGCCGGCTGCTCGGAGTGCAGGATCCGCCCGAGAGCGTCGCGGAGCTCCGCGCGCAGCTCGCCGGATTCGCGGGCGAGCTCAAGCCCGACGCACGCGTGCACGAGGCGGTCGGGTTCCTCCGCGACATCCGGCTGCCGGGCGAGGCGGGCGTGGTCTACCCGCTGCTGTTCGCCGGCGCGGTCGCCTCGCTCAGCCCCGAGGTGCGGAGGCTCCTAGGCCTCCGGCGCCCGTGGTGGCCCGCGATCACGGCGAACCGCCTGCTGTTCGTGTTCCTGGGCCGGTATCTCGGCCGGGTCTCGCCGAGCGAGCAGGCCGCGATCGACCGCATCGCCGGCCTCGACCAGGTTCGCACCGGCGCCTGACGCTCTTCCCGTACACCTGTCCGGGAAGTGGTAGACTGACGTCGATGACTCCCGCCCGCCTCGCCTCCGTGCCCGCGGCGGAGTCCCCCTCGGCGCTCGGCTCCGCCGATCCGCGAGCCCGGCGCACCCGCCGCCGCGTGTTCGACGCGGTCGAGCGGCTCGTCATGCAGAGCGACGGCGAGAGGGCCGAGGGCATCGCGGTGAGCGACATCGTGCGCGAGGCCGGGATCAGCCGCAGCTCGTTCTACGCCCACTTCGACGACGCGGCGGGAGTCGCCTCCGCGCTGCTCCGCCAGGACCTCGTGGTCGCCGACGTCGCCGAGGGCGATCCCGCCGACCGCTCCGGAGCCGACGCCCTGCAGCGCGGCTACTCGCGGCTCGTCGAGCGGCTGGTCGACCGCCACGCCTTCCATGCCCGGCTCCGCGCGCGGGCCTCCGCCCGGGTCGCCTCCGACGACGCCGTGCTCGACACGGCGCTCGCCCTGCACCGCGAGGTGCTCGCCCGGGTCGACGTCCCCGCAGCGGTCGACCCCGAGCTCACCGCGGTCTTCGCGGCCGGCGGCGTCCTCTCCGTGGTCGGCGCCTGGCTCGCCGGCTCCCTCGACGGCACCGACGAGGAGCTGGTCGAGCACCTCGTCGCGCTGCTCCCGGCCTGGCTCGCCGCTGCGCCGCTGCGCCCCCTGGACTCCTCACTCCCACCACGCCCCACGACGAAAGGCACGACATGATGACATTCGAGGTCGGCGAGACCCTGGTCTACCCGCACCACGGAGCGGTGACGATCACCGGGCTCGAGAAGCGCTCGGTCAAGGGCGTCGAGAAGACGTTCATGACGATGAACGTGCACACCAGCGAGCTCACCATCACCCTCCCCGTCGAGAACGCCGAGCTCGTCGGCGTCCGCGAGATCATCGACGACGCCGGAGTCCAGGCGGTCTACGACGTCCTGCGCAGCGACGTCGCGGAGGAGGCCAGCAACTGGTCCCGCCGCTTCAAGGCCAACCAGGAGAAGATGGCCAGCGGCAGCGTGTACCGCGTCAGCGAGGTCGTCCGCGACCTGTGGCGCCGCGAGCAGGCGGGCGGCGTCTCGGCCGGCGAGAAGCGGATGCTCCTCAAGGCGCGTCAGATCCTCGTGTCGGAGCTCTCGCTCGCCCTGAAGGGCACCGACGAGGAGGCCTCGGCCAAGCTCGACGAGGTCCTCGCCTCGGCGATCTGACCCCGCGTCGCGGCGGGTCGGCTCACTCGGGCCGGCACGCCGCGATGATCCTCGCGGCGACCTCGTCCTGCGAGGCGGAGCCGTCGATCCGCACCAGGAGCTCGCGCTCGTCGTAGACCTCCGCCAGAGGAGCCGTCTCGCGCTCGTAGACCTCGATCCGGTTCCGCACCACCTCGGGGTCGTCGTCGGCGCGGTCCTGCTCCTGCGCCCGCACGTGCAGCCGTTCGAGGACCACGTCCGCGTCGGCCGTCAGCAGCACGACGCACGAGAGCGGCGTGCCCCGCTCCTCGAGGAGCTCCGCCAGCGCGTCCACCTGGGCGAGCGTGCGCGGGTAGCCGTCGAGGATGAACCCGTCCCGGGCGTCCTCCTCGGCGATGCGCTCGGCGACCAGGGCGTTCGTCAGCTCGTCCGGCACGTACTCGCCGGCCTCCACGAGCGCCCGCAGACGCCGTCCGAGGTCGGTGCCGTCGGCGACGTGCGCGCGGAACAGATCGCCGGTGGAGATCGCCGGCACCCCCAGCTCGCGCGACAGCACGGCCGCCTGGGTGCCCTTGCCCACGCCGGGCGGGCCCATCATGATGACGCGCATCGCTCGTCCTCCTCGGTGTCGTCAGGCGATGCTAGCGGTGCGGAGCGGGGTGGCCGGTGCACACCGCGCCCGTAGGCTGGCGGGACGAGCCGAGGAGGAGCGATGCCCGCAGCACCCGGGGCCGAGCAGGCCGCCGCCGATCTGGCCGCGCTCCTGCGCCAGGTCTCCGCCGAGCTCGACGCTCGCGGCATCGCCGACCAGGCCGTCGCCGAGCTGCAGACGCCGCGCGCGATCCTCGGCTTCCGCCGCAAGCCGGTGATGGCGCCGGTGACCCGCGCGTGGCGCCTCGGCGTGGTGCTCCTCGGACGCGAGGGCGAGCTCCTCGCGACGGGCTCGGTCACTCGTGCCGTCGCTCCGCTTCACGCCAACAACCAGTCCGAGTCGCAGGAGGCGCGCCGCGAGATCCGGCGCGCCGCCTTCGACGGTCCGTTCCAGGAGGGCGAGATCGTCAACTACGGCTGGCGGCGCCTCGCGCTGGACGCCGCAGCGCTCGAGTCGGGCCAGGAGCCGCTGGCACTGCGCGGCTCCGAGGTGCTCGTGCGCTGGGCGCCCGGTCTGGGCGAGCAGGGACTGATGCCGCTGCGCCGGTACCTGGCCGACCGCCTCGACCTCCTCGAGGCCGACTAGCGCCGGGTCACTCCTCCTCGGCCACCGGGTGGAACCACGGCGGGTAGACGGCGACGCGGGGAGAGGCGTCGATGCCCTCGAAGAGAGCTTTGACGCGGTTGCGGGCGGCGACCGACGCCACGCCGACCGTCGCGACGCCCTCGAGCGGGAAGCGCTCGGGCACGAGCGCCTCGGCGCTGCGCAGGGCCGGCTCGTCGACCAGGAGGCGCGCGAAGGTGCGCACGAGCGCGTCGCCCTCGGTGAAGCGCGTGAGGACGTGGGAGGCGTCGCCGTCGCTCAGCACCGGGGCGGAGGCGAGCGAGCCCACCAGGACGACGTACTGCGAGGCGGTGGTCTCGTGGGCGCTCGGCGACCAGTGCGGAGCGACCCGCTCGCCGCGCAGGTCGGCCCAGAGCGCGGCGTCGGGGGAGAGGAAGAAGGGCACGAAGCCGGCGACGCTGACGCCGTCCTTCACCTGCACGGCACGGCGGTGCTCGCGGGTGGTCTCGGCGCTGACGTCGATCGCGGGGCGCTCCTGGAGCTGCTGGTCCGCCAGGATCGCGCCGGCGGCGACGATCGCCTCGAGGTTGTCGAGGTGGGTGACGTGGTAGATCCGCTGCGCGGCGATGTCGACCTTCGGCAGGGGCTTCTCACGCGCCGTGCCGCGGGCGGCGGCGCGGGCGGTGGCCGCACGGGAGGTCCCGGGCACGCGCGCGGGGACGCGGGTGGCACGGCCGACCTGCTCGGGGAGCTTCTTCGGGGTGCAGACGTCGCAGAGCGCGATGTCGAGGCCGTGGATGCATTCGGTGGGCACTCTGGATTCCTTCTGCGCGCGGGCTCGGGGTTCCGCCGCAGGGACGACGTTACGCGACCGGGGCCCCCGCGCGTCCCGGCGGCGGGGATCTGCCGGGCCGCGGCGTCCGCCCGGGCATCCTCTGGGAGGCGCCGGAGCACCGCTCCCCGCCGCGTAGCGTGAGCGGGATGAAGCGCTTGCCGCCCGCCGAGGGCCAGGAATCCGTCTGGGACTACCCGCGACCCCCGAGGGTCGAGACCACCACCGAGCACGTGGTCGTGCGGCTGGGCGGCGTCGTCGTCGCCGAGACCTGTGACGCTCTCCGCGTCCTCGAGACGAGCCACCCTCCCGTCTACTACCTCCCCGTGTCCTCGTTCGCGCCCGGGGCGCTCGAGCCCGCGCCCGGCCGCAGCATCTGCGAGTTCAAGGGCGCGGCCTCCTACCTCACCGTGCGCGGGGGAGGAGGAGCGGTCGCGGAGGCGGCGGGCTGGACGTACCCCGAGCCGATGGCCGGCTTCGAGGCCCTCGTCGACACGGTCGCCCTCTACCCCGGCCGGATGGACTCCTGCACCGTCGACGGCGAGACGGTCCAGCCGCAGCCGGGCGACTTCTACGGCGGCTGGATCACCTCGCGCGTGGTCGGTCCGTTCAAGGGCTCGCCGGGCACGATGTTCTGGTGAATCAGACAGGGGAGGGCGGACCGAGCGGGTCCTGGACGAGGACCGCTCGTGCGGCGTCGATCCCCGAGGCCTCCAGTGTCCATTCCGGCCGCACCAAAGTCTCCGGCGTGACGCGGAACCGCAGCTCCTCGACCGGCGCACCGTCCGGACCGACGATCCGGTGCGTCCCGTTCGGCCGGTAGCCGAGGGCCTCCGAGACCCGGATCGAGCGGGTGTTCCAGGCGAGAGCGGCGCTCTCGGCGACCTCGGCTCCGAGGTGGTCGAAGGCGAGGAGGAGCACGGCGGCGCGCATCTCCCGCCCGAGGCCGCGGCCCTGCGCCGAGCGGGTGAGCCACGAGCCCGAGGTCAGGGTGCGGGTGGCGGCGAAGGACTCGGCGACCACGTCCTGGCAGCCGACGACCCGGCCGTCCTCGACCACGGCGAACGCGACGCGCCACGCCTCCCGCGTCGTCTGCGCGCGCTGCGACCAGTGGAAGCGGGCGAGCTCGCCGGGCAGGCGCTCCGCCGGCGCCTCGGCCCAGGGGGAGGGGAACGGCGAGCGGCCGCTCTCGTGCACGCCCGCGAGGGCTGCCTCGGCGAGAGGGCCGAGGTCGGCGTCGCGGACCGGATGCAGCTCGAGCCGCGGCGTGCGCAGCTCCAGTGAGAACAGGGGCCAGGGGTCGGTGCTCATCCGACGACGCTAGCGAACGGAGGCGCGCACCGCGCGACCAGGCGGGTACCGGTGGTGGGACTCGAACCCACAAGCCCTCTCGGACAGAGCATTTTGAGTGCCCCGCGTCTGCCATTCCGCCACACCGGCTCATCACCAGCCCGTCGAGAATACCGTAGGCTCATCGGCGTGACTGACCAGGAACCCTCGTCGACCGCACCCCGTCGGGTCGTCGTCGCCGAAGACGAATCCCTCATCCGCCTCGACATCGTGGAGATCCTCCGCGACAACGGCTTCGAGGTCGTCGGCGAGGCCGGCGACGGCGAGACCGCTGTGGCCCTCGCCACCGAGCTGCGCCCCGATCTCGTCATCATGGACGTCAAGATGCCCCAGCTCGACGGCATCTCGGCGGCCGAGCGCCTCTCGAAGGCGCACATCGCGCCCGTCGTCCTGCTCACCGCCTTCAGCCAGAAGGAGCTCGTCGAGCGCGCCAGCGAGGCCGGAGCGCTCGCCTACGTCGTGAAGCCCTTCACGCCCAACGACCTGCTGCCCGCGATCGAGATCGCCCTCTCGCGGTACGCCCAGATCCTCACCCTCGAGGCCGAGGTCGCCGACATGGTCGAGCGCTTCGAGACCCGCAAGCTCGTCGACCGCGCCAAGGGCCTGCTCAACGAGAAGATGGGGCTCACCGAGCCCGAGGCGTTCCGCTGGATCCAGAAGGCCTCCATGGACCGCCGGCTCACCATGCACGACGTCGCGCAGGCGATCATCGAGCAGCTGAGCACGAAGAAGGCGTAGCGCGAGGCCGGGCCCGAGGGCCCACGGCCTCAGGGCCAGAGGCGGGCGCGCTCCCACGGGGAGCCGCCCGCCTCCGTCGTTCCCGGGCGGTACTCGAGACGGGTGTGATCCTGCTCCGGCGCGGTCGAGCCCTGCCAGAACTCGATGCGCTCGGGCACGACGCGGTAGACGGCCCACTCCCGGTCGAGCGTCGCGGGCGAGCAGCCCACGGCGACGCTGGTCTGGAGCGTGACGAGGCCGAAGTCCTGCGCGCTGCGCATCGGCTCGCTCTGGCGTCCGACGAGCAGGGCGGTGCGAGCGGCCTCGGAGCGGCGGCGGAAGTCGTCGGCCGACTCCTGCGCGGAGGCGCGCTCGACCCGGCCCTCGACCCGGACCTGACGGCCCTGGACCGGCCAGAAGAAGGTCAGCGCGGCGTGCGGGTTCTCCTCCATGGCGCGTCCCTTGGGGCTGGTGGCATGGGTGGAGAACGCCCAGCCCGCCTCGTCGATCTCGCGCAGCACGAGCACGCGCGCCGAGACCGTGCCGTCGTCGGAGGCGGTGGAGAGCGTGGCGCCGTGGGGGAGGAGCTGGCCCGCGTCCTTCGCCTCCTCGAGCCACTGCGCGAACAGCTCGAGAGGATCGGCCGGAGCCGCCTCCGCATCGAACGAGGGCAGCTCGGAGGGCATGGACGGGAGGCTCTTGAGGAGATGGCGAAGGCTCATCCGCTCAGTGTCGCCCTTCGGGCACCACCGGGCACAGTCGCGCGCCGTCGCTTGACAGTGCCGCTCGCCGCGGTGCCGGGTCCCCGAGCGGCGCGGCCGACCGGTCGATCCCCCGTCGCTCGCAGGCGCGGGCGGTCCCGACGGCGGTCGCGGTCCTGGGCGCGGTCGTCGCCCTCCGCTCCCGCGAGGGGGACCCGTCCGCTCCCGTCAGCGGGCGTCGCGGATGATGTTGGTGATCCGCACGGTGGAGAGGCGGCGCCCCTCCTGGTCGCGCACGACGATCTCGTGGGTGGTGAGGGTGGAGCCCAGGTGGATCGCGTCGCAGGTGGCGATCACGAAGCCCGAGTGGACCGACCGGCTGTGGCTCGCGTTCAGCTCGATGCCCATCGCCAGGCGGCCCGCGCCGGCGTGCACGTTCGCCGCGATCGAGCCCATCGACTCGGCGAGCACGACGTGCGCGCCGCCGTGCAGGATGCCGACCGGCTGCCGGTTGCCCTCGACGGGCATCGAGGCCACCGAGTGCTGCGGGGTGAGCTCGTGCCAGAGGATCCCCATCCGCTCGGCGAGCTCGCCCATGCCGCGGCCGATCCCGGCGACCAGGTCGAGCGCGGGCGGGCGGATCCAGGCGGTCGTGGTGGGGGTCGGCTCGGTCACGTCGCTCCTCGCGCTGGAGCCTCGGAGCGGCCCTGACCGGCGGGCGCGAGCGGGCCGATCCGGTGTCGGAGGCGCTGTGTAGTCTGGCCCTGTGTCAGATCCGGAACAGCCTACCCTCCTGCTCGTCGACGGCCATTCCCTGGCGTTCCGGGCGTTCTACGCGCTCCCGGTCGACAGCTTCCAGACCCGCGAGGGCCAGCACACGAACGCCATCCACGGCTTCCTCTCGATGCTGATCCTGCTGCTGAAGAACGAGAAGCCGACCCACCTCGGCGTCGCGTTCGACATCTCCCGCTACTCGTTCCGCACGCGCGAGTACCCGGAGTACAAGGGCACCCGCGGCGAGACGCCGCCCGAGTTCAAGGGCCAGGTCCCCCTCCTCGAGGAGGCGCTGCACGCCATGAACATCCGGACCGTCTCGAAGGAGGACTTCGAGGCCGACGACATCCTCGCGACGCTCGCGCGCCAGGGGGCCGAGGCCGGCTTCCGCGTGCTGGTCGTCTCGGGCGATCGCGACACCATCCAGCTGGTGACCCCGGACGTCACCCTGCTCTACCCCTCCACCCAGGGCGTCTCGCAGCTCACCCGCTACGACCGCGACAAGGTGTTCGAGAAGTACGGCGTCGAGCCGCACCAGTACCCCGAGATCGCCGCCCTCGTCGGCGAGACCAGCGACAACCTGCCCGGCGTCGACAAGGTCGGCCCCAAGACGGCCGCGAAGTGGGTCAACCAGTACGGCACGGTCGCCGACATCATCGCCCACGCCGACGAGATCAAGGGCGTGGTCGGCGAGAAGCTACGCGAGCAGAAGGAGAACGCGCTCCGCAACCGCCGCCTCAACCGGCTGGTGACGGACGTCGAGCTCCCCCTCGGGCCGCACGATCTGACGCGCCGTCCGATCGATCCCGACGCGGTCCGCGAGATCTTCAGCCGCCTCGAGTTCAAGACCCTGCAGGAGCGGGTCCTCACGATCGCCGCGGAGGAGGGCGTCGACGGCGCTGCCGCGGCCCTGGCGGGCGACGTGGTCACGACCTCCGCACCCGCCGTCCGCACCCTGGTCGACGAGGAGCTCGCGCACTGGCTCGACCGCGTGTCGGCGAAGGGCACCGCGCCGGTTGCCGTGCAGGTCCTGCTCGGAGCCGGCGGGCTCGAGGGTGTGGGCCTCGCGGTCGAGAAGGAGACGGCGTTCGTCCCGTGGGCCGCCGAGCGGCCCGACTACACCGCGCTCGAGCAGTGGCTGGCCGGGCCCGCCCCCAAGTACTTCGCCGACGCGAAGCCCCAGATCAAGGCGCTTCGGAGGGCCGGACTCCCCGTCGCGGGGCTCGCGTTCGACACCCGCGTCGCCTCCTGGCTGGTGCAGCCCACCGGGCATCCGGCCACGCTCGCGGCGCAGGTCGCGCAGCACCTCGACGAGACCATGGCGCAGGGCGACCCGAACCAGCTGGTCCCCACCGTCGAGCCGATGGGGCCCGCCACCGAGGCCTGGTACGCGTACCGGCTCGTCGCTCCGCTGCGCGAGCGGCTGGGCGAGGGGATGCTCTCGGTGCTCGTCGACATCGAGCTGCCGATCGTCCAGGTCCTCGCGACGATGGAGCTCACCGGCGTCGCGATCGACGCCGACGTGCTGGCGCGCCTCCGCGCCGAGCTGACCGTCTCGGCCGCCGACCTCGCGAGCCGCGCGTTCGCCGAGATCGGCCACGAGATGAACCTCGGCTCGCCCAAGCAGCTGCAGCAGGTCCTCTTCGAGGAGCTCGACATGCCGCGCACCCGGGCCACGAAGACGGGCTACACCACCGACGCCTCCGCCCTCGCCGACCTGCAGGAGTCCCACCCGCACCCGTTCCTCGGGCTGCTCCTCGAGCACCGCGACGCGACCAAGCTCAAGCAGATCATCGAGACGCTCGAGAAGTCGGTCACCGCCGACGGCCGGATCCACACCAGCTACGACCAGACCGGCACGGCCACCGGCCGGATCTCCTCCAACGACCCGAACCTGCAGAACATCCCCGTCCGCAGCGAGGTGGGCCGCCGCATCCGCACCGCCTTCGTCCACGGAGCGGACGCGAGCACCCTCCTCACCGCCGACTACTCGCAGATCGAGATGCGGATCATGGCGCACCTCTCCGGCGACGCCGGGCTGATCGAGGCCTTCCACTCCGGCGAGGACCTGCACCGCTTCGTCGGGTCGCGGATCTTCGGCGTCGATCCGGGCGACGTCACCTCGGCCATGCGCAACAAGGTCAAGGCGATGTCGTACGGTCTCGCCTACGGCCTGAGCGCCTTCGGCCTGTCGAAGCAGCTGCGCATCTCGAGCGCCGAGGCCAAGCAGCTGATGACCGACTACTTCGTCCGCTTCGGCGCGGTGCGCGACTACCTCCGCAGCGTCGTCGAGCAGGCCCGCGAGACCGGCTACACCGAGACGATCTTCGGACGCCGGCGTCCGTTCCCCGACCTGCAGAGCGCGAACCGCGTCCTCCGCGACAACGCCGAGAGGGCGGCACTCAACTCGCCGATCCAGGGCTCGGCCGCCGACATCATGAAGCGCGCGATGATCGGCGTGCAGGCCGACCTCGACGAGCAGGGGCTCGGCTCGCGGATGCTCCTCCAGGTGCACGACGAGCTGATCTTCGACGTCGCCCCCGGCGAGGAGGAGTCGCTCGAGGCGGTCGTCCGCGGCCGGATGGCGGGTGCCGCCGACCTGAGCGTCCCGCTCGAGGTGCAGGTGGGCCACGGGTCCGACTGGGACGTCGCCGCGCACTGAGCCGGCCGCAGGGCCTGGCTAGGCTCGGAGGCATGAGCACCGACACCCCCCGCGAGCCCACCGCCGTCGACGCCGTCGCCGAGCGCTGGGTCGACACGCTCGTCGACCTCGACCCCACCCTCGGCACCGCGATCGGACGCAGCGGCGCGAACGGCCGTCTGGGCGACTACTCGCCGGCCGGTCTCGAGCAGGCCCGGGCGGCGACCGCCTCGGCCCTCGCCGAGCTCGAGGCCGCCGACCCCGTGGACGACGTCGACCGCGTCACGGCCGCCGACCTCGGCGCCGAGCTCCGGCTCTCCCTGGAGGGGCACGACGCCGGTCTGCCGCTGCGGGACCTCAACGTGATCGCGTCCCCGGCGCAGGAGCTGCGCGACGTCTTCGACCTGATGCCGACGGACGAGGTCGCCGACTGGGAGGCGGTCGCCGAGCGGCTGCTGGCCGTGCCGGCCGCCCTCGAGGGCTACGCGGAGACCCTGCGCGAGGGGATCCGCACCGGCGTGGTCCCCGCCCGCCGCCAGGTCGAGCTCGTCGCCGAGCAGGCGCGGAAGATCGCCGCTCCCCGCGGGTTCTTCGCCGAGCTGGCCGCGGAGGCCGCTCCCGCCGCCGGATCCCTGCCCGCGTCGCTCGCTCAGCGGCTGGAGGACGGCGCCCGCCGTGCCTCGGCCGCCTACGGGTCGCTCGCGCAGTTCCTCCGGGGCGAGCTCGCCCCCGCCGCGACCGAGCAGGACGCCGTCGGCCGGGAGCTGTACGCGCTGCACTCCCGCCGCTTCCTCGGCGCTGTCGTCGACCTCGACGAGACCTACGAGTGGGGGATCGAGGAGCTGGCCCGCATGACGTCCGAGCAGGAGGCGATCGCGCGCGAGATCCTGCCCGGCGCCTCCGTCGCCGAGGCGATCGCCCACCTCGAGGCGGACCCGGCCCGCACTCTGCACGGCGTCGACGCTCTGCAGGCGTGGATGCAGGAGACCAGCGACCGCTCCGTCCGCGAGCTCGCCGGCACCGCCTTCGACATCCCGGAGGAGGTGCGCCGCCTCGAGTGCAGGATCGCGCCGACCCAGGAGGGCGGCATCTACTACACCGGTCCGAGCGACGACTTCTCGCGCCCGGGGCGGATGTGGTGGTCGGTCCCGGCCGGAGTCACCGAGTTCGCCACCTGGCGGGAGCTGACCACGGTCTACCACGAGGGCGTCCCGGGCCATCACCTGCAGATCGGCCAGGCCGTCCACAACCGCGCCTGCCTCAACACCTGGCGCCGTCAGCTCGCCGGGACCTCCGGCCACGCCGAGGGCTGGGCGCTCTACGCGGAGCGGCTGATGGAGCGCTTCGGCTACCTCGACGACCCGGCCGACCGCCTGGGCATGCTCGACGGCCAGCGGATGCGCGCGGCGCGCGTCGTGCTGGACATCGGCGTGCACCTCCAGAAGGCGATGCCGGGCTCCGGCACCGTCTGGACCGCCGAGTCGGCCCTCGACTTCATGCGCGCCAACGTGAACATGGACGACGCGTTCGTGCGCTTCGAGGTGAACCGGTACCTCGGCTGGCCGGGGCAGGCTCCGTCCTACAAGATCGGGCAGCGGATCTGGGAGCAGCTGCGCGACGAGGCGGAGGCGCGCGAGGGCGCCGCGTTCTCGCTCGCGGCCTTCCACCGGAGGGCGCTCGACCTCGGCGGCGTCGGTCTCGACACCCTCCGCTCCTCCCTCGCCGGCTGACTCCGGAACCCGCGCCTGGACGGGCGCGGCGAGATTGCCGTGCGCCTCCCGGGGCGTCTAAGCTGGGGTGTCACATCTGTGGCGCCGCCGTGCCCGCGGCGCGCG
The DNA here is from genome assembly GCF_002932635.1 of Rathayibacter sp. AY1D1. Taxonomy (NCBI): domain Bacteria; kingdom Bacillati; phylum Actinomycetota; class Actinomycetes; order Micrococcales; family Microbacteriaceae; genus Rathayibacter; species Rathayibacter sp. AY1D1. The sequence goes on from NZ_PSVY01000001.1 coordinate 233,502, forward strand.
AGGAAGGCCGGTCCTCCGGCCGGTCGAGCGCGGCTCCCGGGCCGGAGGCACATCCCTCACCACCGCAGTGGTCACCACTCCGCCGAGCCGCGAGGCCCGCAGGCGGCCGCCGCCCGAGACCCATCCATCCTGGAGCATCCCTTAATGACAACCGCAACGACCGACAAGGCAACCAAGCAGGTCGCGATCAACGACATCGGGTCTGCTGAAGACTTTCTTGCCGCGGTCGAAAAGACTCTGAAGTTCTTCAACGACGGAGACCTCATCGAAGGCACCGTCGTGAAGATCGACCGCGACGAGGTCCTCCTCGACGTCGGCTACAAGACCGAGGGCGTCATCCCCTCGCGCGAGCTCTCCATCAAGCACGACGTCGACCCCTCCGAGGTCGTCAACGTGGGCGACAGCGTCGAGGCCCTCGTCCTCCAGAAGGAGGACAAGGAGGGTCGCCTGATCCTGTCCAAGAAGCGTGCGCAGTACGAGCGCGCGTGGGGCGACGTCGAGAAGATCAAGGAGTCGGACGGCGTCGTCACCGGCTCGGTCATCGAGGTCGTCAAGGGCGGTCTCATCGTCGACATCGGCCTCCGCGGCTTCCTCCCGGCCTCGCTCATCGAGCTGCGCCGCGTCCGCGATCTCACGCCGTACCTCGGCCAGGAGATCGAGGCGAAGATCCTCGAGCTCGACAAGAACCGCAACAACGTGGTCCTGTCGCGTCGCGCGCTCCTCGAGCAGACCCAGTCCGAGAGCCGCACCACGTTCCTGAACAACCTGCACAAGGGTCAGGTCCGCAAGGGCGTCGTGTCGTCGATCGTCAACTTCGGTGCGTTCGTCGACCTCGGCGGCGTCGACGGTCTCGTCCACGTCTCCGAGCTCTCCTGGAAGCACATCGAGCACGCCTCCGAGGTCGTCGAGGTGGGCCAGGAGGTCACCGTCGAGATCCTCGAGGTCGACCTCGACCGCGAGCGCGTGTCGCTCTCGCTCAAGGCGACCCAGGAGGACCCGTGGCAGGTCTTCGCCCGCACCCACGCGATCGGACAGGTCGCGCCGGGCAAGGTCACGAAGCTGGTCCCGTTCGGTGCCTTCGTCCGCGTCGCGGACGGCATCGAGGGCCTGGTCCACATCTCCGAGCTGTCGGGCAAGCACGTCGAGCTCGCCGAGCAGGTCGTGTCGGTCGGCGAAGAGGTGTTCGTCAAGGTCATCGACATCGACCTCGACCGTCGCCGCATCTCCCTCTCGCTCAAGCAGGCGAACGAGAACGTCGACCCCGAGGGCACCGAGTTCGACCCGGCGCTCTACGGCATGGCCACGGAGTACGACGACCAGGGGAACTACAAGTACCCCGAGGGCTTCGACCCCGAGACCAACGAGTGGCGCGAGGGCTTCGAGTCGCAGCGCGAGGCCTGGGAGCTGGAGTACGCCGCTGCTCAGGCGCGCTGGGAGGCTCACAAGGCCCAGGTCGCCAAGTCGCAGGAGGAGGCGGCCACCGTCTCCGAGGGCGTCTCGGTCGGCGCCGGCTTCACTAGCGAGTCGACCACCGGCGGCACCCTCGCCGACGACGAGTCGCTCGCCGCGCTCCGCGAGAAGCTGTCCTCGAACAACTGATCGCGAGCACATCGCATCGAACGGCCGGTCCCCTCGGGGGCCGGCCGTTCGGCGTTCCGGGCGACGGCGCTGGGTAGGGTGGCCGGGTGCATCTCGTCGCCCTCACCGGAGGCATCGCCTCGGGCAAGTCCACCGTCGCCCGCCGTCTCGCCGAGCACGGAGCGGTGGTGGTCGACGCCGACGTCCTCGCGCGCGAGGTCGTCGAGCCGGGGGAGCCGGCGCTGGCGGCGATCGCCGAGCGCTTCGGCCCGTCCGTGATCCGCGCGGACGGCGCGCTCGACCGCCCGGCGCTCGGCGCGATCGTCTTCTCGGACGCGGCGGCCCGCGCCGACCTCAATGCCATCACCCATCCGGCGGTGACCCTCCGTTCGCAGCGGCTGTTCGCGGAGGCCGCCGAGGCGGACCCGGCCGCGGTGGTCGTCTACGACGTCCCCCTCCTCGCCGAGGGCCGTGGAGCGGGGGAGTTCGACGAGGTGGTCGTCGTGCACGCGCCGCAGCACCTCCGCATCGAGCGTCTCGTCGCCCTCCGGGGACTGACCGAGGAGGAGGCTCGTGCGCGGGTCTCGTCGCAGGCGAGCGACGAGGAGCGCCTCGCCCTCGCCGACGTCGTGATCGACTCCTCCGGCACGCTGGAGGAGACGCTCGCTCGGACCGACGCGCTGTGGGAGCGTCTCGCCCGCTGACGGTCCGTCCCGGACACCCGCCCTCGTGGCCGAGCGGCCCGGCCGGAGAGCGCACCCCCGTTCGCCGCCAGCGCACGCGCCGTCTGGTGTCGGTGGTCGCGGCTACGCTTCGAACCATGGAGCCAACCCGTGCCGTGCACCCGTTCGAGGTCATCAGCGAGTACAAGCCGAGCGGTGACCAGCCCGGCGCGATCGCCGATCTGAGCGCCCGCATCAACGCCGGCGAGACCGATGTCGTCCTGCTGGGCGCCACCGGGACCGGCAAGTCCGCGACCACGGCCTGGCTCGTCGAGGCCGTGCAGCGCCCCACGCTCGTGCTCGCGCACAACAAGACCCTCGCCGCGCAGCTCGCCAACGAGTTCCGCGAGCTGTTCCCCAACAACGCCGTCGAGTACTTCGTCTCGTACTACGACTACTACCAGCCCGAGGCCTACGTCCCGCAGACCGACACCTTCATCGAGAAGGACAGCTCGGTCAACGCCGAGGTCGAGCGGCTGCGCCACTCCACCACGAACTCGCTCCTGAGCCGCCGCGACGTGATCGTGGTGTCGACCGTCTCGTGCATCTACGGCCTCGGCCAGCCCGAGCAGTACCTCGAGGCGATGGTGGCGCTCCAGGTCGGCCAGCGGGTCGACCGGGACCGCCTCATCCGCAAGTTCGTGTCGATGCAGTACGCGCGCAACGACGTCGACTTCGCCCGCGGCACCTTCCGGGTGCGGGGCGACACGATCGAGATCATCCCGATGTACGAGGAGCTCGCGATCCGGATCGAGATGTTCGGCGACGAGATCGAGGCGCTCTACACGCTCCACCCGCTCACCGGCGACATCGTCCGGAAGCTCGACTCCGTGTCGGTCTTCCCCGGCTCGCACTACGTCGCCAGCCAGGACGTCATGCACCGTGCGATCGACACCATCCAGCAGGAGCTCGAGGTGCGCCTGGCCGACCTCGAGAAGCAGAACAAGCTCCTCGAGGCGCAGCGCCTGCGGATGCGCACGACCTTCGATCTCGAGATGATGCAGCAGATCGGATTCTGCTCCGGCATCGAGAACTACTCCCGCCACATCGACGGCCGCGAGTCGGGCGAGGCCCCGCACTGCCTGCTCGACTACTTCCCGGACGACTTCCTCGTCGTGATCGACGAGTCGCACGTGACGGTGCCGCAGATCGGTGCGATGTACGAGGGCGACGCGTCCCGCAAGCGCACGCTGGTCGAGCACGGCTTCCGCCTGCCCTCGGCGATGGACAACCGGCCCCTGAAGTGGGAGGAGTTCAAGTCGCGCGTCGGTCAGACCGTCTACCTCTCGGCGACCCCGGGCCGCTACGAGATGGGCATCGCCGACGGCATCGTCGAGCAGATCATCCGCCCGACCGGCCTGATCGACCCCGAGATCGTCGTCAAGCCGACGAAGGGCCAGATCGACGACCTGCTCGAGGAGATCAAGCGCCGCACCGAGCGCGACGAGCGCGTGCTCGTCACGACGCTGACGAAGCGCATGGCCGAGGAGCTCACCGACTTCCTCACGGAGGCCGGCGTCCGCGTCCGCTACCTGCACTCCGATGTCGACACCCTGCGCCGCGTCGAGCTCCTCTCGGAGCTGCGGGCGGGCGTGTACGACGTCCTGGTCGGCATCAACCTGCTGCGCGAGGGGCTCGACCTGCCGGAGGTCTCGCTCGTGGCGATCCTCGACGCCGACAAGGAGGGCTTCCTCCGCTCGTCCACGTCGCTGATCCAGACGATCGGCCGTGCGGCGCGCAACGTCTCGGGCGAGGTCCACATGTACGCCGACAAGGTGACGGACTCGATGCGGCTCGCGATCGACGAGACCGACCGCCGACGCGAGAAGCAGGTCGCCTACAACCTCGACCACGGCATCGACCCGACGCCGCTGCGGAAGAAGATCGCCGACATCACCGACGCCCTCGCCCGCGAGGGGGCTGACACCGCCAAGCTGCTCGCCGGGCGCGACGCCAAGAAGAAGAGCCCGACGCCGAACCTGCGCCGTCAGGGTCTCGCCGCGAACGGCGGCAACGACCTCGAGGCGATCATCTCCGACCTCAACGGGCAGATGCTCCAGGCGGCGGGCGAGCTCAAGTTCGAGCTCGCGGCCCGGCTGCGGGACGAGGTCCAGGAGCTCAAGCGCGAGCTCCGCCAGATGGAGAAGGCCGGGCACCTGTCCTGATCGGAGGCGCTGATCCGCAAGGGGAGGGGCCCGCGGATCAGCGCCCAGCGAACGCCACGGGCGATGTCGGTGGCTCCGCATACACTTTCGGAGTGTCGATCCTGAACGCCGTTACGGACCCCTCCTCCACCCCCTCTCCCTCCTTCCACCGCTTCGTCTCCTCGCTCGACGAGTCGTCCTCGAAGCTGGTGGTGAGCGGCGCGCGGGTGCACAACCTGCAGAACGTCGACCTCGAGATCCCGCGCGACTCGATGGTGGTGTTCACCGGTCTCTCGGGCTCGGGCAAGTCCTCGCTGGCCTTCGACACGATCTTCGCGGAGGGCCAGCGGCGCTACGTCGAGTCCCTCTCCGCGTACGCCCGCCAGTTCCTCGGGCAGGTGGACCGGCCGGACGTCGACTTCATCGAGGGCCTCAGCCCCGCGGTCTCGATCGACCAGAAGTCGACGAACCGCAACCCGCGCTCCACCGTCGGCACGATCACCGAGATCTTCGACTACATGCGTCTGCTGTGGGCGCGCATCGGCGTCCCGCACTGCCCCATCTGCAGCGAGCGGATCTCCGCGCAGACCGTGCAGCAGATCGCCGACCAGCTGATGGAGCTCGAGACCGGTACCCGCTACCAGATCCTCAGCCCCGTCGTCTCGCAGAAGAAGGGCGAGTTCGTCGACCTCTTCAAGGAGCTGACCGCGGGCGGCTACTCCCGCGCCATGGTGGACGGGAAGCTCGTCCAGCTGAGCGAGCCGCCGGTGCTCAAGAAGCAGTACAAGCACGACATCTCGGTCGTGGTCGACCGGCTCGTGGCCGGCCCCGACATCCTCGGGCGCCTCACCGACTCGCTCGAGACGGCCCTGCGGCTCACCGACGGCATCGTGCAGATCAACTACGTCGACGGCGAGGGCGACGGCGCCTGGACCACCTACTCCGAGAAGCTGTCCTGCCCCAACAACCACCCGATCTCGCTGACCGAGATCGAGCCGCGGACCTTCTCCTTCAACGCGCCCTTCGGCGCCTGCCCGGAGTGCTCGGGCCTCGGCACGCGCATGTCGGTCGACGACGAGCTGCTGCTCGGCGACCCCGACCTGAGCATCGCCGAGGGCGTCATCATCCCCTGGACCACCCAGGGCAAGGGCTTGTTCCAGTACTACGAGAAGCTGCTCGACGGCCTCTCCCGCGACCTCGGCTTCACGCTCACCACCCCGTGGAAGCGCCTCAGCACCGAGGTGCAGCAGGCCGTCCTCCACGGCGACAACTTCGAGGTCAAGGTCAAGTGGAAGAACCGCTACGGCCGCGAGATGAGCTACACCTCGGGCTTCGAGGGCGTCGTGCCCTACATCGAGCGCCAGTTCGTCCAGGCCGAGACCGACGTCCAGCGCACCCGCTGGTCCGAGTTCCTCCGCGAGGTGCCCTGCCCCGTGTGCAAGGGCTCCCGCCTCAAGCCCGAGGTGCTCGCCGTGCTCGTGCACGGGGCGAGCATCGCGGACGTGGCCGACCTCAGCCTCGGCGACGCCCAGGACTTCATGAGCCGGCTCGAGCTGACCGACCGCGAGGCGCACATCGCCGCGCAGGTGCTGCGCGAGATCCGCGCGCGCATCGACTTCCTCATCGAGGTCGGGCTCAACTACCTCAACCTCTCGCGCGCCGCCGCCTCCCTGTCGGGCGGCGAGGCGCAGCGCATCCGCCTGGCGACCCAGATCGGCTCCGGGCTGACCGGCGTGCTCTACGTGCTCGACGAGCCGAGCATCGGCCTGCACCAGCGCGACAACCGCCGCCTGATCGACACCCTCATCAAGCTGCGCGACCTGGGCAACACGCTGATCGTGGTCGAGCACGACGAGGACACCATCCGCACCGCCGACTGGATCGTCGACATCGGCCCGGGCGCCGGGGTCAACGGCGGCAAGGTCGTGCACTCCGGCTCCTACGAGTCGCTGCTCGAGAACACCCACTCGCTCACCGGCGACTACGTCTCGGGCCGCAAGGCGATCGAGGTCCCGAAGAAGCGGCGGAAGATCGACCGCAAGCGGATGATCAAGGTCGTCGGGGCGAACGCCAACAACCTCCGCAAGGTCGACGCGGAGTTCCCGCTCGGCACGTTCGTCGCGGTCACCGGGGTCTCCGGCTCCGGCAAGAGCACCCTCGTGAACGACATCCTCTACCGCGTGCTCGCCAACCAGCTCAACGGCGCCCGCAAGGTGCCGGGCAAGCACACGCGCGTCACCGGCCTCGAGAACCTCGACAAGGTCGTGCACGTCGACCAGAACCCGATCGGCCGCACGCCGCGCTCGAACCCCGCCACCTACACGGGCGTGTTCGACCGCATCCGTAACCTCTTCGCCGAGACCACCGAGGCGAAGGCGCGGGGGTACCTGCCCGGACGCTTCAGCTTCAACGTCAAGGGCGGCCGCTGCGAGGCCTGCTCGGGCGACGGCACCATCAAGATCGAGATGAACTTCCTGCCCGACGTCTACGTGGCGTGCGAGGTCTGCGGGGGAGCGCGCTACAACCGCGACACACTGACCGTGCACTACAAGGGCAAGAACATCGCCGAGGTGCTCGACATGCCGATCGCCGAGGCGGCCGACTTCTTCGAGCCCATCACGGCGATCCACCGCTTCCTCCGCACGCTGGTGGAGGTGGGCCTCGGCTACGTCCGCCTCGGCCAGAGCGCGACCACGCTCTCCGGCGGCGAGGCGCAGCGCGTCAAGCTGGCCACCGAGCTCCAGCGCCGCTCCAACGGCCGCAGCGTCTACGTGCTCGACGAGCCGACGACGGGCCTGCACTTCGAGGACGTCCGCAAGCTCCTCCTCGTCCTCAACGGCCTGGTCGACAAGGGCAACACGGTGATCACCATCGAGCACAACCTCGACGTCATCAAGTCCGCCGACTGGCTGATCGACATGGGTCCCGAGGGCGGCGCCGGCGGCGGACAGGTGGTCGCGGTGGGCACCCCCGAGCACGTGGCGAAGGTCGAGGGCAGCCACACCGGCATGTTCCTCGCCGAGATCCTCGGCTGACGCGAGCGAGAGGCATGGCGCAGACAGTCGACTTCCGGCCGAAGCCGGGTGAGATCCCGACCCTCCCCGGCGTGTACCGCTTCACGGACGCCCGGGGGCGGGTGCTCTACGTGGGCAAGGCCAAGAACCTCCGCGCGCGGCTGAGCAACTACTTCGCCCCGCTGCCGAGCCTGCACGAGCGCACCCGGCGGATGGTCACCTCGGCCTCCGGCGTCGAGTGGACCGTCGTCGGCACCGACGTCGAGGCCCTGCAGCTCGAGTTCACCTGGATCAACGAGTTCGATCCCCCCTTCAACGTCAAGTTCCGCGACGACAAGTCCTACCCCTACATGGCGGTGACGCTCGGCGACGAGGCCCCGCGGGTGATGGTCACGCGGAACGCCAAGATCAGGAAGGCCCGCTACTTCGGGCCCTACCCCAAGATCTGGGCGATCCACGAGACGATCGACCTGATGATCAAGGCGTTCCCGATCAGGACCTGCAACGACTCCAACTACAAGCGCGCCATGCAGAGCGGCAAGCCCTGCTTCGCGTCGCAGATCGGCCGCTGCGGCGGGCCCTGCTCCCACCGCGTCACCTTCGCCGAGCACCGCGAGATGGTCGACCGCTTCGTCGCCTTCATGGGCAGCCACGACCGCCGGATGATCGGCGAGCTCGAGAAGGAGATGCGCGAGGCCGCCGCCGCGATGGAGTACGAGCGCGCCGGGAAGCTGCGCGATCAGGCCGCCGCCCTCGACGCGGTCCTCGCCAAGAGCGCGGTCGTGCTCAAGGACAACGTGGACGTCGACCTCTACGCGATCGTCCACGACGAGCTCGCCGCCTCCGTGCAGCAGTTCCGGGTCCGCGGCGGGCGCATCCGCGGCGAGCGGGGCTGGGTCGTCGACAAGGAGCTCGACATGAGCACGGCGGAGCTCGTCGACACGGCACTGCAGGCCGCCTACGAGACCGGCGACGTCCCGCCCCGGGAGGTCGTCGTGCCGGAGCTGCCCGAGGACACCGAGGCGCTCGAGGAGTGGCTGAGCGGACTGCGCGGCACGAACGTGCGCCTCCGAGCGGCCCAGCGCGGAGACAAGGCCGCCCTCCTCGAGACGGCGACGCAGAACGCGAAGCACTCGCTGATGCTCTACAAGACCCGCCGCTCCGCCGACTTCACCGCTCGGACGCAGGCCCTGGAGGACATCCGCGACGCCCTCGGCATGAGCGAGGCGCCGCTCCGGATGGAGTGCTACGACGTCTCCCACCTCAGCGGCACCAACATCGTCGCCTCGATGGTGGTCTTCGAGGACGGGCTCGCGCGGAAGGACCAGTACCGGCGGTTCTCCATCGCGGAGTCGACGGACGACACCGAGTCGCTGCACCAGGTGCTGACCCGCCGCCTCGCGTACCTCCGCGAGCCGGTCGAGCCCGCGGCGGTCGACCCCGAGACCGGCGAGGCCAAGCGGCGCAAGTTCTCGTACCCCCCGCAGCTGCTGATCGTCGACGGCGGTCAGCCGCAGGTCGCAGCCGCGCAGCGCGCGCTCGACGAGTCCGGGGTGACCGGCATCACCCTCTGCGGGATCGCCAAGCGCCTCGAGGAGATCTGGCTGCCGGACTCCGACTTCCCCGTCATCCTGCCGCGCAACAGCGATGCGCTCTTCCTCTTCCAGCGCATCCGCGACGAGGCGCACCGCTTCGCGATCACCCACCAGAGGACGCGTCGCAAGCGCGACATCTCGTCGCAGCTGGCCGAGGTGCCCGGGCTCGGAGGCACGCGAGTTCGCGACCTGCTGAAGCACTTCGGATCCGTCGCCCGGCTCCGCGAGGCGGGCGAGGCCGAGATCGCCGAGGTCAAGGGCATCGGCCCGACGCTGGCGGGCGCGATCCACGCGCACCTGCATCCGGACGGGTCCGCCGTCGGGGGCACGCCCTAGGCTGGAGGCCCGCGCTCCGGGGGAGAGCGGCCGGTGCCCGGCACCGAGGACACGAGCAGACACGAGCACGGAGAGCGCATGAGCACGGAGAGCGAGCAGCAGGACGTGCTGATCGTCACGGGGATGTCCGGAGCGGGCCGGTCCACGGCCGCGAACGCGCTGGAGGACCTCGGCTGGTACGTCGTCGACAACCTGCCGCCGCAGATGCTGCGCCCGCTGGTCGACCTGGCGCAGCGTGCAGGGGACACGCTGCCGAAGATCGCGGCGGTCGTCGACGTCCGCGGACGCGACTTCTTCGAGGACCTCGGCGACATCGTCCGCGAGCTGCGCGCCGGGGTCGACCTCCGAGTGGTGTTCCTCGAGGCCACCGACGCCGCGCTCGTCCGCCGCTTCGAGCAGGTGCGCCGTCCGCACCCGCTGCAGGGCCGGGGGACCCTCCTCGACGGCATCTCCGCCGAGCGGACGCGCCTCGCTCAGCTGCGGGAGTCGGCCGACATCGTCATCGACACCTCGGACCTCAACATCCACCAGCTGGCCACCAGCATCACCGAGCGCTTCGCCGAGGCCGGCCGCGCGGGCCTCCAGGTCACGGTGATGAGCTTCGGCTTCAAGTACGGGCTGCCGACGGACGCCGACATGGTGGCCGACGCGCGGTTCCTGCCGAACCCGTACTGGATCCCGGAGCTGCGTCCGCACACGGGTCTCGACGAAGAGGTGAGAGACTACGTGCTGGCCCAGCAGGGCGCCGAGGAGTTCATCGACTCCTACTCCCGGGCCCTGCGCCCCGTGCTCGACGGCTACCAGCGCGAGAACAAGCGCCACGCGACCATCGCGATCGGCTGCACGGGAGGCAAGCACCGCTCCGTCGCGGTCGCGGGCCGTGTCGCGGCCCGTCTGGCCGAGCTGCCGGGCGTCGCAGTCAACGTGGCGCACCGCGACCTCGGCCGAGAATGATCCCCGCGCGCTCAGCCGCGCACCCGACGTAAGGAAGACTCCGTGGCCCTCACCGCAGACGTCAAGGGCGAACTGGTCGCGATCGTCTCGCGCAAGAACACCGTCCGTGCCGCCGAACTGGCGACCATCCTCCGCTTCTCCGGAGGACTGCACATCATCTCCAACCGCCTCGCGGTCGAGGTCGAGCTCGACTCCGCCCCGCTCGCGACCCGCGTGCGCCGCGACCTCGCCGAGCTGTACGGCGTCCGCAGCGAGGGCAGCATCGTCTCGGCCGGCGGATCCCGGAGGACCACGAGCTGGCTGGTGCGCGTCGTCGAGGGCGGGGACACCCTCGCCCGGCAGACCGGCCTCCTCGACCAGCGGGGCCGGCCCGTCCGCGGCCTGCCCAACCGCCTCACGACCGGCTCCCGCGAGGAGCTCGCCGCCCTGTGGCGCGGCGCCTTCCTCGCCCAGGGCTCGCTGACCGACCCGGGCCGCTCCGCGGCGCTCGAGATCATCTGCCCCGGCAACGAGGCGGCCATGGCGATCGTCGGAGCCGCCGGACGCCTGGGAGTCCAGGCCAAGTCCCGCGAGGTGCGCGGGGTCCACCGGGTCGTCATCCGCGACGGCGAGAGCATCAGCGCGATGCTCACCCTGATGGGCGCGACCGCGACCGTCGCGAGCTGGGAGGAGCTGCGCCAGCGCCGCGAGGTGCGGGCGACCGCGAACCGCCTCGTCAACTTCGACGACGCGAACCTCCGCCGCTCCGCCCAGGCCGCCGTCGCGGCGTGCGCCCGCGTCGAGCGCGCGATGGAGATCCTGGGCGACGACATCCCCGAGCACCTCCGCTACGCCGGGCGCCTGCGCCTCGCGCACCGCGAAGCGAGCCTCGACGAGCTCGGCCACCACGCCGATCCGCCGATGACGAAGGACGCCGTCGCCGGCCGCATCCGCCGCCTCCTCGCGATGGCCGACAAGCGCGCGTCCGACCTCGACATCCCGGGCACCGACGCGAACCTCCCGGCCGAGCTGCAGGACCTGTAGGTCCGGCCGCACGGCGCGCCCCGCCCGGCGAACGCTGAGTGTCTCCTGGTCGAACAACGCAAGCCCTCCGAACGCGGAGGGGCCCCCTCGCTAGACTGACCGGGTCGCTCAAGACACTCCCGGCCCTCCTCCTCCGCCTCGCGGAGGACGCCGAGACGCCGGCGGGTCGCACGGGAGCGACGACCACGAACAGGAGATCGCACATGGCTGACTACACGCTCGCCGAACTGCCCTACGACTACTCGGCCCTCGAGCCGAACATCAGTGGGCGGATCATGGAGCTCCACCACGACAAGCACCACGCGACGTACGTGGCCGGGGCGAACACCGCCCTCGCCTCGCTGCAGGAGGCTCGCGACAGCGAGAACCTCGCGAACGTGAACAAGCTCCAGAAGGACCTCGCCTTCAACCTCGCCGGTCACGTGAACCACACCGTGTTCTGGAACAACCTCTCGCCGGACGGCGGCGACAAGCCCGTCGGCGAGCTCGCCGCGGCCATCGACGACAACTTCGGGTCGTTCGACAAGTTCCGCGCCCACTTCACCGCCTCGGCCCTCGGCATCCAGGGCTCCGGCTGGTCGATCCTCGCCTGGGACTCTCTCGGCGAGAAGCTCATCATCGAGCAGCTCTACGACCACCAGGGCAACCTCGCCGCGGCGACCGTCCCGGTCCTCCTCCTCGACATGTGGGAGCACGCCTTCTACCTCGACTACGTCAACGTGAAGGCCGACTACGTCAAGGCGTTCTGGAACATCGTGAACTGGGCCGACGTCTCCGCGCGCTTCGAGAAGGCCCGCGAGAAGACTTCGGGCCTGCTGCTACTGTCGTAGCGATCTCGGCGTCCCGGGCCCCGCGTCCGGGACGCCCTGTCGTCGGCTTCCACCCCTCCACTGCACCGTCGAGGTGCCTTTCCTCACCAGGAGATATCTGTGTCCGTCAAGATCGGCATCAACGGCTTCGGCCGTATCGGCCGTAACTTCTTCCGTGCAGCCCTCGCCAAGGGCAGCGACCTCGAGATCGTCGCGGTCAACGACCTCACCGACAACAAGGCCCTCGCGCACCTCCTGAAGTACGACTCCATCACGGGACGCCTCGACGCGACCGTCGAGCTCGACGGCGACCGCATCGTCGTCAACGGCAAGCCGATCATCGTCCTCGAGGAGCGCGACCCCGCGAACCTTCCCTGGGGCGAGCTGGGAGTCGACGTCGTCATCGAGTCGACCGGCCGCTTCACCAAGTCGGAGGACGCGCGCAAGCACATCACCGCGGGTGCCAAGAAGGTCATCGTCTCCGCTCCCGCCACCGGCAGCGACGTCGCGACCCTGGTCCTCGGCGTGAACGAGAACACCTACGACCCCGCGACGCACGACATCATCTCGAACGCGTCCTGCACCACGAACTGCCTCGCGCCGCTCGCCAAGGTGCTGCTCGACAACTTCGGCATCGAGCGCGGCCTGATGACCACGGTCCACGCGTACACCGCCGACCAGAACCTCCAGGACGGCCCGCACAGCGACCTGCGTCGCGCCCGCGCTGCCGCCGTCAACATCATCCCGACCTCGACCGGTGCCGCCAAGGCGCTCGGCCTGGTCATCCCGGAGCTCGTCGGCAAGCTCGACGGCTACGCCCTCCGCGTCCCGGTCCCGACCGGCTCGATCACCGACCTCACCGTCGAGCTGACCAAGCCCGCCACCGTCGAGGAGATCAACGCGGCGTACAAGGCGGCCTCCGAGGGAGACCTCAAGGGCATCCTCAAGTACACCGAGGACCCGATCGTCTCGAGCGACATCGTGACCGACCCGCACTCGTCGATCTTCGACGCGGGCCTCACGAAGGTCATCGGCAGCCAGGTCAAGGTCGCCTCCTGGTACGACAACGAGTGGGGCTACTCCAACCGCCTCGTCGACGTCACCGAGTTCGTCGCCGGCAAGCTCTAAGGGCTGCGCGCAGTGACGCTCCGCACTCTGGACTCACTGGGCTCCCTCGCAGGCAAGCGCGTCGTCGTCCGCTGCGATCTGAACGTCCCCCTGAAGGACGGAACGATCACGGACGACGGCCGCGTGCGCGCGTCGGTGCCCACGCTCCAGCGTCTGGTCTCCGAGGGCGCCCGAGTCGTGGTCGTGAGCCACCTCGGGCGCCCCGAGGGGAAGCCCGAGGCGAAGTACAGCCTCGCTCCCGTCGCCGCCCGCCTCGGCGAGCTGCTCGACGCTCCGGTGGCCTTCGCCGAGGACACCGTCGGGGAGGCGGCGTCGGCCGCCGTCGACGCCCTCGAGGACGGCCAGGTCGTCGTCCTCGAGAACCTCCGGTTCAACGCCGGCGAGACGAGCAAGGACGAAGCCGAGCGCCGCACCTTCGCCGAGAAGCTGGCCGCCTACGGCGACGCCTTCGTCTCCGACGGGTTCGGCGTCGTGCACCGCAAGCAGGCGAGCGTCTACGAGCTCGCCGAGCTTCTCCCCAGCGCCGCCGGCACGCTGATCGCGGCCGAGCTCGAGGTGCTGGAGCGGCTCACCGAGAAGCCCGAGCGCCCCTACGCGGTCGTCCTCGGCGGCTCGAAGGTCTCGGACAAGCTCGGCGTGATCGAGCACCTGCTGCCGAAGGTCGACTCGATCCTCATCGGCGGCGGAATGCTGTTCACCTTCCTCAAGGCCCAGGGCCACGAGGTCGGCGCCAGCCTGCTGGAGGCGGACCAGGTCGACACCGTGCTCGGCTACCTCGCGAAGGCGAAGGAGCTGGGCGTGGAGATCGTCCTGCCGACGGACGTCGTCGTGGCGTCGGAGTTCGGCCCCGACGCCGAGCACCAGGTCGCCTCGGCCGACGCGATCGAGGGCACGCCCTTCGGTGAGAAGGGCCTCGGCCTGGACATCGGACCGGACACCGCCGCGCACTTCGCCGAGATCACCGCGGCGTCCGAGACGGTGTTCTGGAACGGCCCCATGGGCGTCTTCGAGCTCGAGCCGTTCGCGGCGGGCACCAAGACCGTCGCGCAGGCGCTCACCGAGGTCGACGGCCTCAGCGTCGTCGGCGGAGGCGACTCCGCCGCGGCCGTCCGCGCCCTCGGGTTCCGCGACGACCAGTTCGGCCACATCTCGACGGGAGGCGGAGCGAGCCTCGAATTCCTCGAGGGCAAGCGCCTCCCCGGACTGGAGGTCCTCGGATGGTAGACACCGCCGCCCGCACCCCGCTCATCGCCGGCAACTGGAAGATGAACCTGGACCACCTCCAGGCCATCGCCTTCGTGCAGAAGCTGGCGTGGAGCCTCAAGGACGCCGACCACGACTTCGACGGTGTCGAGGTCGCGGTGTTCCCGCCCTTCACGGACCTCCGGCCCGTGCAGATCCTCGTCGACTCGGACAAGCTGCCGCTCAAGTACGGCGCGCAGGACGTCTCGAAGTTCGACAGCGGCGCCTACACCGGTGAGATCTCGGGCCAGTTCCTGAAGCAGCTCGACTGCGACTACGTGATCGTCGGCCACTCGGAGCGTCGCACGCTCCACGGCGAGACGGACGCGGACATCGCCGCCAAGTCGGCCGCGGCCGTCAATCACGGCGTCGCTCCGATCATCTGCGTCGGCGAGACCGCGGAGGACCTCGAGAAGCACGGCCCGTCGGCTGTGCCGGTCGCCCAGCTGAAGGAGGCCCTCACCGGCCTCCCCGCGGACGCCGACCTCGTCGTCGCCTACGAGCCGGTCTGGGCCATCGGCTCCGGACAGGCCGCGACGCCCGAGCAGGCCCAGCAGGTCTGCAAGGCGCTCCGCGGAGTCGTCGCCGACGTCCTCGGCGCCGACACCGCCGCGAAGACCCGCATCCTCTACGGCGGCTCCGTGAAGTCCGGAAACATCGCCGGCTTCATGCGCGAGCCCGACGTCGACGGAGCACTCGTCGGAGGCGCCAGCCTCCAGGTCGACGAGTTCGCGGCGATCGCACGATTCCGGAACCACGTCGGGGTCTGAGTTGCTGCGACGAGAGGGCGGGCCCATCGGGCCCGCCCTCTCGTCGTCCACGCCGCTCCCTGCGCGGCGTGGCGCGGTCGGCTTCGCGACGGGGCGCGGTTCCGAGAGCGGGATGCGTCCGGCTACGTCGATCCGCTGGAACGCGGATCACCGGTTCGCCTCGCTTCGTCCACGCCGCTCCCCGCGCGGCGTGGCGGGGTCGGCTTCGCGACGGGGCGCGGTTCCGAGAGCGGGATGCGTTCGGCTACGGAGATCCGCTGGGACGCGGATCGCCGGTTCGCCTCGGAGATCCCACACCGGCTTCGCGCGTTGGCCGGTGCGGTGCTGTCGGCTCGTCGCGGGGTGCTCTCCGAGAGAGTGGCGCGTTCGGCTCGATCGGTCCGCTGGTACGTGGATCACAGGCTCGCGGTCCGGCGACTGAAGAGGTTGTCGAGGGCACCGCGACGAGGCCACCCGCTCCGCCCCTCGACGGACACTCGTATACATCGCCCCGAACACGGGACGACGCATTCCTCGCGGATTCGCAGGCGCCGTTATACTCGTCGGGGCGCGCAACGCGCCAGAACTTCGAAAGGTACCGCGTGGACATCCTCCAGGTCGTGCTCCAGGTCATCCTGGGCATCACGAGCCTCCTGCTCACCATGCTGATCCTGCTCCACAAGGGGCGCGGCGGCGGTCTGTCCGACATGTTCGGGGGCGGAGTCACCTCCAACCTCGGCGCGTCGGGCGTCGCCGAGCGCAACCTCAACCGCATCACCGTGATCCTGGGCGTCGTCTGGCTGGCCTGCATCGTGGTGCTCGGACTCATCACCAAGTTCACCACCGGAGCATAGGGGTACTCGCAATGGCATCAGGCGGCAGTGCAATCCGCGGTTCGCGCGTCGGCGCAGGACCCATGGGCGAGCAGGACCGGGGCTTCCACGCGGAGCGCGTCGCGGTCTCCTACTGGGACGCTCTCGGCAATGAGACGGTGCGCCACTTCTCGGCGGCCCTCCCCGAGGACGAGATACCCGAGGTGATCGACTCCCCGCAGTCCGGTCTCCCCGCGGGCCGCGACCGGGCGAACCCGCCCCAGGTCGCGAAGACCGAGCCCTACAAGACGCACCTCGCCTACGTGAAGGAGCGCCGCACCGAGGCCGAGGCGGCTCAGCTCCTCGAGGAGGCGCTGCAGCAGCTGCGCGCCCGACGAGGCACCGCGACCCCGTCCTGATCCTCACCGCACGACGAACGACGGAAGGCCCGCCCCCTCAGGGGACGGGCCTTCCGTCGTTTCCGGACCGGCCTCAGTAGCTCGGAGCGATGAGCGACTCGGGGACCTCGGCCGCAGCCTCCTGGTCGACAAAGAACACCGTGCGCTTGCGACCGAACGCGCCCGACGCGGGCACCTCGTTCGTGCTGGCACCCGCGAGCGCGAGGCCCAGGGCCGAGGCCTTGTCGGCGCCGGCGAGCACCATCCAGATGCGGTCCGACTGGTTGATCAGCGGCAGCGTGAGGGTGAGGCGCTCGGGCGGCGGCTTCGGAGAGTTGCGGACGGCGAGGACGCCGGGCGTCGTGGAGCGGATCGCGGAGCGCTCGGGGAACAGCGACGCGATGTGCCCGTCCGGCCCGACGCCGAGGAAGGTGATGTCGAAGCGCGGGTAGTCGCGCCCCTCGGAGGCGTGCTCGCGCAGCTCCGCGTCGTAGGCAGCGGCGGCGCCGTCGAGGTCCAGGCCCTCGTCCGAGGCCGGGTAGGAGTGCACGTTCGCCGCCGGCACATCGAGGACGCTGAAGAGGTCCCCGGCCTGGACGTCGTTGCGGTCCTCGTGGCCGCGGGGCACCCAGCGCTCGTCGCCCCACCAGAAGTGCACGCGCGACCAGTCCACGTTGCCGGCGGCGGAGGAGGAGCCGATCTCCTTGAGCGTGGCGGCTCCCATCGTCCCTCCGGTGAGCACGACGTTCGCCGAACCCAGGTCGTCGAGGACGTCGATCGTCTTGGTGAGGAACCGGGCGGCGACCGAGCCGGCGAGGGTCTGCTTGTCGCGGTGGACCAGCACGCGGCGTTCGGTGGTCATCTCAGGGGACTCCTTCGGGTTCGGGTGCCGATCGGCGGGGTTCGGCTCCGTGTCGGGAAGCTCTGAGGTGCGGGCGCCCTGGACGGGCGCCCACACCTCAGGAGGCGCTGCGGGCCTCGGCCTTCTCAGTGAGCATGTCGACCCCGCGCGAGATCACTTCACCGTACAGGTCATCCGGGTCGAGCCGGCGCAGCTCCTCCGCCAGGCAGTCCCGGAGGCTGCGGCGGGGGAGCGAGATGTCGTGGACCGGCTGATCGGGCTGCGTGAGCGTCGCGACGTTGGGCACCGAGCGCTCGAGCTCGATCACTCCGGAGTCGCGGATGAGCCGGACGCCGTGGATCCCGCTGGACCCGGTCGCGCTGATCGTGAGCTCGTGGTCGACGGGGATGTCGAGCTCGAGCTGCAGCCAGGCGGCGAGCAGGATCGTGGAGGGGGAGTCGGGCGCGCCCGAGACCTCGACGGCCGTGATCGGCTCGTAGGGCGGCTGGTCGAGCACGGCGGCGAGCTGCGCGCGCCAGAGGGTGAGGCGGGTCCAGGCGAAGTCGGTGTCGCCGGGGGCGTAGGTGGACGCGAGGTGGTGCAGCGCTTCCGCCGGGTTCGACTGGGCCGACGCGTCGGTGATCCGCCGAGTGGCGATCCGGCCGATCGGGGACGCGGAGGCGTTGTCCGGAGCGCTGTTCGGCCACCAAGCCACGACGGGGGCGTCGGGGAGGAGCAGGCCCGTGACCAGGCTCTCCTCGTCCTCGGCCGCGTCTCCGTAGGGACGGAGCACGACGACCTCGCTCGCGCCGGCGTCGCCTCCGACCCGGATCTGCGCGTCGACCCGCGCCGTCGCGTCGACCGGGACCGTGGTGGTGCCGTCGTCCTTCGAGACCACGATGACGCGCATCGGGTGCTCGCGGGACGCGTCGTTCGCGGCCTCGATGGCCTCCTCCTCGTGACCCCGGGAGGTCGCGATGATGAGGGTGAGGACGCGGCCGAGGGCGACGGCGCCGCCCTCCTCGCGGATCTTGACGAGGGTCTTCGAGACCTCGCTCGTCGTGGTGTCGGGCAGATCGACGATCATGGACGCCTCCAGGTGCGGCCGTCGCGGGCGAGGAGCTCGTCGGCGGAATCGGGGCCCCATGTTCCGGGGCGGTACTGCTCGGGCTGGCCCTGCGTGGCCCAGAACTCCTCGATCGGGTCGAGGATCTTCCAGGACAGCTCGACCTCCTCGTGCCGGGGGAAGAGCGGCGGCTCGCCCAGGAGGACGTCGAGGATGAGGCGCTCGTACGCCTCGGGGCTCGCCTCGGTGAACGCGTGGCCGTAGCCGAAGTCCATCGTCACGTCGCGCACCTGCATGCCGGCGCCGGGCACCTTCGAGCCGAATCGCATGGTGACGCCCTCGTCGGGCTGGACCCGGATGACGAGCGCGTTCTGGCCCAGCGACGTGGTCTGGCTCTCGGCGAAGAGCTGCTTCGGTGCCCGCTTGAACACGACCGCGATCTCGGTGACGCGGCGGCCGAGGCGCTTGCCGGCCCGCAGGTAGAACGGCACGCCGGCCCAGCGTCGGGTGCCGATGTCCAGGCGCATGGCGGCATAGGTCTCGGTGGTCGAGGTGGGGCTCATGCCGTCCTCCTCGAGGAAGCCGAGCACCTTCTCGCCGCCCTGCCAGCCGCCGGCGTACTGTCCGCGGGCGGTAGAAGTGGAGAGGTCGGCGGGGAGGCGGACGGCCGCGAGGACCTTCTCCTTCTCCGCACGGAGGTCGGCCGCGTCGAACGAGATCGGCTCCTCCATGGCGGTCAGGGCGAGCAGCTGCAGCAGGTGGTTCTGGATGACGTCGCGCGCCGCTCCGATGCCGTCGTAGTAGCCCGCGCGCCCGCCCACGCCGATGTCCTCGGCCATGGTGATCTGCACGTGGTCGACGTAGTTCGAGTTCCAGAGCGGCTCGTACATCATGTTGGCGAAGCGGAGGGCCAGGATGTTCTGGACCGTCTCCTTGCCGAGGTAGTGGTCGATCCGGAAGACGGAGTCGGGCGGGAAGACCGACTCGACGACGTCGTTCAGCTCGCGAGCCGTCTTCAGGTCGCTGCCGAACGGCTTCTCGATGACGACGCGGCGCCACTGGCCGTCCTTCTGCTCGGCGAGGCCGGAGCTGCGCAGCTGCTCGGTGACCTGCGGGAAGGACTTCGGGGGGATCGAGAGGTAGAAGGCGAAGTTGCCGTTCGTGCCGCGCTCGCGGTCGAGGTCGTCGACGGTCGTCTTCAGGCGGGCGAACGCCTCGGGGTCGTCGAACTCGCCCTGCACGAACCGGATGCCCTGCGCGAGCTGCGCCCAGACCTCCTCGTGGAACTCGGTGCGGGCGTGCTTCTTCACGGAGTCGTGGACGACCTGCTCGAAGTCCTGGTCGTCCCAGTCGCGCCGGGCGAATCCGACGAGGGCGAAGCCGGGAGGCAGGAGGCCGCGGTTGGCGAGATCGTAGACCGCGGGCATGAGCTTCTTGCGGGAGAGGTCGCCGGTCACGCCGAAGATGACGAGGCCGCTGGGCCCGGCGATCCGGTTCAACCGGCGGTCGAAGCTCAACCTCAGCGGGTTGAACTCGGGGGTGATGTCCACAGACATGTGCAGTGTCCTTCTGTGTGCCGGTGGGACCGGCGCACTGCTATCGGTGAGGGAGGGGGAGGAGCGGGCGGGCCCGGCTGCTGCCCCGGGAAGTGGTCGCGGGACGACCGCGGGCACGCCGCCGCGCGCTCGAGAGCGCAGCGGCGGCGTGCCCGTCGGATCAGGTGTTGAGGGCCTCGAAGAGCGCCTCGAGGTCGGCCTCGGGGTCGGTCAGCGTGAGGGTCAGCACCGGCCGGCCGTGCTCGGCGAGCACGCTCGCGTCGCCGGCGGCCTGCGCCAGGATGAGCTGGCCGAAGGTGAACGGGCTGTCCGGGATCTCGAGGTCCACGTCGGAGCGCTCGGTGATCTGGAGGAACACGCCGGTCGGCGCCCCGCCCTTGTGGTACTGCCCGGTCGAGTGCAGGAAGCGCGGGCCCCACCCGAAGGTGACGGGGCGCTGGGCCTGCGCGGCGAGGAGGTCGCGCACGCCCTCGAGCTGCGGGAGCGCGAGGCGGTCGACGTACGCCTGGATCGAGACGTAGCCGCCGTCGCCCAGCTGCGCGAGGAGGCGGTCGACAGCGGCGGCGACGGTCGAGACGCCCTCGGTGACGCTGCTGCTGCCGGTGACCTCGATGCCCGCGTCGGTGAACGCGGGCGCCTCGGGCTCGGGGCGCTTCTCGAGCAGGGCCCGGGTCGCGACCTTCGCCGACTCGACGTCGGGCTGGTCGAACGGGTTGATGCCCAGGAGGCGACCCGCGACGGCGACGGCGTACTCCCACGTCAGCATCTGAGCGCCGAGCGAGCCGGAGAGGAGGATCTCGCCCTCGTGGCGGTCGCGCGGGAACAGGTGCAGCGCCGTGGCGTCCTCGACCAGGCGGACGACCTGCACGTCGGGCAGGTCCTCCGAGAGCTCGGGGGCCAGCGTGCCGAGGACGACGGGGAGGATGCCCGTGCCGTCCTTGCCGGTGGACTCGGCGATGAGCTGCTCCGCCCAGTCGGCGAAGCCGACGATGTCGGTCCCGTCGGCGACGATCGCGAGCTTGTCGCGGCGCGGGCTGGTCGCGGCGATCGCCGCTCCGAGGATCAGGCCCGGGTTCTCGGGGGAGTCCACGGCGAGCCCGAGGGAGGCCTCGGCCGCCTCGTCGAGGAGGGCCTCGATGTCGGCGCCGGCGAGCCCGGACGGCACGAGGCCGAACGCGGAGAGCGCCGAGAAGCGCCCGCCGATGTTCGGGTCGGCGTTGAACACGCGGTAGCCGGCCTCGCGGGAGGAGGTGTCCAGGGGCGAGCCCGGGTCGGTCACGATGACGATGCGGTCGAGCGGATCGATGCCCGCCTCCGTGAACGCCTTCTCGTAGGCCTTCTTCTGGCTCGCGGTCTCGACGGTCGAGCCGGACTTCGAGGAGATGACGACCGCGGTCGACGCGAGCCGGTCGTTCAGGGCCGCGAGCACCTGGCCGGGCGCCGTCGAGTCGAGCACGGTGAGCTCGACGCCGGCGGTGCGGGTGATGACCTCGGGCGCGAGCGAGGAGCCGCCCATGCCGCCGAGGACGATGTGGTCGACGCCCTTGGCCTGGAACTCCTCGCGCAGGGCGAGGATCTGGGGGATCAGGGGGCGGGAGACGGTGGTCGACTCGGTCCACCCGAGGCGCTTGGCCGCCTCCTCCTCCGCCGCGGCGCCCCACAGGGTGGGGACCTGGGCGGTGATGCCGGAGGCGACCTCGTCGGCGACGAGCTCCGGGACGACGCGGTCGACGGCCTTCTCGGCGTCTCCGCTGACGTGGATCTGGATGGCCATGATCAGGCCTGCGCCTTCGCGCCCTCGAGCGCCGCGGTGACGGTGTCGAGCAGCTCGTTCCAGGAGACGATGAACTTCTCCACGCCCTCCTTCTCGAGCAGCTCGGTGACGTCGGCGTACGAGACGCCCTGCGCCGCGACGGCGTCGAGGACGGCGTTCGCGTCGGCGTACGAGCCCGTGACGGTGTCGCCGGTGATGACGCCGTGGTCGAAGGTCGCCTCGAGGGTCTTCTCGGGCATCGTGTTGACCACGCCGGCCGCGACGAGCTCAGTCACGTAGAGGGTGTCGGGGAGGTCGGTCGACTTGACGCCGGTCGAGGCCCAGAGGGGGCGCTGGCGGTTGGCGCCGGACTCCTGGAGCAGCAGGGCGCGCTCGGTGGCGAACGCCTCGACGAAGACCTCGTAGGCCAGCTGCGCGTTGGCGACGCCGGACTTGCTCTTGAGGGCGCGGGCCTCGTCGGTGCCGACGGCCTCGAGGCGCTTGTCGATCTCGGTGTCTACGCGCGAGACGAAGAACGAGGCGACGGAGTGGATGGTCGACAGGTCGATGCCGGCGTCCTTGGCCTTCTCGAGGCCGGCCAGGTACGCGTTGATGACGGCGCGGTAGCGGGCGAGCGAGAAGATCAGGGTGACGTTCACCGAGATGCCGGAGCCGATGACCTCCGTGATGGCCTCGAGGCCCTCGACGGTCGCGGGGATCTTGATCATCGCGTTGGGGCGGTCGACCTTGGCCCAGAGGGCCTTGGCCTGCTCGATGGTGCCCTGGGCGTCGTGCGCCAGGCCGGGCTCGACCTCGATCGACACGCGGCCGTCGTAGCCGTTCGTCGCGTCGTAGATCGGGCGGAAGATGTCGGACGCCGCGGCGACGTCGTCGGTGGTGATCTCGAAGACGGCGTCGGTCACCGAGGTGCCGGCGGAGGCGAGCTCGCGCACCTGGGCGTCGTAGGACTCGCCGTTGGTCAGGGCCGCGGCGAAGATCGTGGGGTTCGTGGTGACTCCGACGACGTTCTTCTCCTCGATGAGCTTCTGCAGCCCTCCGGTGGAGATGCGCGAGCGGGAGAGGTCGTCGAGCCAGATGCTGACGCCGGCGGCGGAGAGCTCTGCGGTGGGGGTGTTCTCGGTCATGTCTCTTCTTCTTCTGCGTAGGTGGTGCGTGGTGTGAAGGGGAGCCGCTGCTCCGACGGCGAAGGCCGCGTCCGTGGTGGACGCGGCCTTCGGGTCAGGAGGCTGCGAGCGACTCCTTGGCGGCGGACAGTGCCGCCTCGGTGGTGATCCCGAACTCGCGGAACAGGGTCTTGTAGTCGGCCGAGGCGCCGAAGTGCTCGATCGAGACGGAGCGGCCGGCGTCGCCGACGTACTTCTGCCAGCCCAGGCTCAGGCCGGCCTCGATCGAGACGCGCGCCTTCACCGAGGAGGGCAGGACCTTCTCGCGGTACTCGGCGTCCTGCTCCTCGAACCACTCGAGGGACGGAGCCGAGACGACGCGGGCGTTGACGCCCTCGCTCCTCAGGGCCTCGCGCGCCTCGACGGCGATCTGGACCTCGGAGCCGGTCGCGATGAAGATCACGTCCGGGGTGCCGCCCGGCGCCTCGGCCAGGATGTAGGCACCGCGGGCGACGTTCGCGGCGGAGGCGAAGGTCTCGCCCTCCGCGTCGCCCTCGCCGCGCTCGAACACCGGGATGTTCTGACGGGTGAGCGCGAGGCCGGCGGGGCCCTCGCGGCGCTCGAGGATGGTCTTCCAGGCGTAGGCGACCTCGTTCGCGTCGCCGGGGCGGACGACGTCCAGGCCCGGGATCGCGCGGAGGGTCGACAGCTGCTCGACCGGCTGGTGCGTCGGGCCGTCCTCGCCGAGCGCCACGGAGTCGTGGGTCCAGACGTAGATGGCCGGCGCCTTCATGAGCGCGGCGAGACGGACCGCCGGGCGCATGTAGTCGGAGAAGATCAGGAAGGTGCCGCCGAAGGGACGGGTGTTGCCGTGCAGGACGATCCCGTTGAGGATCGCGCCCATGGCGTGCTCGCGGATGCCGAAGTGCAGCACGCGGCCGCCCTTCTTCCCGGTCCACTCGTGGGTCGAGAACTCCGTCGGGACGAAGGAGCCGGCTCCCTCGATCGTCGTGTTGTTCGACTCGGCGAGGTCGGCGGAGCCGCCCCACAGCTCGGGGATCACGCCGGCGAGGGCGTTGATGACCTTGCCGGACGCGGCGCGGGTCGAGACCTCCTTGCCGGGCTCGAAGACGGGGAGCGCCTCCTGGACGCCCTCGGGCAGCTCGCCCGAGAGGACCCGGTCGAGCAGCTCCTTCTTCTCGGGGTTCGCGGACGCCCAGGCGGCGAGCTGCTCGTCCCACTCGGCGTGCTGGGCCTGGCCGCGCTCGACGGCCTTGCGGGTGTGCCCGATGACCTCGTCGGCGACGTCGAAGGTCTTCTCGGGGTCGAAGCCGAGCACCTCCTTGAGTCCGCGGAGCTCGTCGGCGCCCAGGGCGGAGCCGTGGATCTTGCCGGTGTTCTGCTTCTTCGGCGACGGCCAGCCGATGATGGTGCGCAGGATGATGAGCGACGGCTTGTCGGTCTCGCCCTTCGCGGCCTCGATCGCGGCGTGCAGCTCGGCGACGTCCTCGTGGTACTCGCCGGTCTTCTTCCAGTCGACGACCTGGACCTGCCAGTCGTAGGCCTCGTAGCGCGCCTTGACGTCCTCGGTGAAGGCGATGTTGGTGTCGTCCTCGATCGAGATCTGGTTGGAGTCGTAGATGACGACCAGGTTGCCGAGCTTCTGGTGGCCGGCCAGCGAGGAGGCCTCGCTGGTGACGCCCTCCTGCAGGTCGCCGTCGCCGGCGATCACGTAGACGAAGTGGTCGAACGGGGAGGTGCCCGCGGCGGCCTCCGGGTCGAACAGCTCGCGCTCGAAGCGCGAGGCGTAGGCGAAGCCCACGGCGGAGGCGAGGCCCTGGCCGAGCGGCCCGGTGGTGATCTCGACGCCGTCGGTGTGGCCGTACTCCGGGTGGCCCGGGGTCTTCGAGCCCCAGGTGCGCAGCGCCTTGAGGTCGTCGAGCTCGAGTCCGTAGCCGCCCAGGTAGAACTGGACGTACTGGGTCAGCGAGGAGTGGCCGACCGACAGGATGAACCGGTCGCGGCCGATCCAGGTCGCGTCGGACGGATCGCGGCGCATGACCTTCTGGAACAGGAGGTAGGCGGCGGGCGCGAGGCTCATGGCGGTTCCGGGATGGCCGTTGCCGACCTTCTCGACCGCATCCGCGGCGAGAACCCTCGCCGTGTCGACTGCCTTCTCGTCAATGGATTCCCATTGCAGTTCTGACACTTGGTACTGACCCTTCTCGAGACGTGGGGCAGACGGGGACCGTCCGCCCTCTCGCATGGTGGAGCACGCCGCATGACGACTTCGACACGATGCTCCGGCGACGGCCCTCTCGGCCCCGTGCCGACGATCGTCGGGCGGGCTCGGGTGCGTGCCGGGCGCTCTGGCGAGCAGTCCCGAGTATACGGAGGGGGGTGCGCCGCTGACCGGGGGTTGCGTGGTCGCATATGTCTGCGTCCGATTGGACAAGCGTGCACGCCGGGCCCGGCTCCCGGACGGGCGCATTACACTCGTTCGGGATCATCGAATCGTTAGAGGAGCAATGGACGCAGTCGTGGAGACCACCGCCGTCGAGCGGGACGGGGCGTCGCCGACGACCCTCTCGCGCAAGGTGAAGGCCTTCGTCGCTCTGACGAAGCCGCGCGTGATCGAGCTGCTCCTCGTGGTGACCGCTCCGACGATGATCCTGGCGCAGGGCGGGATCCCCAATCTGCTGCTGGTCCTCAACGTCCTGATCGGCGGCGCGCTGAGCGCCGGGTCCGCGGGCGCGTTCAACTGCTACTTCGACCGCGACATCGACCGGATCATGAACCGGACGAAGAACCGGCCGCTCGTGACCGGGGAGATCTCGGACCGGTCCGCGCTCGTCTTCGCGACCACGATCGGCGTCCTGTCGATCGTCTGGCTCGGCCTCACGGCCAACTGGCTCTCCGCGGGCCTCTCGCTCGCCGCGATCCTGATCTACGTCGTGTTCTACACGCTCTTCCTCAAGCGCCGGACGCCGCAGAACATCGTGTGGGGCGGCATCGCGGGCTGCATGCCGGTGCTGATCGGCTGGGCGGCGGTCACCGGCTCGCTCGACTGGGCCCCCGTCATCCTCTTCTCCGTCATCTTCCTCTGGACGCCGCCGCACTACTGGCCGCTGTCGATGAAGTACCGGGACGACTACCAGGCCGCCGGCGTGCCGATGCTGGCCGTCGTGCGCGGACGCACGATCGTCGGGCTCCAGGTCATCCTCTACGCCTGGGCCACCGTCGCCTGCTCGCTCCTGCTGATCCCCGTCGCCGGAATGGGGGTGCTCTACACGGTGGTCGCGCTCGGCAGCGGAGTCTGGTTCATCGCCGAGACGCACCGCCTCTACAGCCTCGCGATCCGTCACGAGCACGTCTCGCCGATGCGGGTGTTCCACGGGTCCATCGGATACCTCACCCTGCTCTTCCTCGCCGTCGGCATCGACCCGCTGCTCCCCTTCTGATGGTGACGCCGTTCTCCTTGCTCGCCGAGCGGGTGACCCTGGGTCCGCGCGCACTGCGCTGGGGGACCACCGCGGCGCTCGTCGCGAGCATCCTGATCATCTTCTTCGGGGGCGTCGTCCGGCTGACCGGCTCTGGCCTCGGCTGCCCCACCTGGCCGGCGTGCGAGCCGGGCTCGCTCACCTCGACCCCCGAGCTCGGGATCCACGGCTTCATCGAGTTCACGAACCGCGCGTTCACCGGCGTCCTCGTGGTCGCGGTGGGCTGGGCGATCACGGCCGCGCGCCTGCAGAAGCCGCGCGACCGCACCATGACCCGGCTCGCTTGGTCGCAGTTCTGGCTCGTCGTCGCGAACGCCCTCGCGGGCGGCGCGACCGTCCACTCGGGCCTCAACCCGTACATCGTGGCCGGGCACTTCGTTCTCGCCATCGCCCTCCTCACCACCACCGCACTGACGTGGCACCGCGCCCACCGCTCGCAGTCCGTGGCCTTCGAGCCTGACCGCCCGACGCGGGCGCTCAGCATCGGGCTCGTCGGCCTGACGCTCCTCGTGATCCTCGTGGGGACCCTCGTGACGGGGACCGGCCCGCACGCCGGCGACTCCGCGGAGGTGCCCCGCATGCAGTTCCACTGGGAGAGCGTGACCGTCGTCCACGGCGTGCTCGGCACGGCGGTGCTCGTCGTGGGCGCCGCGCTGCTCCTGCGCCTGTCGCGGGCGGCGGGCTCGGAGCTCGCCCGGCGGCGCGTGGTCGCCTTCCTCGTGGTCGTCGTGCTGCAGGCGCTGGTCGGGGTCGCGCAGTCGCTCACCGCGCTGCCCGAGACGCTCGTCGCGGTGCACCTGCTCGGCTCGGCGCTCATCTGGGTCGGCGCGGTCCGCGTGCTGCTCGACGTCAACCCGAGGCTGTTCACCGTGCGCGCCCAGCGCCGGGACGCCGCCCAGGAGCTCCAGCCCGCCGCCTGACCGCGGGCTCCGGCTCGGCGGAGAGCAGGTGCCGCCGGAGGCGCAGGAGCACGCGGGGGAGCGCCCGCAGCGGGAGGTCGGCCGCGATCGCGCGGGCGAGAGGGCCGAACGCCCGTGCGGGTCCGGTCGGCAGGCCGGCGCCCACCAGTGCGGTCACGAGTCGTGCGGGGATCGGGGTCGATGCATCGTTCGTCATGGCGGAACCGAATCACGGACCACCGACACCGGTATGGCCATGCGCGTCTGGAGGCACGTCACCGGTGCCCGGCCGACACCCAGGTGCGGAGGTTCCGCTGAACGGCGGACGCCGGTAGAATGAGAAGCTGGTCACGGTTCGACGCACCCTGCGCACGTGATCCGCACACGGCCCGATGGAGCGCCGACGCACACCTCCGGAATCCAGGGACGCACATCATCCGCTCCGCGCATCAGATCGATCGCGCGACCGGCCGGAGAGCACCCGCGGGCCACCCCCGGGGGAATGACTCCGGGACCCGACCGGTTAGCAGTGGGTAGGAAACGAGGTACACATGTCAGACATCCTGATCGACCGCCCCGAGCTCGAGAGCCTGGGCGTCTACGAGTTCGGCTGGTCCGACTCGGACTCCGCCGGAGCCTCCGCGCGACGCGGCATCTCGCCCGAGGTCGTCTCCGACATCTCCGCGCTCAAGAACGAGCCCGCCTGGATGCGCGACCGCCGCATGAAGGCCCTGAAGCTCTTCGAGCGCAAGCCCATGCCGACGTGGGGCGCCGACCTGTCGGACATCGACTTCGACAACATCAAGTACTTCGTCCGCTCCACCGAGAAGCAGGCGCAGACCTGGGACGACCTCCCGGACGACATCAAGAACACGTACGAGAAGCTCGGCATCCCGGAGGCGGAGCGCCAGCGCCTCGTCGGCGGCGTCGCGGCCCAGTACGAGTCCGAGGTCGTCTACCACCAGATCCGCGAGGACCTGGAGGAGCAGGGCGTCATCTTCATGGACACCGACACGGCGCTGCGCGAGCACCCCGAGATCTTCGAGGAGTACTTCGGCACCGTCATCCCCGCGGGCGACAACAAGTTCGCGGCGCTGAACACCGCGGTCTGGTCCGGCGGCTCCTTCGTGTACGTCCCCAAGGGCGTCCACGTGGACATCCCGCTGCAGGCCTACTTCCGGATCAACACCGAGAACATGGGCCAGTTCGAGCGGACCCTGATCATCGCGGACGAGGACAGCTACGTCCACTACATCGAGGGCTGCACGGCTCCGATCTACAAGTCGGACTCGCTGCACTCGGCCGTGGTCGAGATCATCGTGAAGAAGAACGCCCGCGTGCGCTACACGACGATCCAGAACTGGTCGAACAACGTCTACAACCTCGTCACCAAGCGCGCGATCGCGCACGAGGGCGCGACGATGGAGTGGATCGACGGCAACATCGGCTCCAAGGTCACGATGAAGTACCCGTCGATCTTCCTGGTCGGCGAGCACGCCAAGGGCGAGACCCTCTCCGTCGCGTTCGCGGGCCCCGGCCAGCACCAGGACGCCGGCGCGAAGATGGTCCACATGGCGCCGTACACGCAGTCGTCGATCGTCTCGAAGTCGATCGCCCGCGGCGGCGGTCGCGCCGGAT
Source organism: Rathayibacter sp. AY1D1 (assembly GCF_002932635.1). Lineage (NCBI taxonomy): Bacteria > Bacillati > Actinomycetota > Actinomycetes > Micrococcales > Microbacteriaceae > Rathayibacter > Rathayibacter sp. AY1D1. The sequence continues at coordinate 262,383 of NZ_PSVY01000001.1, forward strand.
ACCGAGGCGAGGTCCGGGTGGACGCGAACGCGCACCACTCGGCGAACACCGTGCGCTGCGACGCCCTCCTGGTCGACACCATCTCGCGCTCCGACACCTACCCGGCGATCGACATCCGTGTCGACGACGTGCAGCTCGGCCACGAGGCGACGGTGTCGAAGGTCAGCGAGGAGCAGCTCTTCTACCTGATGTCGCGCGGCCTGCCGGAGGACGAGGCGATGGCCATGATCGTCCGCGGCTTCATCGAGCCGATCGCGCGCGAGCTGCCCATGGAGTACGCCCTCGAGCTGAACAAGCTCATCGAGATGGGGATGGAGGGCAGCGTCGGTTGACGCCCGCCTCCCCCCTCGAAGGGGCGCCCGGACGGGGCGCCCCGCACCCATCGAAAGGAACCACCGCCAGATGACGGTCCCCACGAGCGCCGCGACCCCCGAGATCGACGGCGCGGCCGCCGCTGAGCGCCTGGGCATCAGCGCCCACTCCGACGGGGCGTTCACGCCCGTGCAGACGCGCTCCGAGCGCTTCGCGTCGGCCGACGTCGAGGCCTTCGAGGCCGTCACCGGCCGCGAGATCGCCTGGAAGCTGACGCCCGTCGCCCGCCTCGGCGATCTGATCGACGGCGCGCTCGACGGCTCGCCCGCCCCCCTCGAGCACGCGGCGGTGGACGGTGTGGACGTCTCGTGGGTCGGCCGCGACGACCAGCGGATCGGCACCGCCGGCCTCCCCGAGGACCGCGCCGCCGCGAACGCCTGGTCGAGCTTCGTGAAGGCCCTCGCCGTCCGCGTGACGGGCGAGGACGAGAAGGTCGCCACCCTCGTCCGCTCGGGCCTCGGCTCCGCACCCCGCGCCGCGCACACGATCATCGAGGCGGCGCCCTACGCCCGCGCCGTCGTCGTGCTGCAGAACGAGGGGGAGGCCTCCCTCGCGGAGAACGTGGAGATCCTCGTCGGCGAGGGCGCGCAGCTCACCGTCGTCACCGTGCAGGAGTGGGCGGATGACGCCCGGCACCTGGCCAACCACTTCGTGCGGGTCGGACGCGACGCGAAGGTGAAGCACATCGTGGTCACCCTCGGCGGCTCCATCGTCCGGGTGAACCCCTCGGCGCACCTCGTCGAGCGCGGAGCGGACGGCGAACTCTTCGGCCTGTACTTCGCCGACGGCGGCCAGCACCTCGAGCAGCAGGTGTACGTCGACCACGACGCCCCCGACACCCGCAGCCGCGTGACCTACAAGGGCGCGCTGCAGGGCGAGGGCGCGCGCACCGTCTGGATCGGCGACGTCCTGATCCGCAACAGCGCCACCGGCACCGACAGCTACGAGCAGAACCGCAACCTCGTCCTCTCGGACGGCACGCGCGCCGACTCCATCCCGAACCTCGAGATCGAGACCGGTGACATCGCCGGAGCGGGGCACGCCTCGGCGACCGGCCGCTTCGACGACGAGCAGCTCTTCTACCTGCAGTCCCGCGGGATCCGCGAGGACGAGGCGCGACGCCTGGTCGTGCGCGGGTTCCTCAGCGAGATCGTGCAGCAGATCAAGGTCGCCGAGCTCGAGGACCGCCTGCAGCTCGCGATCGAGGCGGAGCTCGCCGGCAGCGCCGGCCAGACCGGCTCCTCCCGCGGAGCGGCGGTCACCGCATGAGCAACGCCGCGATGATCTGCTCGGTCTCCGAGCTGATCCCCAACCAGGCCATGCGTGTCGAGGTCGACGGAGTCGCGATCGCGGTCGTGCAGGACTCCGCCGGCGAGATCCACGCCATCGGCGACACGTGCACGCACGGCGAGATCTCGCTCTCCGAGGGCTTCGTCGAGGGCGACAGCCTCGAGTGCTGGGCGCACGGCTCCCAGTTCTCCCTCCGCACCGGCACCCCCATGAACCTCCCGGCCTACGAGCCGGTCCCCGTCTTCGTCGTCGAGATCATCGACGGCGACGTCTACATCGACCCGACCGTCACGAAGGAAGTCTGAATGTCCGTTCTCCAGATCAGCGATCTCCACGTCAGTGTCGAGACCGAGCAGGGGACCAAGCAGATCCTCCGCGGTGTCGATCTCACCATCAACCAGGGTGAGATCCACGCGATCATGGGCCCCAACGGGTCCGGCAAGTCCACCCTCGCGTACACGATCGCGGGACACCCCAAGTACCACGTCGACGGCGGCTCGATCACCCTCGACGGCGTCGAGGTCCTCGACATGTCCGTCGACGAGCGCGCCCGCGCGGGCCTCTTCCTCGCCATGCAGTACCCGGTCGAGATCCCCGGTGTGACCAACACCAACTTCCTCCGCACTGCCAAGACCGCGATCGCCGGCGAGGCGCCCGCCATCCGCACGTGGACGAAGGACGTCAAGTCGGCGATGGCGAACCTCCGCATGGACTCGTCCTTCGCGGCGCGCAACGTCAACGAGGGCTTCTCGGGCGGCGAAAAGAAGCGCAACGAGATCCTCCAGCTCGAGCTGCTCGCCCCGCAGTTCGCCGTCCTCGACGAGACCGACTCCGGCCTCGACGTCGACGCGCTCAAGATCGTGTCGGAGGGCGTCAACCGCGCCCACCAGAGCACCGGTCTCGGCGTGCTGCTGATCACGCACTACACGCGGATCCTCCGCTACATCCAGCCCGACTTCGTCCACGTCTTCGTCGCCGGCCGCGTCGCCGAGCAGGGCGGCAAGGAGCTCGCCACCCGGCTCGAGGACGAGGGCTACGACCGCTTCCTGACCTCGGCGACGGTCTGATCATGGCGGTCACCACTCTCGAGCCGAAGCTCTTCGACCAGGTCGAGGAGGCCCTCAAGGACGTCATGGACCCCGAGCTCGGGGTCAACGTGGTCGACCTGGGACTCATCTACGACCTGGGCTGGGACGACGAGAACGACGCCCTCGTCATCCACATGACCCTCACCTCGGCGGGCTGCCCGCTGACCGACGTGCTCGAGGAGCAGACCGCCGAGTCGCTCGACGGCATCGTCGAGGCGTTCCGGATCAACTGGGTCTGGATGCCGCCGTGGGGTCCCGACCGGATCACCGAGGACGGGCGCGACATGATGCGCGCACTCGGCTTCTCGATCTAGCCGCTGCACACCGACGCCGAAGGGCCGGGAGGAGTCGTCCTCCCGGCCCTTCGGCGTTCCTGTCGTCTTCAGCCGGTCGCAGTCCGTCGTGGAGTCGGAACGGCCGGGCGGGACGGCTCCGGAGTCCGGGGCCGTCGTCGTCCCCGCCGGTCGAGTCGGTGGAGGTGCCCACCGAGGTCGAGCAGGAGGACCGGGCGGCTCGACCTCTGCCGGACGCCCGAAGGGCCGGGAGGAATCGTCCTCCCGGCCCTTCGGCGTCCGTGCGACCGCTCAGCGCGAGCGTCGCGAGAGCATCGCCCAGGTGGTGGGGAGCAGCGCGGCGGCGACCAGCGCCTTGAGCGCGTCGCCGACCAGGAAGGGCACGAGTCCCGCGGAGAGGACGGAGCCGAGGTCGGCTGGCAGCCCCAGCGAGGCGAGGGCGGCGGCCAGCCAGGGCAGGCCGACGAGGTAAATGGTGGCGGTGCCGGCGAGGAAGGTCACCAGCGTGCCGAGGACGCGACGGTCCCACTGCCGCTGGGCGAGCCACCCGGTGACGATCGACGCGAGGACGAAGCCGACGATGTAGCCGCCGGTGGGACCCGCGAGGACCGCCCAGCCGTGCGAGCCCTCGGTGAAGACCGGGGCGCCGAGAGCGCCGACGAGCGCGTACACGAGCATGGAGAGCGCGCCGCGGAGTGCGCCGAGCGTCGTGCCGACCAGGAGGACCGCGAAGGTCTGGCCCGTGAAGGGGACCGGCCACATCGGGATGAACAGCTGCGCCATCGCCGCGGTGAGACCCGCACCCGCGAGCACCAGCAGGGCGTCGGTCGCGACGGAGCGGGTGACGAGCCGGTCGGCGAGGACCGGGCGCGGGAGGGCGGAAGAGGAAGGGGACATGGGTGATCTCCGAGAGTCCTGGTCGCCCGAGAGCGAGGAGCGAGCGCGTCCGCGGTGAGCGGACGTGGATCCGCCCCGCGGCTCAGGAAATATACTAGGGGGCTGCCGCATCGCGGCCCCTTGCCCCACTCCTCCCGAACCGAACGCCATTTCTTGGCGGGAACGGACAGCACTGTGCTCAGCGTGCACGACCTCGAACTCCGAGTCGGCGCCCGACTCCTGATGGAGAACGTCTCCTTCCGGGTGGGCGACGGCGACAAGGTCGGCCTCGTCGGCCGCAACGGGGCGGGGAAGACGACGCTGACCAAGGTCCTCGCGGGCGACCTCATCGCCTCGAAGGGCACGGTCGACCGCGGCGGCGAGATCGGCTACCTCCCTCAGGACCCGCGCTCCGGCGACCCGGAGGAGCTCGCGCGCACCCGCATCCTCGACGCCCGCGGGCTGGGGCAGCTGGTGCTCGGCATGCAGGAGGCGACGGTCGCGATGTCGAGCAGCGACACCTCCGTGAGCGAGGCCGGCATGAAGAAGTACGGCAACCTCACGGATCGCTTCCTCTCCCTGGGCGGATACGCGGCTGAGGCGGAGGCCGCGTCGATCGCGAGCAACCTCAACCTCCCCGACCGGATCCTCGACCAGCCGCTCAAGACGCTCTCCGGTGGCCAGCGGCGCCGCATCGAGCTCGCGCGCATCCTCTTCTCCGACGCGAGCACGCTCATCCTCGACGAGCCGACGAACCACCTCGACGCCGACTCCGTCGTCTGGCTCCGCGAGTTCCTCAAGAACTACCGCGGCGGCTTCATCGTGATCAGCCACGACATCGAGCTGGTCGGCGAGACCGTGAACCGCGTCTTCTACCTCGACGCCAACCGCCAGGTCATCGACGTCTACAACATGAACTGGAAGAACTATCAGCGCCAGCGCGCCGCCGACGAGGAGCGCCGCAAGAAGGAGCGGGTCAACGTCGAGAAGAAGGCCGGTGCCCTCCAGCTGCAGGCCGCCAAGTTCGGCGCGAAGGCCTCGAAGGCCGCAGCGGCGCACCAGATGGTCGCGCGTGCCGAGCGCATGCTCAGCGGGCTCGAGGAGGTCCGCGCGGTCGACCGCGTCGCGAAGCTCCGGTTCCCGACCCCGTCCGCCTGCGGTCGCACCCCTCTGCAGGCTCAGAACCTGTCGAAGAGCTACGGCTCGCTCGAGATCTTCACCGCCGTCGACCTCGCGATCGACCGCGGCTCCAAGGTCGTCATCCTGGGGCTCAACGGAGCGGGCAAGACGACGCTCCTGCGCATCCTGGGCGGCGTCGACCAGCCCGACACCGGAGTGATCGAGGCCGGGCACGGCCTCCGGATCGGCTACTACGCGCAGGAGCACGAGACGATCGACGTCAAGCGCTCGGTGCTCGAGAACATGGTCTCCTCCAGCCCGAACCTCACCGAGACCGAGGCGCGCCGGGTCCTGGGCTCGTTCCTGTTCACCGGGGACGACTCGCACAAGCCGGCCGGGGTCCTCTCCGGCGGAGAGAAGACCCGTCTCGCCCTGGCGATGATCGTGGTCTCGGGCGCGAACGTGCTCCTGCTCGACGAGCCCACCAACAACCTCGACCCCGCGAGCCGCGAGGAGATCCTCGACGCGCTCGCGCACTACGAGGGCGCGGTCGTCCTGGTCAGCCACGACGAGGGAGCCGTCGAGGCGCTGAACCCCGAGCGCGTCCTGATCATGCCGGAGGGCACCGAGGACCACTGGGCGGCCGACTACCTCGACCTGATCACGCTCGCCTAGCGGGCGTCGAGCAGCTCGTCCTCGACCTCGGAGTCGCTGCGGCCGCGGCGTCGGCGGCGCTCCTCGCGCCGCTCCTCGGCCGCGACGACCTCGGGGTCGTCGGCGTTGCGGATGCGGTACTCGTGGCGGATCGCCCAGCCGAGCCCGCCGAAGCCCATGACGGCGAACAGCACCCACTGGACGGCGTAGCTGATGTGCAGGCCCTCGTCGGCGACCGGCTTGATCGCGGCCAGCGGGGGAGCGTCGACCGGCGCCGGCGCCTCGGCGACCAGCAGGCCGTACGCCGAGGTCCGCAGGGGCTCGTCCAGCTGCGCCGACAGGTCGTCGAGCTGGATCGTGGCGATCTGTCCGGCCGGTGCGGAGCGTCCGTCGATCCGTCCCTCCGCGGGCTTCAGGCGGGCGACGACGGTCACCTCCCCCTCGGGCGGCGCGGGGATCGCGTCGGGGGAGTCCCGGGTCGAGCCGACGGGGACCCAGCCGCGGTCGACGACGAACACGCTGCCGTCGTCGAGCCGCAGCGGCGTCAGGATCTCGAAGCCGGGGTTGCCGTTGTAGGGCCGGTTGCGGACGAGGGTCTGCCCCTGCGTCTCGTAGACGCCGGTGATCTCGACCGGGCGGTACTCGAGGGCGTCGTCCCACGTGGAGTCGGCGGGGAGCAGCCCGTCGAGCGCCACCGGGTCGGCGGTCCAGTTCGCCGTGACCAGCCGGTTGGTCGAGGCGGCCTGGTCGAGCCGCGCGACCTGCCAGCGCGAGAGCAGCACGCAGGCGACGGCGAAGACGATCGCGAGAGCGAGGTAGCCGAACCAGCGTCGCGAGAAGACGAAGCGCCAGGAGGGACGGGGCGCGTCGCCGCTCATCGTTCCGCTCCGCGATCGACCGTGTAGAGCGGCTTCACCTCGAGCGGGAAGTCGCGGGCGAGGAGGAACTCGCGCAGGAACTCCCGGTGCTCGCCGCAGGCCAGCCAGGTCTTCCGACGGTCCTCCGCGTGGATCCTCGGGTTCCGCCACTCGATCGCGAATGTCGCCGTCCGCGGGCAGCCCGCTCGGGAGCAGGCGTGCGCGTCGGGGACCCGGCCGAGCGGGATCACGGCCGGTCTCCCCGCGGGTCGCCGCCCTCGGGGCCGGTCGGCGCCTCGGAGTCGGGGGCGGGGGGCGGCGGGACCGGCCGGGAGAGGACGATCGCACCCGGCCGCTCGACGTTGCCGCGCTCGCCCGCACTGCCGACGTTGGCCAGCACGACGGCGAAGTAGGGCAGGACCACGGCGCCGATGGCGAAGAACAGCAGCCACCAGCCGTGGGCGAAGAGCAGGCAGATGACGCAGAGCATTCTGATGCCCATGGCGATCGAGTACTTGATCGCGCGGGAGCGCCGCTCGGCGCTCGGCGACGGCGGTAGGGAGGTGAGTGTCTCGCGTGGTTTCACAGCCCTGCAAGCCTACGTCGCGGCGAGCGGGTGCAGGCCGGGAGGGCCTCATCCCGGAATCTGTTGCGCGACGCGCCTCTAGGATGTACGGGTCGCCCGGCGCCGCACGAGCGCCGGCAGGAGGGACACCATGACCACGCCGCGCACCGTCCTCGTCACCGGGGGCAACCGGGGGATCGGCTTCGCCATCGCCCAGGAGTTCGTGGCCGCCGGTCACCGGGTCGCCGTGACCGCGCGCTCGGGATCCGGTCCGGAGGGCTCTCTCACCGTCGTCGCGGACGTGACCGACGCCGCCTCCATCGACGCCGCGTTCACGCAGGTCGAGGCCGAGCTGGGCCCGGTCGAGATCCTGGTGGCGAACGCGGGCATCACCCGCGACACCCTGCTGCTGCGCATGACGGAGGAGGACTTCACGTCCGTCGTCGACACGAACCTCACCGGGGCGTTCCGCGTCGTCAAGCGCGCATCGAAGGGGATGCTCAAGCAGCGCTTCGGCCGCGTCGTCCTCATCTCCAGCGTGGTCGGCCTCTACGGGTCGCCGGGCCAGATCAACTACTCCTCGTCGAAGGCCGCCCTCGTGGGCTTCGCCCGCTCGCTGACCCGCGAGCTCGGCGCCCGCAACATCACCGCCAATGTCGTCGCTCCCGGCTTCATCGAGACCGACATGACCGCGGAGCTCTCGCCGGAGCAGCAGGCGGAGTACCGGAAGAGCATCCCGCTCGCCCGCTACGGCACCGCTGCCGAGGTCGCGAAGGTCACGCGCTGGCTGGCCGGCGACGAGGCGGCGTACATCTCGGGTGCCGTGATCCCGGTCGACGGCGGCCTCGGGATGGGCCACTGACCGATAAGCCCTGGGCTTATATCCGACGGATATAAGCTCTAGGCTTATGCGATGACCTCCTCCGATGTCGTCGCCGTGCTCCTGGATCTGGTGACCTCCCGCTCCCTCGTCGACCGCGCGGGTGCTCAGCGCGAGATCGAGCGGGGCTTCGCCGAGGTGGAGGCCGCGGTCCCGGCGATCCAGCCCCTGCACCCGACGGTCGGCGACGAGTTCCAGGCGATCTACCCCTCCGTCCACGCCGCGCTCCGGGCGACGCTGCAGGCGCGCCTCTCGCTCCCGGCCGGCGTCGACTGCCGCGCGGGCATCGGCCTGGGCGAGGTGCGGGTGGTCGGGTCGGGGATCGCCGGGGACCTCGAGGACGGGTCCGGCTGGTGGCGCGCGCGCGAGGCCATCGATCGCGCCCACGCGCTCGAGGACGGTGCCGTGCCCACGGCCCGCGGATGGTTCGTCGCCGGGGACTCCGGCGAGGCGGCCGTCAACGCCTACCTCCTCTCCCGCGACGCGCTGGTCGGAGCGCTCAGCGCGCGCGATCGCCGACTCGTGCTGGGGAGCCTGCGCGGAGCGTCGCAGAAGGAGCTGGGCGAGCAGGAGTCGATCTCGCAGCCCGCCGTCTCGCAGGCGCTGCGGCGCGCGGGAGCGGGCGCCCTCCTCGCCGGCGCGCGCCTGCTGGAGGAGACGTGCTGACGGCGCTGCTGCTCGCCGTGATCGGCCTCGGCGACCTCGCGCGCACGCACCTCCGCCGCCGTGCGGCCCTCCTCGCGATCCCCGTGCTCGCCGCCGCAGCCGTGACCGCAGCGCTCCTCGCCGGAGCCCCGCCGCTCGGTGCGGCGATCGTCGTCGTCCTGGCCGGAGCCTGGCTGCTGACGACCACGACCGTCGAGAACGCGCGGCCGCCCGGGGGTCTGCGTCCGGCCGTCGCCCTCGTCGCGGCGGTCCTGGTGCTGACCGCTGTCGACCGCGCCGTCGGCATCCCGACGGGGCCGCTCGCGCCGACCATCGTCGCGAGCACGCTCCCTCCGATCGAGCAGCTCGCTCTGGCGGTCGGAGCCGGGCTCTTCCTGCTGGAGAGCGGCAACGTGATCGTGCGGGCGGCACTGTTCCGCGAGCTCCCGCAGGCCGAGCCCGCGCCGCGTCCGCGCTGGAGCGAGCGGTTCGCGCGTCGGGAGCCGGCCGACGCCCGCCTGCCGGACCTCCAGGGCGGGCGCACGATCGGACCGCTGGAGCGGCTGCTGATCGCCGGCCTCACGCTCGCCGGAGCGATCGGCCTCGCCGGTGCCGTGCTCGCGGCCAAGGGGATCGTGCGCTTCCCCGAGATCTCCCGCGACGGCGGCAGCGGCGAGAAGGCGGAGTACTTCCTGGTGGGCTCGCTCGTCAGCTGGGCGCTGGCGCTCGGCTGCGCCGGACTCGTCGCGATCGCGGGCCGCTGACCTTCCTGAGGCCGGGGGAGGCGGGCCTCAGCCGCGGAGGCCGAGGACAGGCAGCAGCTGCGACAGGTCGAGGCCGCCGACGACGAGGTCGGCGCGCTCGCGCACCAGGGGCTTGGCGTTGAAGGCGACCGCGAGGGAGGCGACCGCCATCATCTCCAGGTCGTTCGCACCGTCGCCGACGGCGATCGTGCGCTGCGGCGGGACGCCCGAGACCGCCGCCCACTCGCGGAGCGCCTCCGCCTTGGCCGCGGCGTCGATGACCTCCCCGTCGACCGCTCCGGTCAGCAGGCCGTCCCCGCAGCAGAGGCGGTTGGCCCGGACGAAGTCGAGGCCGAGCGCACCGGCGACCGGGTCGAGGACCTCGTGGAACCCTCCGGACACCACACCGACGCGGCCGCCGGCGGCGTGGACGCCGGCCACGAGCTCGGCGGCGCCGGGCGTGACGCGGACGCCCGAGCTCACACCGGGGAGCACCGACTCCGGGACCCCGGCGAGAGTGGCGACCCGCTCGCGGAGGCTCTCGCCGAAGTCGAGCTCGCCGCGCATCGCCCGCTCCGTGACGGCGGCGACGCGCTCCTCGGAGCCGGCGTGCACCGCGAGGAGCTCAATCACCTCGTCCTGGAGGAGGGTGGAGTCCGCGTCGAGGACGACGAGGAAGCGGGCAGGCGTCGCAGGACGCTCACTCATGGGCCGGTCCGATCGGTCGGGTGGGCGCGCCGGGGCGCAGAGCTCGACCCGCGGGGGTGCTACGGGTGGACGACGACGCCCTTGCCGACGACGGTGATGCCCGACTCGGTGACGGTGAACCCGCGCTCGCGATCGCGGTCGTGGTCCACGCCGACTCGAGCACCGGGCTCGACGACGACGTCCTTGTCGAGGATAGCGCGGACGACCAGCGCGTCCGGGCCGATGCGGACCTTGTCGAAGACCACCGAGTCGGTGACCGTCGCGTTCGACTCGATGACCGTCCAGGGCCCGACGACGCTGCGCTCGATGTGCGCGCCCGAGATCACGGTGCCGAGCGAGACGACCGAGTCGACCGTCGATCCCATGTTGCCCTTGCCGTCGCGGACGATCTTGGCCGGCGGGGAGTTCAGCTGCGACGAGAAGATCGGCCACTGCTGGTTGTAGAGGTTGAAGACCGGCAGCGCCGAGATGAGGTCCTGGTGGGCCTCGAAGAAGGAGTCGATGGTGCCGACGTCCCGCCAGTAGTAACGGTCGCGGTCGGTCGAGCCGGGGACGTCGTTGAGCTTGAGGTCGTAGACGCCCGCCTCGCCGCGCGCGACGAAGTCGGGGATGATGTCGCCGCCCATGTCGTGGTCAGACGTGGAGGACTCGCCGTCGCGGATGACCGCGTCGATCAGGGCGTCCGCGTCGAAGACGTAGTTGCCCATGGAGGCGAGGACCTCGTGCGGGGAGTCGGCCAGGCCGACGGCGTCCTTGGGCTTCTCGAGGAACTCGGAGATCATCGTCGGGACGATGCCGTCGCCCGCCTCGTCACCGGCGAGCTGGATGACGCCGAACTGGTCCGCGAGCTCGATCGGCTGGCGGATGGCCGCGACGGTCGCCTTCGCACCGGACGTGATGTGCGCGTCGATCATCTGCGAGAAGTCCATGCGGTAGACGTGGTCGGCGCCGACCACGACGACGATGTCGGGCTTCTCGTCGCGGATCAGGTTGAGGCTCTGCAGGATCGCGTCGGCCGAGCCGCTGAACCAGCGCTTGCCCAGGCGCTGCTGCGCGGGGACCGAGGCGACGTAGGAGTTCAGGAGCCCGGAGAGGCGCCAGGTCTGCGAGACGTGGCGGTCGAGCGAGTGCGACTTGTACTGCGTCAGCACGACGATCTGGGTGAGACCGGAGTTGATCAGGTTGGACAGCGCGAAGTCGATCAGCCGGTACTGCCCGCCGAACGGCACCGCGGGCTTGGCCCGGTCCGCCGTGAGGGGCATGAGGCGCTTTCCCTCGCCGCCGGCGAGGACGATGCCGAAGATCTTCTTTGACTGCATGGCACCACAGTAGGGGCTCGGGCTTCCCCGTGGACCCCGGCTGTCGCCGGGGGAGCGCCCTGTACTACGGTTCGGGGGTGCGAGTCGATCTGCTGACCAAGGAATACCCGCCCGAGGTGTACGGGGGAGCCGGTGTCCACGTGGCCGAGCTCACCAAGGCGCTGCGCAGCGACCTGGAGGTCGTGGTGCGCTGCTTCGGCGCGCCGCGCGAGGAGGAGGGCACGTTCGCGTACTCCGTCCCCGCGGAGCTCGCCGAGGCGAACGGCGCGCTGCAGACCCTCGGGGTCGACCTGCAGATCGCGCAGGACGCGGCGGGGGCCGACCTGGTCCACTCCCACACCTGGTACGCCAACGCCGCGGGGCGTCTCGCCCAGCTCCTGCACGGCATCCCGCACGTGGTCTCGGCGCACAGCCTCGAGCCGCTGCGTCCGTGGAAGGCCGAGCAGCTCGGCGGCGGCTACCGCGTCTCGAGCTGGATCGAGCGGGAGGCGTACGAGAACGCCGACGCCGTGATCGCGGTGTCCGGCGGCATGCGCGAGGACATCCTCCGCTCCTACCCGGCCCTGGACCCGGCGAAGGTCCACGTGGTATACAACGGCATCGACCTCGACGCCTGGCACCCGGTCGAGGACGAGGCCGTCCTCGCCGAGCTGGGCATCGACCCCTCGCGCCCCTCCGTGGTCTTCGTCGGCCGCATCACCCGGCAGAAGGGCCTGCCCTACCTGCTCCGCGCTGCAGCGACCCTGCCTCCCGAGGTGCAGCTCGTGCTCTGCGCGGGCGCCCCCGACACCCCCGAGATCATGGCCGAGGTCACCTCCCTCGTCCGCAGCCTCCAGGAGGAGCGCACCGGCGTCGTCTGGATCGACCGGCATCTGCCGCGCCACCAGCTCTCCGCGGTCCTGACGAACGCGACCACGTTCGTCTGCCCCTCGATCTACGAGCCCCTCGGCATCGTCAACCTCGAGGCGATGGCCTGCGGTGCGGCGGTCGTCGGGACGGCGACCGGCGGCATCCCGGAGGTCGTCGACGACGGCGTGACCGGCCGTCTCGTCCCGATCGAGCAGGTCACCGACGGCACCGGCACCCCCGTGAACCCGGAGCGCTACGTCGCCGACCTGGCCGCCGTCCTCGCCGAGGTCGTCGCCGACCCGGAGACGGCGAAGCGGATGGGCGCCGCGGGCCGCGAGCGCGCGCAGAGCCACTTCAGCTGGACGCAGATCGCGCGGGACACCCGGGCGATCTACGACTCGCTCGTCTGAGCCTCCCGGCCGCCTCCTTTAGAATGGCTCCCATGCCCAGCGTTGTCTCGTTCGTCGATGTGTCCTTCGTCCGGAACGGCAAGCGGATCCTCGACCACGTGTCGTGGGACGTGGCCGAGGACGAGCGCTGGGTGATCCTCGGCCCCAACGGGGCGGGCAAGACCTCGATCCTGCAGATCGCCGCCGCGCAGAACTACCCCTCGACCGGTGCCGCGCACCTGCTCGAGGAGACCCTCGGCCGGGTCGACGTGTTCGAGCTGCGTCCGCGCATCGGCTACGCCTCGACCGCGATGGCGCGCCGCCTCCCGGCCGGCGAGAGCGTGCTCGACGTCGTGATGACCGCCGCCTACGCCGTCACCGGCCGCTGGAACGAGGGCTACGACGCGATCGACGAGCGCCGCGCCCGCCGCGTGCTGTCCGAGTGGAAGCTCGAGCACCTCGCCGAGCGCACCTTCGGGACGCTCTCGGACGGCGAGCAGAAGCGCGTCCAGATCGCCCGCGCGATCATGACCGACCCCGAGCTGCTCCTGCTCGACGAGCCGGCCGCGAGCCTCGACCTCGGCGCCCGCGAGGAGCTCGTCCAGCTGCTGGGCGGCTTCGCTAAGGACCCGGCATCGCCCGCGATCGTGATGGTGACCCACCACGTCGAGGAGATCCCCGACGGCTTCACCCACGCCCTGCTCCTCCGCGACGGAGCGGTGGTGGCGGCGGGCCCGCTGGCCGAGTCCCTGACCGAGGCGACGCTCGCCGAGACCTTCGGGCTCGACATCGCTCTCACCCGCGAGAACGGGCGCTTCTCGGCCCGCGCCCGCGGCTGACCCCGGCTCCGGGGTCCGGGCGCGGCGCGACTTCTGCACACGCTGCCGGTCTGGTATTCTCGGTAGCTGGTTCGGGCCCGTTCGCGGTGCGCCCGCCCTCATCCACCCGTTCCCGTCGACGACAGGTGCGGTTCAGGACCATCGACGACAGGACACGACCATGAAGACCGACATCCACCCCGAGTACTCCGCGATCGTCTTCCGCGACCTCGCGTCCGGTGAGACCTTCCTCACCCGCTCGACCGCGAAGAGCAGCAAGACGATCGAGCTCGACGGCGTGACCTACCCCGTCATCGACGTCGAGATCTCCTCCGCCTCGCACCCGTTCTACACGGGCAAGCAGCGCATCATGGACTCGGCCGGCCGCGTCGAGAAGTTCAACAGCCGCTACAAGAACTTCGGCAAGTAGCACTCCTCGAAGGGCCCTCGACCTCACGGTCGGGGGCCCTTCGTCGTTCCCGCGGGGCGGTCCTCAGTAGCGGTAGAAGCCCTCTCCGGTGGCCGTTCCGAGGCGGCCGCGATCGAGGTACTCCGTCTTCAGGTGGGCGGCGAAGGCCTGGGAGGCCTCGTCCGGGGCCGCGGCGGCGATGTTGTAGGCGGTCCGCAGACCGACGACGTCGAAGATCTGGAAGGGTCCGAGAGGGGCGCCGGTGCCGATCCTCCAGGTCTTGTCGATGGTCTCGTGGTCGGCGTAGCCGCCCATGAGCAGACCCGACGCGGCGTTGAGGAGCGGCACCAGCAGCGAGTTGAGGACGTAGCCGGCCTTCTCCTTCTGCAGCCTGATGGGCTCGAGGCCGCTGGAGACGGCGAACTCCACGACGGCGTCGACCACGGCGGGGTCCGTGTCCGCCGTCCCCATGATCTCGGCCGTGTTCTGCGCCCAGACGTGGTTGGCGTAGTGCAGCGCGAGGAACCGGTCGGGTCGGCCGGTCGAGGCCTTCAGGTCGCTGGGGAGCAGCGTGGACGAGTTGGTCGCGAAGACCGTGCGCTCGGGAGCGAGCGCACCCAGGCGGCCGTACAGCTCCTGCTTCAGGCCCAGGTCCTCGGGGACGGCCTCGATCACGAGGTCGGCGTCGGCGACAGCCTCCGCGAGGTCGGAGGTGAGGCGGAGGGAGTCGAGCGCCTCCTGCGGTCCGCCGGCGACGCCGCCGGGCACCGACTCGTAGACGCCCGCGAGACCGCGGAGCCGCTCGCGCGCCGACTCGAGGACGTCGTCGGAGAGGTCGTAGACGGTGACGGCGAAGCCGTGGAAGGACGACTGGAAGGCGATCTGGGAGCCGAGCACTCCGCTGCCGAGGACGGTGACCGTGCGGATCGTGGGCATGACTTCTCCTTGCGAGAGGGGGGGAGGGGGAACACGTGCTCACCCGATCCCACAGCGCCGCGGTCCGCGGAGCGAGGGCTTGCGCCGACGGGCGGGCCGTGGCCGTCGGGGAGCCGGCGCGGTAGCGTCCCGGCATGGTGTCCTTCGCCGACAAGCCGATCCTGCCGTTCACGACTCCTGAAGAGTGGGACGCCTACCTCCGCGGCGAGCCCGACCCGGACGGAGTCCGGCTGAAGCTGCGGAAGAAGGCCGCCGTCGATCCGGGGATCACCTACGCCGAGGCGCTCGACATCGCGCTCTGCCACGGCTGGATCGACGGTCAGGCGGGAGCCTTCGACGAGCAGTTCAAGCTCCAGGCCTTCACCCCGCGGCGTCGCGCTAGCCCGTGGTCCAAGGTCAACCGCGATCACGTCGCACGGCTGCTGGCGGAGGGCCGGATGCTGCCGGGCGGGCTGGCCGAGGTCGAGCGGGCACGCGCCGACGGGCGCTGGGACGCGGCCTACCGGCAGCGCGATGCGGAGGTGCCGGACGACTTCCAGCGGGCGCTCGACGCGGATCCGCAGGCCCTGGCCTTCTTCGCGACCGTCGGCGGGCAGAAGCGCTTCGCGTTCCTCTTCCGCCTCTCGCAGCTGAAGCGGGCGGCGACGCGGGAGCGGCGGATCGCGGAGTACGTGGCGCTCCTGCGCGAGGGGCGCACGCTGACCTGAGGGGTCAGTGGCGGACCGGCCAGCCCCCGTCGGCGACGAAGGACTCGTCGCGGACGCGGCGCATGTACTCCTGGAAGGACTCGGCCTGGGTGCGGCACCAGTCGACCTGGAGCGCGTGCAGGGCCTCCGCGCCGACTCCGAGCTCGTCGGCGAAGGCGCGGCCCAGCGCCTGGGCGACCCGACCCGCCGCGATCGCGTCCGCGCCCGCGTCGTGCGCCTCGGTGAGGGCGACGCCGTAGTGCTCGGCGGCGAGGGTCAGGGTGCGCTTGCCCTTGCGGTAGCGGTCCACCGCCTTGTCGATCACGAGCGGATCGACGACGGGGCTCGGGTCGAGCAGCACGGGCACGCCCCAGCGGCGCGCCTCGTGGGCGAGGAGCGAGAGGTCGTAGGGGGCGTTGTAGACGACGACCGGGATGCCGCGGGCGAGGAGCGAGCGCAGCGCCTCGGAGATCTCGGCCACGACCTCGCCGGCGGGGCGGCCGTGCGCGCGGGCGTGCTCGGTGCTGATCCCGTGGACGGCGGAGGCGCCGGCCGGGATCTCGACCCCGGGATCGGCGAGCCAGGTCGTGCCCTCGATCGGCTCGCCCGCCGCGTCGATCACGCCGACGTGCGCGGTGACGATGCGGCTCGTGCGGACGTCGATGCCGGTGGTCTCGAGGTCGAACACGGCCAGCAGATCGAACCACCGCGCCCCCTCGGAGGGGACGAGCTCCTGCTCGGCGTCGTCGAACAGCATCGGCTCGGTCTGCGTCTCGGTCGTTCCGGTGGTGCTCACGCCGACAGCCTAAAGGGGGCCTCCGACATCGGCCGGAGGCCCCTCGGCGTGCTGCCGGGTCAGCGGGCCTCGTGCGCCTTGGCGACGTGGAGCCAGAAGAAGCCCTGCGTGCCGAGCGTCATCGTCAGCGTGCCGTCGTCCGAGAATCCGGGGAAGCGGCCGCCGCCGAACAGGTCGCTCAGCGTCGATCCGGGGTTCTCGGGGTCGGTGATCGTGACCGAGACCGGGTTGTGGTTGAAGCTGAAGACGCAGAGCACCTCCTCGGGCTGGTCGCCCATCTCGGAGCCCGAGCCGGCGTAGTCCCGCACGAAGGCGAGCACCGACTCGTGGTCCGTCTCCAGGACGCGCATCGACCCGAGGCCGAACGCCGGGTGGCCGCGGCGCACGTGCAGGACGTTCCGCATCCAGTGCAGCAGGGAGCGGGACTGCGCCAGCTGCGCCTCCACGTTGACCTGGTTGTAGTGGTAGACGAGCGACTGGACGATCGGCTGCACGAGCTTGCCGGGGTCGGCTGCCGAGAAGCCGGCGTTGCGGTCGGGCGTCCACTGCATCGGCGTGCGCGACGCGTCGCGGTCGTTGAGCCAGATGTTGTCGCCCATGCCGATCTCGTCGCCGTAGTACAGGAACGGGCTGCCGGCGAGGGAGAAGAGCAGGGCGTTGATCAGCTCGAGCTCGGCGCGCGAGTTGTCCAGCAGCGGCGCGAGCCTGCGGCGGATGCCGATGTTCGAGCGCATCCGCGGGTCGTAGGCGTACCAGCCGTACATGGCCTGGCGGTACTCCTCGGACACCATCTCGAGCGTGAGCTCGTCGTGGTTGCGGAGGAATACGCCCCAGGCGGCGCCGCTGGGGATGTCGAACGTCTCGGAGAGCACCTTCTTCAGCTCGTTCGCCGTCTGCGCGCGGAGGGAGTAGAAGATGCGCGGCATGACCGGGAAGTCGAACGCCATGTGGCACTCGGGCTCCTCCTCCGTGCCGAAGAACGCGGCAACCTCTCGCGGCCACTGGTTCGCCTCGGCGATCAGGATGCGGCCGGGGTAGTCGCGGTCGACCATGGTGCGGAGGTTCTTGATGAACTCGTGGGTCGGCGGTTCGCCCTCTCCGTTGCCCTCGTCGGACTCGTAGAGGTAGGGGATCGCGTCGAGCCGGATGCCGTCGACGCCGAGGTCGAGCCAGAACTTGACCACGTCGTGGATCGCCTCGTGCACGGCGGGGTTCTCGAAGTTGAGGTCCGGCTGGTGCGAGAAGAAGCGGTGGAAGTAGAACTGGCGGCGCTCGGCGTCGAAGGCCCAGTTCGAGTCCTCGGTGTCGACGAAGATGATGCGGATGTCCGGCCACTTGTCGTCGGTGTCGTTCCAGACGTAGAAGTCGCCGTAGGGGCCCTCGGGGTCGGACCGGGACTGCTGGAACCACTCGTGCTGGTCGCTGGTGTGGTTGAGCGGGAAGTCCATCACGATGCGCATGTTGCGCTCGTGGGCCTTCCGCACGAGGTCGCGGAAGTCCTCCATCGTGCCGAACTCGGGGAGGATCGCCTTGAAGTCGGAGACGTCGTAGCCGCCGTCGCGCAGAGGCGACATGTAGAACGGCGGGAGCCAGAGGGCGTCGATCCCGAGCCACTGCAGGTAGTCGAGCTTGGAGGCGAGCCCGTTGATGTCGCCGGCGCCGTCGCCGTTGGAGTCGTAGTACGACCGGATCATCACCTCGTAGAACACCGCCCGGCGGTACCACTGGGGGTCGAGGGCGAGTCCGGGGAGTTGGATCGGCGACGTGAAGCTCACGGTGCTCCTTCTGCTGCTGCCTGAGCGGATGACCGTCTCGCGAGACGGGTGGGCGGTGCGCCGTGTTGCGAGCGCGTGATCATGCTCCCGGCTCGGATCGAGGCCACGCAAGGCGTTGCGGCCAGATCTTCGACGGGGTTTCCCTACGATAAGGAACGCGATGACCACTCCCTCCCCCTACGCCTCCGATCTCGGCCGTGTCCCCGTCCGCGAGGCCGCGGTGGACGTCGCCGGATCCCGCACCGCCTACTGGACCTACGGCGCTCCGGACGCCTCGACCGTCCTCGTGCTGGTGCACGGGTTCCGCGGCGAGCACCACGGCCTCGAGCCCGTCGTCGCCCGTCTGCTCGCCGGGGGAGCGGACGTGCGGGTCGTCGCTCCCGACCTGCCCGGCTTCGGCGCCTCGACCCCGATGACGCGCCTGCCGCACGACGTGGACGGCTACGCCTCCTGGCTCGGCTCCTTCCTCGACGCGCTGGGGCTCCGCGGCGAGGCGGCCGTCCTCGGCCACTCCTTCGGCTCGATCGTCGCGGCCGCGGCCGTCGCGGACGGGCTGCCCGCTCCGCTCCTGGTGCTGGTCAACCCGATCGGCGCGCCCGCCCTGCAGGGTCCGCGCGGCGTCCTGACCAGGCTCGCCGTCCTCTACTACCGGCTCGGCGCGCTCCTGCCGGGGCCCCTCGGACGCCGCCTGCTCAGCGACCCGCTGATCGTGCGGGTGATGAGCCTGGCGATGGTGAAGACGAAGGAGCCGGCGCTGCGACGCTTCGTGCACGACCAGCACGACCGCTACTTCAGCGCCTTCGCCTCCCGCGACACGGTCCTCGAGGCGTTCCGCGCCTCCGTCTCGCACGACGTCGGCGAGTACGCCTCCCGGATCGGCGTGCCGACGCAGCTGATCGCCGCGGCGCAGGACGACATCACTCCGCTCCCGGCGCAGTACCGCCTGCTCGAGAGGCTGCCGCACGCCCGCCTGCACGTCATCGACGGAGTCGGCCACCTGATCCACTACGAGACGCCGGACGAGGCCGCCGCCGTGCTGCGGACGGCCCTCGAGGAGGGGATCGACCGATGAGGATCGTCGTCGACTGCCGGTACACCCGGCTCGAGCGGCACGACGGGATCAGCCGCTACACCGCGGAGCTCGTCCGCGAGCTCGCGAAGCTGCACGACGTGACCATGCTGATCAGCGACCGCCGCCAGCTCGCGATGCTCCCGTCGCTCCCGTGGGAGCGCGTGACCGGGCCGACCAGCCCGTTCGAGCCGTTCGTCGCGCTGCTGGTGAACCGGCTGCGGCCCGACGTGGTCTTCTCGCCGATGCAGACCATGGGCTCGCTCGGCCGCCGCTACCGGCTCGTCCTGACCGTGCACGACCTCATCTACTACCGCCACCGCACTCCGCCGCGCGACCTGGCCGCTCCCGTGCGCGCGCTCTGGCGGCTCTACCACCTCGCCTGGTGGCCGCAGCGGAGGCTCCTCCAGCGCGCCGACGCGGTCGTCACCGTCTCGGAGACGACCCGCGACCTGATCCGCTCCCACCGCCTCACCACCCGGCCGGTGGTCGTCGTCCCGAACGCGGCGACCGAGCCCGACGAGGCGAGCGCCGCTCTGGCGGGATCGCTGCCCGACCGGTCGGCCGCGCGCTCGCTCGTCTACATGGGCTCGTTCATGCCCTACAAGAACGTCGAGACGCTCGCGCGCGCGATGCGGCTGCTGCCCGACTACGAGCTGCACCTGATGAGCCGGGCGAGCGACGAGACCGTCGAGACGCTCCGGGCCCTGGCGCCGACCGCGAAGCTGGTGTTCCACCAGGGGGCGCCGGACGCGGAGTACCGTGCGGTGCTCGCGCGGGCGACCGCTCTCGTGACGGCGAGCAGGGACGAGGGCTTCGGGATCCCGCTGGTCGAGGCGATGGCGCTCGGGACGCCGGTCGTGGTGAGCGACATCCCGATCTTCCGCGAGATCGCCCAGGACGCCGCCGTGTACGTCGACCCGTCGAGCGCGAAGGGCATCGCGGACGGCGTGCGGTCGCTCGAGGACGGCGCCGTGTGGCGGACGCACTCGGCCCGGGCGAGGGAGCGGGCCGCGGCCTTCTCCTGGCGCGACTCCGCCCGGGTGCTCTTCGGGCTCCTGCAGGACCTCGGCCGGCGCTGACGCGGTCCGGCGATCGGACCGCCTCCGGGAGGCGGGCCGTCAGGCTCCCGGGGCCGGGCTGAGCACGTCGTCGAGGTCGACGTCCGCCACGACCACGTCGCCGGAGTCGTCGACGCCGACGATGCGCAGTGCCCCGTCGACGATCGCGAAGTCGTGCCGGGAGCCGTTGCCGACCGAGACGCCGTGCACGGGGAGGTCCTCGCTGCTGAGCGCGCGGATCAGGCTGCCGATGACCGCACCGTGCGTGGCGACGACGACGGACGCGTCGGGGAAGCGCTCGGCCACCTCGAGCAGCGCGGCGGTCGCCCGCTCGACGACCTCGGCGCGGGTCTCGCAGCCGGGGATCGGCGCGCGCTCGATGCCTCCGGGGAAGCGCTCGGCGAGCTCGGGACCGGTCATCCCCTCCGCCTCGCCGTAGGCGCGCTCGGCCAGGCCCGGCACCGCCAGCGGCTCGTCGAGTCCGAGACCGCGCGCGATGATCGCTCCGGTGTCGAAGGCGCGCTGCAGCGGACTGGCGACCACCGCGTCGAAGCGCCGGTCGGCGAGCAGCCGCGCCGCCGCCCGCGCCTGGGCGCGCCCGGTCGCGTTGAGCGGGATGTCGCTCCTGCCCTGGATGCGCCGGGCGGCGTTCCAGTCGGTCTGGCCGTGGCGGACGAGGGTGAGCTGGGTCACAGGGGCCTCTCGGGAGGTCGGGTGCGGAGCGGGCGGGAGCTCAGAGGGCGGCGGTGCGGCGCGCGGGCAGGCGCTCGGCGAGCTCGCGGAGCACCTCGCTGGTGCCGCCGTCGATCTTGATGCTCGCGCGCGAGTCGCCCTTGGTGGTGCCGCGGTTGACGATCACGATCGGCATCCGGGCGCGACGGGCGATCTCGAGGAAGCGGATGCCGGAGTTGACCACGAGCGACGAGCCGGCCACGAGCAGCGCGTCGGCGCCCGCGACGATGGCGCGCGCCTCCTCGAACCGCTCGGTCGGGATGAACTCGCCGAAGAAGACGATGTCCGGCTTCAGGATCCCGCCGCAGACCGTGCACTCGGGGACGGTCATCGCCGAGACGTCGTGGACCTCGGCGTCGCCGTCGGGGTTGAGGGAGGAGACGTCGGGGTCGTCGAGCCAGGGGTTGAGCGCCTCGATCCGCTCGGCCACCGCGTCGCGCGCGAAGTACTGGCCGCAGGTCATGCAGCGCACACGGTCCGCCGAGCCGTGCAGATCCACCACGCGGCGCGAGCCGGCCCGGACGTGCAGGCCGTCGACGTTCTGGGTGACGACGCCCGTGAGCAGGCCGCGCTCCTCCAGCCGGGCCAGGGCCCGGTGGCCGTCGTTGGGGAGCGTGCTGGTGAAGCGGCGCCAGCCGAGCTGGCTGCCGGCCCAGTACCGGCGGCGGTAGTCGGGGTCGGCGACGAACTGGGAGTAGGTCATCGGGCTGCGCACCGGTGCCCCGGCTCCGCGGTAGTCGGGGATGCCCGAGTCGGTGCTCATGCCCGCACCGGTGACGGCGGCGACGCGGCGCCCGCTGAGGAGTTCGACGGCCTGCTCGACCGCGAGCGCCTCGGGGCCCTCGGCGACCGGTGTCGGACTCGACTCCATCCGCGCCTCCTTCGAGGGCCGTTCGAGCGGCCCCTGGACGAGTTTAGTCCGCGCCGTGCCCTAGATTGCCGGGATGCCGATCGTGCACATCACCGACCTCGACCACCCGCTCCTCGCCGACTACCACCGCCTCACCGACGTGGCGCTGCGGCGGGTGCTGGAGCCGGAGGGCGGTCTGTACATCGCCGAGTCGGCCAAGGTGATCGAGCGGGCGCTCGACGCCGGGCACCGTCCCCGCTCGGTCCTGGTGCAGGAGAAGCGGCTGCCGGACGCGGCCGGGGTGCTCGAGCGTCATCCCGAGGTGCCGGTCTTCGTGGCGCCGGATCCGCTGATCGAGGAGCTGACCGGGTTCCACCTCCACCGCGGAGCGCTCGCCTCGATGCACCGTCCGCCGCTGCGGCCGATGGCCGAGCTGCTGGAGGGCGCGCGCCTCGTCGTGATCCTGGAGGACCTGGTCGACCACACCAACGTCGGCGCCGTCTTCCGCGCCGCGGCCGGCATGGGCGCGGACGCGGTGCTCGTGACGCCGCGGTGCGCGGACCCCCTGTACCGGCGCAGCGTCCGGGTGAGCATGGGCACGGTCCTGCAGGTGCCGTGGACGCGCACCCCCGAGTGGGCTCCGGCTCGCCGCGCTCTGGAGGAGGCCGGGTTCTCGGTCGCTGCGCTGGCGCTCGCTCCGGACGCGGTGCCGCTCGACGAGTACGCGGCGGCTCGCCCTGAGCGCGTCGCGATCGTCCTGGGCGCCGAGGGGGACGGGCTCAGCCGCGCGGCGCTGGACGCCTCGGACACCGTCGTCACCATCCCGATGCTTCACGGCGTCGACTCGCTCAACGTGGCCTCGGCGAGCGCCGTCGCACTGTGGGCGCTGACCCGCGGGCGCTGACCGCCCGGCTCCGGCGCTCGGCGGCCCCGCGGTGACCTGCTGCTGACGCTCCCGCCGCTGGATCGGGGTCGGTGCCGCGCGTCACCCGCCGCGTCCGACGACGGGGCGGCGTCCGGGACGGGTGAGAGGCCCGCCCGTACGATGACGGGGTGACCTCCCCGACCCGATCCGACGACGCCCTCGACCTGTTCGGGGAGCCCGCCGCGCCGGAGCCGCGACCGCGTCGACGGCGCGGGGCAGTCGTCGCCGGTCTCGTCGCTGCGACCGTGCTGGTCGGTGGAGGCGGTGCCTACGCGACCAACGCGGCGACCGCGGAGCTGCCGACGGCGAGCGCCGTCGCGGTGGACCCCGTCTCGAGCACCGTCGACGCGCCCGCTCCGGCCTGGCCGGCCTACGGCTCCGGCGCCGTGGCGGCCGTGGGCATCGACGGGACGGAGGAGGACGGGCTGCTCGCCCGCTACGGCTCCACCGGAACCGTGCCGACGGGGAGCATCGCCAAGGTCGTCACCGCTCTCGTCGTCCTCGCGGCGAAGCCGATCGCAGAGGGGACGGACGGGGAGACCATCACCTTCACGAGCGCGGACGTGCAGTACTACAACGACACCCTGGCCGAGAACGGCTCGAACGCTCCGGTCACCGCGGGTCTGCAGCTGACCGAGCGGGAGGCGCTGACCGCCATGATGCTCCCGTCCGCGAACAACTACGCGAAGTCCCTCGCGATCTGGGCGTACGGCTCGGAGGACGCCTTCCTCGCCGCGGCGCGCGGCTGGCTGGACGGGCAGGGGCTCGAGCGGACCTCCCTCGCCGACACCAGCGGGCTCTCGCCGGCGACGGTCAGCACGACGGCCGAGATGGTGCGCCTGGGCGAGCTGCTGATCGCGGACCCGGTGCTCGCTCCGATCGTCGCGACGCCGACCGCGGTCATCCCGGGGGTCGGCGAGGTCGACAACACCAACTCGCTCCTCGGCCGCTCGGGAGTGGACGGTATCAAGACGGGGACGACCGACGAGGCGGGCTCGTGCCTGCTGTTCTCGCTCGACGCGACCGTCGAGGGCCGGCCGGTCACCCTCGTCGGCGTGGTGGTGGGCGCGCGCACGCACCCGCAGCTCGCCGCGGACGTGCTGACCCTCGTCCCGACCGTCGAGGCGGGCTTCCGGACCGTCCCGCTGACCGTCGAGGGCCAGGACTACGGCACCCTCACGAGCGCCTGGGGGGAGACGGCGACGGCCGAGACCGCGGAGGCGCGGTCCGTGCTGGTGTGGGGTGCGGTCTCGACGTCGACCACGGTCGCCCTCGATCCGCTCGAGACCGTCGCCGACGGCGAGCGCGTGGGGACCGCGACCGTCGACGTCAACGGCACCCCGTACGAGCTTCCCCTCGTCGCCGACGGGTCGATCGAGGACCCGGGCTTCGCCTGGCGCCTCGGCCACCCGGCCGAGCTGTTCGGCTGAGCGCGGGGCGAGCCGCCGCCTCCCGGGAGCGGATCAGGCCAGGGGATCCGCGGCCCGGTCGCCGACGATCCGCACGCCCGCGGTCGCGATGTCCTCGGCGACCTCCTCCGGCGTCGCGTTGCCCGGCACGACCGATCCCGGCTCCGAGGCCGCGGGATCGGTGCTCCAGCGCTCGGCGGAGGGCCGCTTGGCGGTGATGAAGTCGCCGGAGGACTGGTGGCGGACGCGGCGCAGCACCCACGGCACGAGGTACTCCCGCGCCCACTGGATGTCCTCCGTGCGGGCGGCACGCCACGTGCGGGCGTGCAGCGGCTCCGGGGCGAGGGGGCGCAGGTCGTTCTCGACGTTCAGCGACTCGAGGACCATGCGCGCGACCTCGTGGTGGCCGTGCGGGTTGAGGTGCAGGCGGTCCGGCGCCCACATCCGCACGTCCTGGATCTCCTGGAGGGACCACTGGTCGGCGACGATGCAGTCGTACCGCTTGGCCAGCGCCCGCAGGTTCTCGTTGTAGATCGCGACCTTCCCGCGGATCCGCCCGAACACGGGGGAGAAGCCCACGTCCACTCCGGTGAAGAGGACGACGGTCGCCCCGTCGGAGCGGAGCCGGGCGAGGCCCGACTCGAAGCGGGACGCGATGTCGTCGGGGTCGGTCCCCGGGCGGATGACGTCGTTCCCGCCCGCGGAGATGGTGATGAGGTCGGGGCGCAGCTCCAGGGCGGGCTCGACCTGCTCGTCGACGATCTGCTGCAGGAGGCGGCCGCGCACCGCCAGGTTGGCGTAGGCGAAGTCCTCGTTCTGGCTGCCCAGGACCTCCGCCACGCGGTCCGCCCAGCCGCGGTGCCCGCCGGGGCTGCCGGGCTCGGGATCGCCGATCCCCTCGGTGAAGGAGTCGCCCAGGGCGACGTAGCGGGACCACGGATGACGCTGCTCGACCATCCCTCCATCATGCTCCGCACCCGGCCGCCGGTGGCACGGCGCGACACGCCGTGCGCCTCCCGGCGGGCCGCGGAGACCGAGCCGCTGTCGGAGGCGTCGGCTAGATTCGGTCCACGTGAACAGTCCCTCGAGCTTCGGTCATCAGGTCGGCACCTCCGCCGCTGAGCACCTGTCCCCGTCGTTCCCGGGCAGGGCACCGTGGGGTACCGCGAACAAGCTCCGCGCCTGGCAGGCGGAGGCGCTCGAGGCCTACTTCCAGCACGAGCCGCGCGACTTCCTGGCCGCCGCGACCCCGGGCGCGGGCAAGACCACCTTCGCGCTGCGGCTGGCCGCCGAGCTGCTGCACAACCGCACGGTCGACCGGATCACCGTGGTCGCGCCGACGGAGCACCTCAAGCGCCAGTGGGCCGAGGCCGCGCACCGCGTCGGCATCCGCCTGGACCCGACCTTCACCAACCGCATGGGCCGCCACGCCCGCCACTACCACGGCGTCGCCGTCACCTACGCGCAGGTCGCGGTCCGCGCCGAGCTCCACCGCGAGCTCACCCTGTCCGGGCGCACCCTCGTCATCCTCGACGAGGTGCACCACGCCGGCGACGCGCTCAGCTGGGGCGACGCGGTGCGCGAGGCCTTCGAGCCCGCCGTCCGCCGGCTCTCGCTGACCGGGACGCCGTTCCGCTCGGACACGGCGGCGATCCCGTTCGTCAGCTACCTGCCGGACGAGGAGGGCATCCGCACCTCGCTCACCGACTACGCCTACGGCTACGGCCGCGCGCTCGCGGACGGCGTCGTCCGGCCGGTGCTGTTCATGGTCTACGCCGGGCAGATGCGCTGGAAGTCGAAGGCCGGCGACGAGATGGAGGCGCGGCTCGGCGAGGGCAACACCAAGGACATCACCTCGCAGGCCTGGCGGACCGCGCTGGACCCGAAGGGCGACTGGATCCCCTCTGTCCTCCGCGCCGCGAACACCCGCCTCACCGAGGTGCGGCGCGCCGTGCCCGACGCCGGCGGCCTGGTCATCGCGACCGACCACTACACCGCGCGCGCCTACGCCGCGATGCTCCGCGAGATCAGCGGCGAGACCGTCACCGTCGTGCTCTCCGACGAGAAGGAGGCGAGCGACCGGATCGAGGAGTTCGCGAAGGACACCAGTCGCTGGATGGTCGCGGTCCGCATGGTCTCCGAGGGCGTCGACGTGCCGAGGCTCGCCGTCGGCGTCTACGCGACATCGGCGTCGACTCCTCTGTTCTTCGCCCAGGCGATCGGCCGCTTCGTGCGCGCGCGGCGCCGCGGCGAGACCGCCTCGGTGTTCCTCCCGAACGTGCCCGGCCTGCTCGCGCTGGCGGGCTCGATGGAGCTGCAGCGCGATCACGCCCTCGACCGCAGGACCTCCGACGACGAGGAGTACCCCGAGGCCGACCTGATGGCCGACGCCGAGCGCAGCGACAAGGCGTCCTCCGATCTCCTGGAGGAGGGCCGCTTCGAGTCGATCGGCTCGGCCGCCACCTTCGACCGCGTCGTCTACGAGGGCGCCGAGTTCGGGATGGAGGTCGAGGTCGAGAGCGAGGAGGAGCTCGACTTCATCGGCCTGCCGGGGCTCCTCGAGCCCGACCAGGTGCGGGAGCTCCTCCAGCACCGGCAGCAGCGGCAGGCCAAGCGCGCCGGCAGCCGCGCGGGGGCGGCGGCCCCGGCCGAGCCGGTGAGCGAGATCCCGGCACCGCTCTACCGCACGCTCAAGGAGCAGCGCAGCCTGCTCAACTCCCTGGTCGGCCTGTGGGCACGGGGGACGGGCGAGTCGCACGGCCAGGTGCACACCGAGCTGCGCCGGCTCTGCGGCGGACCCGCGGTGGCGCAGGCGAGCGTGACCCAGCTGCAGGCGCGGATCGATCTCCTGCGGCGCAGGCTCGGCTCGCACTGATCGCGGTGCGGCACCCCGGTCCGTGGCGACGTGGCCCTGACGACGGGGCCGATCGCTGCTCCCGCCCAGCCCGGCCGGCCCCTCCGCGTGGGCCGGACAGCCCCTCCGGCGCGTTCTAGCCGATGCACCCGGCGCGGCGCCAGCCCTCCCCGGCGGACCGGGCGCGACCGTACTGTTCGAGCGTGACCCACCGGAACGACCTGCCCGCTCACGCGCCCGCAGGACGAACCGGACGGCGGTTCCGGCCGCCGGTCGTGACCACCGGAGGAGGACCGCGCGATGAGCGCTGACCGTCAGGGGAATGCTCGAGACACGCTCGCTAAGCTGAGCAGTCGGTCCGTCGTGGAAGTGACGGACCATCACCCCCGACGTCGGGCATCCGCAGACCGCACATCGGCGTCTCCCGGACTGCCCGAGAACAATCCCCTGAGGAGTCTCGTGGAGACCTGGCCCGGAACCGCCTACCCGTTGGGCGCGACGTTCGACGGAAGCGGCACGAACTTCGCCCTGTTCAGCGAGATCGCCGATCGCGTCGAGCTGTGCCTCTTCGCGGAGGACGGCACCGAGACGCGCGTCGAGATCCAGGAGTCGGACGCCTACGTCTGGCACTGCTACCTCCCGCAGGTCCAGCCGGGCCAGCGCTACGGCTTCCGCATCCACGGACCGTACGACCCCGATGCCGGCCACCGCTGCAACCCGAACAAGCTGCTGCTGGACCCCTACGCGAAGGCGATCTCGGGGGAGATCGACTGGGACCAGTCCCTCTTCTCGTACACCTTCGGCGAACCGGACTCGACGAACGACGAGGACTCGGCGCCGCACATGATGATGGGCGTCGTCATCAACCCCTTCTTCGACTGGGCCGGTGACCGCCGCCCGCGGACCTCCTACGACAGCACCGTGATCTACGAGGCGCACGTGAAGGGGCTCACCAAGACGCACCCCGACGTGCCGGAGGAGCTCCGCGGCACCTACGCCGGAGTCGCCCACCCCGCGGTGATCGACCACCTCAAGCACCTGGGCGTCTCGGCGATCGAGCTCATGCCCGTGCACCAGTTCGTGAACGACTCCACGCTGATGGACAAGGGCCTCTCGAACTACTGGGGCTACAACACGATCGGCTTCTTCGCACCGCAGAACACCTACTCCTCCACGGGCGACCAGGGCCAGCAGGTCCAGGAGTTCAAGAGCATGGTGAAGGCGCTCCACGCGGCCGGCATCGAGGTCATCCTCGACGTGGTCTACAACCACACGGCGGAGGGCAACCACCTCGGCCCCACCCTGTCGTTCCGCGGCATCGACAACGAGGCCTACTACCGCCTCGTCGACGACGACAAGCGCTACTACATGGACTACACCGGCACCGGGAACACCCTGAACGTGCGCCACCCGCACTCGCTCCAGCTCATCATGGACTCGCTGCGCTACTGGGTGACGGAGATGCGCGTCGACGGCTTCCGCTTCGATCTCGCCTCGGCGCTGGCACGCGAGTTCTACGACGTCGACCGGCTCTCCACCTTCTTCGAGCTCGTCCAGCAGGACCCGGTGGTCTCGCAGGTGAAGCTGATCGCCGAGCCGTGGGACGTCGGGCCCGGCGGCTACCAGGTGGGCAACTTCCCGCCCCAGTGGACGGAGTGGAACGGCAAGTACCGCGACACGGTCCGCGACTTCTGGCGCGGCGAGCCGTCGACGCTGGGGGAGTTCGCCTCGCGCCTCACCGGCTCGGCCGACCTCTACGCGCACTCGGGCCGCTACCCGGTCGCCTCGATCAACTTCGTCACGGCGCACGACGGCTTCACCCTCCGGGACCTGGTCTCGTACAACGAGAAGCACAACGACGCCAACGGCGAGGACGGCAACGACGGCGAGTCGCACAACCGCTCCTGGAACCACGGCATGGAGGGGCCCACGGACGACCCGCGGGTGCTCGCGCTCCGGGCGCGCCAGCAGCGGAACTTCCTCGCGACGATGCTGATCTCCCAGGGCGTTCCGATGATCCTCCACGGCGACGAGCTGGGCCGGACCCAGAACGGCAACAACAACACCTACGCCCAGGACAGCGAGCTGACCTGGATCGACTGGGCGCACGCCGACCGGCCGCTGCTCGAGTTCACCGCGGCGCTCATCCGCCTGCGCGCCGAGCACCCGACCTTCCGCCGCATGCGCTTCTTCGACGGCCGCCCCGTCCTGCGCGGCGACGGCGAGCCCCTGCCCGACATCGTCTGGTTCACCGCCGCCGGCACCGAGATGTCCCCGTCCGACTGGGACTCCGGTCTCGGCCGATCGGTGGGCATCTACCTCAACGGCAACGGGATCCGCGAGCGCGACCAGCGCGGGCGCCCCGTCACCGACGACAGCTTCCTCCTGTACTTCAACGCCGACGACGTCGACGTCGAGTTCGCGATCCCGAGCGACGAGTACGCGCTCGAGTGGAGCGTCCTCGTCGACACCGCCGGCGCCGAGGCGGACTCGATCCCGCGTCCGGCGGGGGCGATGCTCACGGTCCAGGCGAAGTCGCTCGTCATCCTCCAGGAGCACAGCACGCCCGAGCCCGAGGTCGACCACTCGGTCGCCGCCTCGCTCGCGTCCCTGGCCGCCACTTCGGCCATCCCGATCGTCTCCTCGACGGGACCCACCAGCCCCCACGCCGAGTCGACCGACTCCGCGACCGCACCCTCGACAGGAGCCTGACGTGCGTCTGCCCGCCTCCACCTACCGCCTCCAGATCCGGTCGGCGTTCGACCTCGACGACGCCGCCCGCGTCGCCGACTACGTGCGCGCGCTCGGAGCGGACTGGCTGTACTTCTCGCCGCTGCTGAAGGCCGAGCCCGGCTCGGACCACGGCTACGACGTGGTGGACCACACCGAGGTCGATCCCGACCGCGGTGGCGCGGCCGGCCTGGCGAACGCCTCGGCCGCGGCGCGGGCGGAGGGCCTCGGCGTCCTCATCGACATCGTCCCCAACCACATGGGCGTCGCGACCCCGAGCGAGAACTCGTGGTGGTGGGACCTGCTGAGGAACGGGAAGTCCTCCCGCTACGCCACCGCCTTCGACATCGACTGGGAGGCGGGGGGCGGGAAGCTGCGCGTGCCGATCCTCGGCGACGGTGCGAGCGAGGGAGACAGCGACAGCGAGCTCGACGCGCTCGAGGTCGTCGGCGACGAGCTGCACTACTACGAGAACCGCCTGCCTATCGCGCCCGGCACCGCCGAGCCCGGCGACTCCGGCCGCACGGTGCACGAGCGCCAGAGCTACGAGCTCGTGAACTGGCGCCGCGCCGACGCCGAGCTGAACTACCGCCGCTTCTTCGCGGTGAACACCCTCGCCGCCATCACGGTCGAGCGGCCCGAGGTGTTCGACGCCTCGCACGCCGAGATCGTCCGCTGGTTCACCGAGGGGCTCGCAGACGGCCTGCGCGTCGACCACCCGGACGGCCTGGCCGACCCGGGCGGATACCTCGACGACCTGGCCCGCGCGATCGGCGGCGCCCCGGTCTGGGTCGAGAAGATCCTCGAGGGCGACGAGGAGCTCCCGCCGCACTGGGCGACCGTCGGCACCACGGGCTACGACGCCCTGGCCGACGTCGACCGCATCCTGGTCGACCCCGACGCCCGCCCCGTGCTGGAGGGCCTCGACGCCGAGCTCACGGGGAAGGGCGCCCCGCTGCAGTGGGCCGACCTCATCCACGACACCAAGCGCGGCATCGCCGACGGCATCCTCCGCTCCGAGGTTCTGCGGCTGGCCCGCCTGATCCCCGGCATCGAGGGAGCGGACGACGCGCTGGCGGAGCTCCTGGCGACCTACCCGGTCTACCGCAGCTACCTCCCCTACGGAGCGGAGCACCTCGAGCACGCCCGCGTCGACGCCGTGCGCCGCCGTCCCGAGATCCGCGCGACCATCGACGAGGTCGCCGCGGCGCTCGGCGAGACCGACACGCCGGTGTCCGTACGCTTCCAGCAGACCTCCGGCATGGTGATGGCGAAGGGCGTCGAGGACACGGCGTTCTACCGCTTCAGCCGCCTCACCTCGCTGAACGAGGTCGGAGCGGACCCGGACGAGTTCGCGATCGACCTGGTCGAGTTCCACCGCCGCCAGGCCGTGCGCCAGGCCTCGTTCCCCGCCTCGCTCACCACGCTCTCGACCCACGACACGAAGCGCGGCGAGGACACCCGTGCCCGCATCACCGCACTGGCCGAGGACCCGGAGGCGTGGGCGGCGACGCTCCGCGAGCTCCACGCCCTCGTCGGCTTCGGCGACGGCCCGATCGAGCACCTGCTCTGGGAGGCCGTCGTGGGGACCTGGCCCGCGAGCCGCGAGCGCCTGCACGCCTACGCCGAGAAGGCGTCGCGCGAGGCCGACGACTCGACGCACTGGACCGCTCCTGACGAGCAGTTCGAGAAGCGGATGCACGCGGCGATCGACGCGGCGTTCGACGAGCCCGCCGTCCGCCGGCTGGTCGAGCAGACCGTCGAGCGGGTGTCGGCCGCCGGCTGGTCGAACGGCCTCGCCGCGAAGCTCGTGCAGATCACCGCCCCGGGCATCCCGGACGTCTACCAGGGCAGCGAGCTCTGGGAGACCTCCCTCGTCGACCCGGACAACCGCCGCGAGGTCGACTTCGGGCAGCGTCGAGCGCTGCTGGAGCGGATCGACGGCGGCTGGAAGCCCGCGATCGACGCCGAGGGAGCCGCGAAGCTCCTCGTCACCTCACGCGCCCTCCGGCTCCGCCGCGACCGCCCCGAGCTGTTCACCCGCTACGCCGCCGTCCCCGCGATCGGGCCCGCCGCCGAGCACGCGATCGCCTTCGACCGCGGCGGCGCGCTGACCGTCGCGACCAGGCTCCCCGAGGGCCTCGCCGCTTCGGGCGGGTGGAACGGCACGGTCGTGGTCCTGCCCGGGCACCCGATGGAGGACGTCCTCACCGGCCGCACCTTCGCGGGAGGAGTGACTCCGGTCGCCGAGATCCTCGCCGACTACCCCGTGGCACTGCTCGCCCCGGTCTCCTGACCGGTTCCGCACCGCACCGCAGACCGATCCGACCCCTCCTGGAGACAGCAGTGATCAGCACGACTCCCTACCGCTACGCACTCCCGACGACCGGGCCCGAGCGGTTCGACGTCTGGGCCCCCGAGGCCTCGACGGTCGAGCTCCTTCTCGGCGACGACTCGTCGCTGACGATGACCCGCCACGGAGACGACGGATGGTGGCGGGCGCCCGCGTCGGCCCCGGCCACCGGCGAGGTCGACTACGGGTACCGGGTGGACGGCAGTGGTCCGCTGCCGGACCCCCGCTCGCGCCGCCAGCCGAAGGGCGTGCACGAGCTCTCGCGCACGTTCGACCCCTCGGCGCACGAGTGGGGCGACTCCGCCTGGACCGGGCGCGAGCTCGCCGGCGCCGTCATCTACGAGCTGCACCTCGGCACGTTCACACCCGAGGGCACCCTGGACGCGGCGGCGGAGCGCTTCGAGCACCTGCGCTCGATCGGCGTGGACTTCGTCGAGCTGCTGCCGGTCAACGCGGTGAACGGAACGCACAACTGGGGCTACGACGGCGTCCTCTGGTACGCCGTGCACGAGCCGTACGGCGGACCCGAGGCGTACCAGCGCTTCGTGGACGCCGCCCACCGCGCCGGCCTCGGCGTGGTCCAGGACGTCGTCTACAACCACCTCGGCCCGAGCGGCAACTACCTGCCGGAGTTCGGCCCCTACCTCAAGAACGAGAAGGCCAACACCTGGGGCAGCTCGATCAACCTGGACGGCGAGGGTTCGGACACCGTCCGCGGGTACATCATCGACAACGCTCTGATGTGGCTGCGCGACTACCGCGTCGACGCCCTGCGCCTGGACGCGGTGCACGCCCTCTCGGACGAGCGGGCCGTGCACGTGCTCGAGGAGATGGCGAGCGAGGTGGCCGTGCTGTCGGCCCACGTCGGGCGCCCTCTGACGCTGATCGCCGAGTCCGACCTCAACGACCCGACGCTGATCACTCCGCGGGAGGCGCACGGCTACGGGCTCGACGCGCAGTGGAGCGACGACTTCCACCACGCGGTCCACGTCGCGCTGACCGGGGAGACCACGGGCTACTACGAGGACTTCGCGCCGCTCGGCGCCCTCGCGAAGGTGCTGACCCGGGGCTTCTTCCACGACGGCACCCTCTCGACGTTCCGCGGCCGTCACCACGGCCGTCCGGTGGACACCGAGCACATGCCGACCTGGCGCCTGGTGGTCTGCAGCCAGAACCACGACCAGATCGGCAACCGGGCGGTCGGCGACCGTCTGACGGCGTCCCTCGACGAGGGCCGTCTCGCGATCGCCGCTGCTCTGACGCTGCTGGGCCCTTTCACTCCCATGCTGTTCATGGGCGAGGAGTGGGCGGCGTCGACCCCGTGGCAGTTCTTCACCTCGCACCCGGAGAAGGATCTGGGCGAGGCGACGGCGAAGGGCCGCATCGAGGAGTTCGCGAAAATGGGCTGGGACCCGGAGGTCGTGCCCGACCCGCAGGACCCGGAGACGTTCCTGCGCTCGCGGCTCGACTGGTCCGAGGTCGGGGAGGGGCGTCACGCCCGCACCCTCGAGGTGTACCGCGAGCTGGCGGCGATCCGCCGCCGCTACCCCGAGCTGACGGACCCGCGCTTCGGGTCGCTCCGCGTGGAGTTCGACGAGGAGGCCCGCTGGCTGACTCTCGGCCGCGGTCGGGTGACCGTCGCGATCAACGTCGGCGAGTCCGCCGCCCGCATCGCCCTGCCGGAGGTGTCGGAGACGCTGCTCGGCGTCGGGGAGTACGCGGTGCAGCCCGGGGACACCGAGGTGGATCTCGGCGGTTCCTCGCTGCTGGTGACGCTGAGCGCCTGAGCTCTGTGGCGGCAGGCTGTTCAGTTGGCCGGCCGCCGCTGTCCTGAACGGCCGCCTGGGGCCCGAGCGCTCAGAGCGTGACCGCGGCGTACTCCGTCGCGGTCACGACCCGCACTCCCTCGTCGTGGACGAGCAGGAGCGCGCGGAGGGGGATGGCCCGCTTGTGGCACGCCGCCGCCAGGTGACGGGCGAGGACCCGATCGGTCTCGCCGAGGAAGGCGCGCCCGGGACGTTCCAGGGCGAAGGCGAGCGAGCCCACGTCCTGGTGCGCCACGGCCTTGGCGAGGGTGGCGACGATCCGCTCGGTCTTCTCCTCGTCGGGGTGCACGGGGAGTCCGTCCACCGGGTAGAGGATCGGCAGCTGCACGCCGTCGCGGTCGAGGAAGATCGGCCACAGCGCCCGGCGGTAGGCCGGTCCGATCAGCGAGGAGACGCGCTCGCGCAGCTCGCGGTCGTTCAGGAGCGGCGCATCGAGGTGCGGAGCGGGAGCGGCGTGGTCGAGAGTGGTCATGGTGTCGCTTTCTCGTGGGGCGAGCGGGCGGTGCCGCTGAGGGGTCATCGGAAGTTGCGGGAGGTGGTGCGAGCGCCGACCGTGAGGGTCTCGAACCTGTCGGCGAGGAGGTTCGTCACCCCCTCGTCGGAGCGCTCGAGGATCCCCCTGACCAGCAGGGCGGGTGCCTCGCGGGCCACGCGGCGGTAGCGGTTCCATACTCCGACGGAGCAGATCACGTTGAGGATCCCGTGCTCGTCCTCGAGGTTGAGGAAGGTCACTCCACCGGCTGTGGAGGGACGTTGGCGGTGGATCACGACCCCGCCGACCTCGATCCGGGTCCCCGAGGGGATGGCGGGGAGATCGGCCGAGGAGCGGGCGCCGCGGCGAGCGAGTCCCTCGCGGAGGTGGCGCAGCGGATGGTCGTCGGGCGAGATGCCGGTGGCCCAGAAGTCGAAGACCACGCGCTCCTGAGGGGAGAGCATCGGCAGGAGCGGGGGCTGCACGACGACCGTGGAACCGGCGAGGAACTCCTCGCGGTCGCCTGCGGCGGTGCCGGCTTCCCAGAGCGCCTGCCGGCGCTGCAGACCGAGCGTGTCGAAGGCGCCCGCGGCACCGAGGGCCTCCAGCTGAGCCGCGGTCGTGCCGACCCGACGCGAGAGGTCGGCCATGCTCGCGTAGGGTCCGCCGCGCTCGCGCTCGGCGACGATGTGCTCGGCGAGCGAGGTGCCGATGCCCTTCACCCCGGCCAGCCCGAGCCTGATCACGAAGCCGCTGTCGCGCCTGTGGTCGTCCGTGTGGAAGTGCTCGGTGCGGTCGAACAGCCCCGTGGGCGGCTGATCGGCGCGGAGGCAGTCGTCGCTCCCGTAGGCGGCACCGCCCCTCCGGCGTGCGGGGGTGTCCTCCTTCGCCTCGAGCCCGGGAGGCGCCAGCGAGCGGTTGACGTCGGGCGAGACGACCTCCACTCCGTGACGCCGGGCATCGGCGACCAGGGTGTGCGGGGCGTAGAAGCCCATGGGCTGCGCCCGCAGCAGCGCGGCGGTGAACGCAGCGGGGTAGTGCAGGCGGAGCCAGGCGCTCGCGTAGACCAGCAGGGCGAAGCTGATCGCATGGCTCTCGGCGAAGCCGAAGTTCGCGAAGGCCTGGATCCGGAGGTAGATGTCGTCCGCGACCTCGCCCGTGATGCCGTTGCGGGCCATCCCCTGGTAGAGCCGCTCGCGGAGGGTCTCGATCTTCTCGGTCCCGCGCTTGGACCCCATCGCCCGGCGCAGCAGGTCGGCGTCCTCCGCGTTGCAGTCGCCGACGGCCACGGCCACCTGCATGAGCTGCTCCTGGAAGAGCGGCACGCCGAGGGTGCGCTTGAGCGGCGTCACGAGGAGGGGGTGCTGGTACGTCACCGGCTCCTCGCCGAGCTTGCGGCGGATGTAGGGGTGGACCGCACCGCCCTGGATGGGGCCGGGGCGGATGAGCGCGACCTCGATCACCAGATCGTAGAAGCGGCGAGGCTGCAGCCGGGGGAGGGTGCCCATCTGCGCCCTGCTCTCGACCTGGAACACCCCGATGGAATCGGCGCGGCAGAGCTGGTCGTAGACGCCCTTCTCCTCCCGGGGGAGGGTGGAGAGGTCCCACTTCTCGCCGACGTGCTCGGCGACGAGGTCGAACGTGTACTGCAGGGCGGCGAGCATCCCGAGCCCGAGGAGGTCGAACTTGACCAGGCCCATCCAGGCGCAGTCGTCCTTGTCCCACTGCAGGACGGTGCGGTCCTCCATCCGAGCGGGCTCGATCGGGCAGACCTCGCCCACGGGCCGGTCGGTCAGCACCATGCCGCCGGAGTGGATGCCCAGGTGCCGGGGCGTGCCCAGCACCCGGGTGGTCAGGGCGACCACGTCCTCGGGGATGTCGTGGTCGGTGCTCTCGGTGACGGACCCCCACCGCTCGACCTGCTTCGACCAGCCGTCCTGCTGCCCGGCGCTGTATCCGAGGGCCTTGGCCATGTCGCGCACGGCGAACTTGGGCCGGTAGGTGATGACGTTGGCGACCTGGGCCGCGTTCAGACGTCCGTACTTCCGGTAGACGTACTGGATCACCTCCTCGCGTCGCTCCGAGTCGAAGTCGACGTCGATGTCGGGCTCCTCGTCGCGGATGCTGGAGAGGAACCGCTCGAACGGCAGGTCGTAGAAGATCGAGTCGACCGCCGTGATGCCCAGGACGTAGCAGACCGCCGAGTTGGCGGCCGAGCCGCGTCCCTGGCAGAGGATGCCGTTCCGCTTGGCGTAGTGGACGATGTCGTGGACGATCAGGAAGTAGCCCGGGAAGTCCTTCTGCTCGATCACCGCGAGCTCCTTCTCGAGGCGCGCGAGGACGTCGGCGTCGGCGCGGGGGTACTTGGCCGGCACGGCCTCGCGCACGAGCTCGCGCAGCCAGCTCATCGAGGTGTGCCCCTCGGGGACCTCCTGGCGCGGCAGCCGGGGCCGGACTCGGCCGAGCTCGAAGGCGATCTCGTCGGCGACGCGCACCGTGTTCTCCACGGAGCCGGGGTAGCGGCCGAAGCGCTCGGCCATCTCGGCGCCGGAGCGCAGGTGGGCGCCGCCCGCTGCGGGGAGCCAGCCGTCCATCTCGTCGAGGCTCCGGCGTGCTCTGACCGCGGCGAGGGCCGTCTGGAGGGGGCGCTCCTCCGGCCGGGCGTAGTGCACGTTCCCGGTGGCGACCGTCCGCAGCCGGAGCTTCTCGGCGATCGCCGCCAGCTGGTCGTTGGCGCGCGAGGCGAGGGGATCCCCGTGGTCGTACAGCTCCACGAGGACGTTGGCGGGACCGAAGAGCCGGACGAGCTCGCGGACCTCCTGCTCGGCCGCGGCCACTCCTGCGGCGGCGAGCGCTTGACGGACCGCTCCCTTGCGGCAGCCCGTCAGCACGATCCAGTGGCCGTCGGCGGCGCGCGCGAGCTCCTCGAGGTCGTAGCTCGGCTTGCCCTTCTCGGCTCCGGCGAGCTGGGCGGTGGTGATCGCACGGGCGAGGCGGTGGTAGCCCTCCTCGCGGCGCGCGAGGACGAGCAGGTGGGTCCCCTCCGGATCGGCGACCCCGTTCTGAGGCGAGGTGAGCCCGATGGAGAGCTCGGCTCCGAAGGCCGTGCGGACGGCGTGCCCCTGCGCGGCCTCGGCCATCCTCACGATGCCGTAGAGGCCGTCGTGGTCGGTGAGCGCGAGGGTGTCGATGCCGAGCCGGACCGCCTCCTCGACCAGCTGCTCCGGCTTGCTCGCCCCGTCGAGGAAGCTGAAGTGGGAGTGGGCGTGCAGCTCGGCGTAGGGCACCGGATGAGCCGGCGGCCGGACGTCGTCCCCTGCCACGTAGGCGGGGCGCTTGTGCGACCAGGCCGGACTGTCGCCGCCGTCGCCCTGGACGACCGTGCCGTCGGCGCGCTTGCCGCTGGAGAGGCGGCGCTCGAACTCCGACCAGGGGATCGGCGGGTTGTTCCAGCCCATCGGGGCTCCTTCGGTGCTCGTTCGCGGTGGTGGAGGGATGCTCCGGTTCAGTCGTAGCGGGCCTCTGCGGCCCAGACCCCGTCGAGGCAGAGCAGCAGCCAGGCGACACCGGCGGCGTCGACCACCTGGAAGCGGTCGTAGCGGACGGCGGTGCTCGGATCCCACCAGCGCTCGTCGATCGGCCAGGGACCCGCCCATCCGGCGAGGGGCTCCAGGCGTGCCTGAGAGGTCCCGGGGGTGAAGTAGGCGGGCACGGAGCTGAGGGCGCCGCGCTCGTCGACGGCGACGGGTTCGCCCCTCGGTCCGCGGACCAGCACGGCCGCGGGCTCCGCGAAGACCGTCGGCGGGAGGGGCGGCGGCAGGGAGCCGGGCCAGGGCAGGGTCCTCGGCCGTGCGTCGCCCGGCTCCCGGTCGCCCCAGGGGATCAGGTGCTGGCGGTCGCGGAGGGATCGACCCCCTCCGATCGACGCGGTCATCACGGCCTCGTGCCCGAGCATGCTCTGCACGCGGCTCAGCCCGTGGTGGACGCGCTCCTCCGGAGCGGTGCCCCAGAGACCCTGCTCGTGGTTGCCGATCGCGTCGACCGCCTCGGGCTCGACGCACAGCCGCGAGATCGGCGCTCCGAGACCGGTGTCGATCTCCCCGCTGCCCTGCAGCTGCCAGCGGACCCGGTCGAGCACGTCGCCCGGGGTGAACCATCTCGGGTGCAGCCAGCTCCTGGAGGAGACCTCACCGCGCTCGCTGACGACCTCGATGCGGATAGCGGTCGCGACCAGCTGTGCGCGGGTGAGCCCGGCGACGAACTCCTCCGCGGGGACGCGGAAGGCGAAGGCGGCCTGGTCGATGCGGTCCAGAGGGGGCTCGAACTCCATCGCCCGGTCGAGGCGCTCCGGCGGGAGCCGGGGCACCACCGTCTCCGACTCCGCACCGGCGGCGAGGAGGTGCGCGTGGGCGCCCTCCGGTCCGAACCGGGCGGCGACGTCCTCGCGAGGGAGGGCGGCGAAGGCGCCGAGGGTGCGGACGCCGAGTCTGCGCAGGAGCGCCACCAGGTCGTCCCCCCGGCGGGGAGCACGGGCAGGGGCTGCGACGGACTCGGTCTCGAGGGCGTCGAGCGGGAGCGGGGCGAGGAAGTCTGCCGCTGCTCCTGGGGGCACGACGGCGACGGGGCGGCCGGAGTGCTTCGCGGCGAGCTCGGAGGCGAAGAGCCCGTCGGCGATCCCGATGCGGGCGTCGGGAAGACCCAGCTCGGCCAGCCGCTGCAGGATCGCCTCGGCCGCGCTCTGCTCGCTCCCGTAGTAGCGGCGCGGACCGCGGGCACGGATCGCGCACAGACCGGGCCGGATCAGCTGGACGCCCGGGGTGATCTCCTCGAGCGCCTGGATGAGCGGCTCGAACGCCCGGTGGTCGAGCACCGGGTCGTACGGGAGGACGGCGAGACCCGTGCAACGGGACTGCGCCTCGCGCACGCGCATGCCCCGCCGGACCCCCTCCGCCCGGGCAGCGGGGGAGGAGGCGAAGACCAGGCTCTTCTCAGTGAGGGCCAGGGGGTGCTCGTCGCCGAGGCCGGCGTCGGCGGCGGCCGCGAGGAGGGGCCAGTCGGGGCACCAGACGAGGATCGTCCGCCGCAGCTCGGGTGCGCTCGCCATCTCAGACCGCCCGCTCGTGCAGGCGGCCGTGCTCGACCCGGGAGCCGAAGGCGCTCTCGACGCCGGGCATGCTCATCCGCACCGTGCGCACCCGGGTGCCGGCCCGGCCGACCACATCGACCATCGCCTCCCGGGAGCGCAGGTAGCCGTGGCCGTCGCCGAGCCCCTCCCAGCGGCTGCTGCGGATGCTGAGCCGCGCCTCGGCCTGGGGCCACTCGCCGAGGATCACGAGCGCGGCACCCCGCTGGCGCAGTCGTGCTCCCAGACGCGAGACGTCGGCCGAGGAGACGGAGGCGGGCGGACGGGTGAGCACGACGGTCAGCACATCGACCAGAGCGG
Source organism: Rathayibacter sp. AY1D1 (assembly GCF_002932635.1). Classification (NCBI taxonomy): domain Bacteria; kingdom Bacillati; phylum Actinomycetota; class Actinomycetes; order Micrococcales; family Microbacteriaceae; genus Rathayibacter; species Rathayibacter sp. AY1D1. Next base: position 302,174 of record NZ_PSVY01000001.1, read on the forward strand.
CGGTGACGGTGAGCCAGTGCTCGGCCGGTGCGGGCACGAGCACCAGGCGCTCGAGGTCGATCCCCATGCCGGCCGCGGCCTCGGCCCCGAACTCCGGGACGCCCACCACGCCGCACCACGAGCCCTCGGCGGACGGGCCGGCGAGCAGCCCCATCGCCAGACTCATCGAGCCCTCCACCGAGTAGGCGGCACCCTGCTTGAGCGAGCCGCCCGGGAGCACGGAGGAGAAGGCCGGCAGGGTGGCGAGGCTCCTGGTCTCGAGAGTGGTCGCCTGCATGTCCCGGATGCGGGACTGCAGCTCCTTCACCGACGCGAGCTGCCGCAGAAGGGGCTCTGCGGCCTCGGCCGTCTCCGCGGAGACGAGGGATGAAGGGGGGCTCATCTGCCCATGTTCGAACATGTGTTCGAGTATGTCAATCGCCACCGACATCCACCGGCGAGCCGCTCGGACCCTTCCGCGACCGCCCGGCGAGGCGCACTGAGGAGGAGGTTCCAGGCGTCCCGGGCAGTCTCGCATCCGCCTCCGACATCCCCGTCCTGGGGCGTTCTCCACCGGGTCTCGGCGAGGGAGGGCCTCCTGCCGCGCCTCTACCATGGGAGACATGTCCGACGCCCTGCTCGACCCCGCCGACTCCGACGCCACCGCCCCGGCCGCGCCGCGCAGAAGGACCCTCGTGGTCAAGATGGGGTCCAGCTCGGTCACCAAGCAGTCGGGTCCGGATCCCGTTCTCCTGGCCAGCGCGCTCGAGAGCGCCTTCGCCGCCCGCGCGCTGGGCTGGGACGTCGTGCTGGTCTCCTCCGGCGCCGTCTCCTCGGGCCGGGCGCTCTTCGCCCGCTCGCAGGAGGAGCCGATCAGCGCCCGCCTGGCGGCAGCGGTGGGCCAGACCGTCCTGATGGGCTTCTACCGCTCGGTGGCCGAGCTCTCGGGCGCCCTGGTCGCGCAGATCCTCATCGGCGAGTCCGACCTCGCCTCTCCCCGGCAGATGGCACACGTCGCCGAGGCGATCCGCCACGCCCTCGACGCCGGAGTCGTGCCCGTGGTCAACGGCAACGACACGATCGACTCCGCCGGCTCGGACAACGACGGCGTCGCCGGCGGATTGGCGATGCTCCTCGGCGCGGACCTGCTGCTGCTGCTCACCGACGTCCCCGGCGTCTTCGCCGGCAGCATCGCCGAGGGCGTGCACCTCGAGGAGCTGGGCATCTCGGAGCTGCGCCGCATCGGCGTGCAGAAGGGCGGTACCGGCCGAGGGGGCATTCGCTCCAAGCTGCGGGCCGCCGAGCTCGCCGCGCACAACGGCGTCTCGACCAGGATCGCCGGGGCGCGCACCCCCGAGGTCATCCTGGGCGCCCTGGGAGGGCCGGGCCCGGGCACCCTCGTCCGCGCCGTGCACGCGCATCCGCCCGTGGAGCAGCGCTGGATCTCCGGAGTGGCCACCGGCCGCGGCCGCGTCGAGATCAACCTCGAGGCCGAGCGGAGCATCGGAGCCGGCTCGAGCCTGTTCGCCTCTGGCATCAAGCGCGTCTCCGGCGAGTTCGGCGGCGGCGACGTGATCGAGGTGCGCGCCCTCAGCGGAGAGCTCCTCGCGCGCGGCGTCTCCCGCGTCTCCTCGCGTCTGCTGACCCTGGTCCGCGCACTCCGGGTCGACGAGATCGCCCGCGTCTTCGTGGCGGTCCTCGGCCATGCCGCCACGACGGCGCCGTCGGCGAGTCCGGAGGGGGAGGAGAGGCCGCAGCTGACCCGCGCTCTGGAGTACGCGCGCACTCTCTCCTCCGAGCACGCTCGGGCCGTCGCGATGGAGATCGTCTCCCTCTTCCCCGCCGAGAGCATCTCGGCCCTGCTGGGGCAGGGCGCGGGGGAGGGCGAGCTCGTCGAGCGCTACACCCGCCTCGTCCGCACCCTCGCCATCGTGGAGAACGAGAACCTGGCCGTCTTCCGCTCCTGACCGCCGGTGGCGCGCCACGTCTCAGTGCATTTCGCGCCTTCGCGTCATGATCGCCGTTCTCCGGTGTCTTCCTGGTGATGGCGCCGCTCCTGGGCGCCCCCGACGGAACGGATCATCGATGAGCGTCCCCACTTCCACAGCCGGCCACTTCCGCGAGTCCGACATCACGCCCGAGAGCTTCGAGATCGAGCGGCTCGAGCGGCGGCTCGCCCTGCTCGAGGCCTCGATCGCCCAGGGGGAGCGGGCACTGCTGGGCCGGGTCGACCCGAGCACCGGAGATCCCCTCCCAGGCGCCTGCGGGGGGCACCGAGCCCAGCTGGTCAGCAACCTGACGACGGAGCGGGCCCTCGCCGACCGCATCCGGGAGATGCTCGCCGCTCGGAGCTGACGGGGTGCGTACGGCACCATGGGGCCATGGTCACTATCACCGTCGCCGGTCTCGCCCAGCACTTCCACCCCGCCGAGCGGGGCACCGTCCGCCTCGAGATCCGGCGCGAGTCGCGATCCCGACCCCAGGCGCTCGCCGAGGTCACCGCCCTGCACGCGCGGGTCCGTGAGGAGGCGGCCGCCGAGCAGGCGTCCGGCGCCGCCACCTGGTGGTCCTCCGATCAGATCTCGGTCTCCTCGATCCGCCGGTACATCAAGGACTCGGACGTCACGCAGCTGTTCCATGTCGCGGCCGCCGGGGTCCGGGTGAAGTACCGGGACTTCGCGGCTCTCGGGCGCTGGGTCGGCTCGATCTCGGAGGTGCCGGGGATCCAGATCTCGGGGATCGACTGGGACGTGACGGCGGCGCGACGGGCGGGCATCGAGCGCGAGGTCCGCACCGCTGCCGTGCGCGACGCGCGCGAGCGGGCCGAGGCCTATGCGGCGGCCCTCGGCCTGACCGAGGTGCGGGTGCTGACCCTCTTCGAGCCGGGACTGCGGCCGCACACGCGCATCGAGGGCGGCTCGGCGATGATGAGCCGCGCCAAGGCGTTCTCCTCTCCTGAGGAGCCGCTGGCCCTCAAGCCGGAGGACATCGAGGTCACCGCCTCGGTCTCCGCCGACTTCGAGGCGCACTGACGCGGAGACGCGACCGGGCGACCGGTTCCGCTGCGGACGGAGAGCGCATGCCTGCACCTGCGACCCGCTGATCGTCTGCATGGCGACCCCGAGAGTCGCCCCGAGGCGACCGACCATCGGCTCCACGACGACCCCTCTCCGCCCCGATCAGCGGGCACGCGACCACCATACGTGTATTGAGGACTCCTCGGGAGCGCTGTCGCGGTTCGGCGTCCGCCGTGCACACCCTCCGGGAATAGCGGGGGACCCCCGAGCGCTGAGGCAGGCATGGTCTCGCGCATCGGCTTCCTCTCCTTCGGCCACTACCAGTCCGTCCCCGGGTCTCAGACCCGCTCGGCTCGCGACGTCCTCCTCCAGACGATCGAGCTCGCGGAGGCGGCGGAGGAGATCGGCATCGACGGCGCCTACGTCCGCGTGCACCACTTCGCGCCGCAGCTCGCCTCGCCGTTCCCGCTGCTGGCGGCGATCGCCGCGCGCACCCGCCGCATCGAGATCGGCACCGGGGTCATCGACATGCGCTACGAGAACCCGCTCTACATGGCGGAGGAGGCGGCCGCCACCGACCTGATCTCCGACGGCCGGCTCGAGCTCGGGGTCAGCCGGGGATCGCCCGAGACCGCCCTGCGCGGGTCCGAGGCGTTCGGCTTCGTCCCCCCGGAGGGGATGACCGACGCCGACCTCGCCCGGCAGAAGGTGCGCATCCTCCGGGAGGCGCTCGCCGGAGCGCCGGTCGCGCAGTCGGATCCGGCGATGACGCGCCAGTCGCTCCCGCTCTCGATCGAGCCGCGCTCGCCCGGCCTCGAGGACCGGATCTGGTGGGGTGCCGGCAGCTTCGCGACCGCGCGCTGGGCAGCCGAGCAGGGCATGAACCTGCAGTCGTCGACCCTGCTCCTGGAGGAGGAGGGCGTGCCCTTCGACGAGCTGCAGGCCCGCCAAATCCGCGAGTACCGCGACGCGTGGAGCGAGGCGGGCTGGGAGCGCACTCCGCGCGTCTCCGTGTCGCGCAGCGTCCTTCCGATCACGACCGATCTCGACCGGCTGTACTTCGGCGGCCGCGGCGAGCAGGACCAGGTCGCCACCCTCGAGGGCGTCCGCGCCCGATTCGGCCGCAGCTACACGGGCGAGCCGGACGCCGTCTCCGCCGAGCTCGCTGCGGACGCCGCCGTGCAGGAGGCGGACACGCTGCTGCTCACCCTTCCCAACCAGCTCGGGGTCGAGTACAACGCGCGGCTCCTGCGCACTGTCGTGGAATCGATCGCTCCGGCTCTCGGCTGGTCGCCGGCGACAGCAGGCGTCTGACGCCGAGGCACGGTCTGTGCAGGAGGGCCCCTGCGGTGCAGGAGCGCCCCTGCGGTGCAGGAGCGCCCGTTTACTGCAGGAGCGCCCGTTTACTGCAGGAGACGCCCCGCCTCTTCGGGAAAGAGCGGGGCTTCTGCTCTCTCCGACCACAGCATCTTTCCCGCCGGCGCGAGGAGCGGACGGTGCCGGGAACGACGGAACCCCCCGCCTCTCCGAGGAGAGACGAGGGGTTCCGATCAGTGTGTCCGAGGGGGGACTTGAACCCCCACGCCCTATACGGGCACTAGCACCTCAAGCTAGCGCGTCTGCCATTTCCGCCACCCGGACGAGTGTTTCCTTCGACCTGCGTTTCCGCGGCCGAAGAAGACATTAGCACGGTTCCGGGGCCTCTCACGCCACCTCCCGGCCCACCGTCCTCCGCGCGCCGTCGAGCCCGCGCCGGTACCGTTGCCCGCATGTCCGACAGCATCGACAGCGCGCCCGTGACCGACAGCACCCTCGACGAGACGGCGCTCATCGCGCGCGATCTCATCCGCTTCGACACCAGCAACTACGGCGACGGGAAGGCGGAGCCGGAGCGCCCGGCCGCGGAGTACGTCGCGGCGAAGCTGCGCGACCTCGGCCTCGAGCCCGAGCTGATCGACTCCGACCCGGGACGCACGAGCGTCGTGGCGCGGGTCGCCGGGGAGGACCGCGAGCGCGGCGCCCTCGTCGTCCACGGGCACCTCGACGTGGTGCCCGCCATCGCCGACAACTGGAGCGTCGACCCGTTCGGCGGCGAGATCAAGGACGGCATGCTCTGGGGCCGCGGCGCGGTCGACATGAAGAACATGGACGCGATGATCCTCGCCTCGCTCGGCGACATCCTCCGTGAGGGGAGGCGCCCCTCCCGCGACCTCGTCATCGCCTTCTTCGCCGACGAGGAGGCGGGCGGTGTGCGGGGATCGGGATTCCTGGCCCGTGAGCGGCCCGAGCTGTTCGCCGGAGCGACCGAGGCGATCAGCGAGGTCGGCGGCTACTCGATCGAGCTGGCCGGCAAGCGGGCCTATCTCGTGCAGACGGGCGAGAAGGCGCTGATGTGGCTGACCCTCCGCGCGCACGGCACGGCGGGGCACGGCTCGCAGATCAACTCCGAGAACGCCGTCACCCGGCTGGCGCAGGCGATCGCCCGCATCGGAAGCGAGGAGTGGCCCACCCGCCTCACCGACACCACGCGCGAGCTGCTCGACGAGGTCGCCCGCCTGCTCGGCCACGACCCTCAGCGCAGCACTCCGGAGGAGCTGGCACTCGCCACCGGCACCGCCTCGCGCTTCATCGCCGCGACGCTGCGCACCACCGCCAATCCGTCGATGCTGTCGGCCGGCTACAAGGCCAACGTCATCCCGGACACCGCGGACGCCACCATCGACGTGCGCGTCCTCCCCGGCGAGGAGGACGCGGTGCTCGAGCGCCTGAAGGTCCTCGCGGGCGAGCACGTCGAGATCCTCGTCCAGCACCGCGACATCGGACTCGAGGTGCCCTTCGCCGGCCCCCTCGTCGAGAGCATGGCCGCCTCGATCCGCCGGTTCGATCCGGGCGCCGAGGTCCTCCCGTACCTGCTCTCCGGAGGCACCGACAACAAGGCGCTCTCGACGCTCGGCATCACCGGATACGGGTTCGCGCCGCTCCAGCTGCCGTCGTCCCTGGACTTCCCGGCGCTGTTCCACGGGGTCGACGAGCGCGTTCCACTGGACGCACTAGTGTTTGGCAGGAAGGTCCTGACCGATCTCCTGCTGAGCTCCTGACGGCGCCGCGGACCGGGTCAGCACCGACCGATCCCGACCGACTGCTGGCCGACGACGCCCCAGCCCTCCTCGAAAGTGACGCATGGGCCTGCTCGACGCGCTGATCCTGGGACTCGTCCAGGGTCTGACCGAATTCCTCCCCATCTCCTCCAGCGCCCACCTCCGGATCGTCAGCGAGCTGCTGCCCGGTCTCGGCGGCCGCGACACCGGAGCCGCGTTCACCGCGATCACGCAGCTGGGCACCGAGACCGCCGTCATCATCTACTTCTGGCGCGACATCGTGCGGATCGTGTCGCACTGGGCGCGCTCCCTCGTCGGCCGGATCCCGCGCTCGGACCCGGACGCCCGCATGGGCTGGCTCATCATCCTGGGCAGCCTTCCGATCATCGTCCTCGGCCTCGTCTTCCAGGACGCGATCGAGACGACCCTCCGCTCTCTGTGGGTGGTGGCCACCACCCTCATCCTCTTCGGCATCCTGCTCGGCATCGCCGACGCGGTCGGCGCGAAGAAGCGCCGCCTGCGCGACCTGGGCGTCCGCGACGGCCTGATCTTCGGAGGCGCGCAGGCACTCGCCCTGATCCCCGGCGTCTCGCGCTCGGGAGGCACCATCACCGCGGGCCTCTTCCTCGGCTACGAGCGCAAGGCGGCGGCGCGCTACTCCTTCCTCCTCGCGATCCCCGCGGTGTTCGGCAGCGGTCTCTACCAGCTGTACAAGAGCATCAGCGACCCGGTCGTGCTCCCGAACCAGGTCCAGGTCGGCGGGCTCGAGACTCTCGTGGCGACCATCGTCGCGTTCGTGGTCGGCTTCGTCGTGATCGCGTTCTTCATGAGCTACATCTCCCGCCGCAGCTTCCTCCCGTTCGTCCTGTACCGCATCGTCCTCGGCGTCGTCCTCATGGTCGCGCTCGCCACCGGCCTGATCGCCGCCTAGATGCGCGCCTGGACCGCCGCCGACGTCCCCGCCCTGCCCGGCCGGGGGAGCGCACCGCGCCTGCACGACACCGCGACCGCCGGCCCCGTCGAGCTCGACGCGCCCAGCGGAGTCGCGAGCCTCTACGTCTGCGGCATCACGCCCTACGACGCCACCCACCTCGGGCACGCGTCGACCTACCTCGCCTTCGACACGGTCCAGCGCGTCTGGCTCGACGCGGGCTACACGGTCGAGTACGCCCAGAACGTGACCGACGTCGACGACCCGCTGCTCGAGCGTGCGACGGCCACCGGTGTCGACTGGCGCGACCTCGCCGAGGAGCAGGTCGAGCTGTTCCGCGGCGACATGGCCGCCCTGCGCGTCCTGCCTCCGCAGCACTACGTCGGAGTCACCGAGACCGTGGATCCCATCGCGGAGGCGGTCGCCCGCCTGGAGCGCGACGGCGTCGCCTACCGCGTCGCTGCTCCGGACGCGGCGGAGGAGGGCGCGAGCGACCTCTACTACGACATCGCCGCGGCCGAGAGCGCCGTCTGGCACCTGGGCAGCGAGAGCCGGCTCGACGCGGAGTCGATGGCCCGCTTCTCGGCGCTGCGCGGGGGCGACCCGGAGCGCGCCGGCAAGCGCGACCCCCTCGATCCGCTGCTCTGGCGGGCCGAGCGCGCCGGCGAGCCCGCCTGGGACGCCGAGGTCGGCCGCGGCCGTCCGGGCTGGCACATCGAGTGCTCGGTGATCGCCCTCGACCGGCTCGGACCCGAGTTCACCCTGCAGGGCGGCGGGAGCGACCTGGTCTTCCCGCACCACGAGTTCAGCGCCGGCCACGCCGCGTCGCTGTCCGGCCGTCCTCTGGCCCGCGCCTACGCGCACGCCGGGATGGTCGCCTACCAGGGCGAGAAGATGAGCAAGTCGCTCGGGAACCTGGTGCTGGTCTCACGTCTGCGGAGCGAGGGCGCGGACCCGCGGGCGATCCGCCTCGCGCTCCTCGCGCACCACTACCGCTCCGACTGGGAGTGGCTGCCCGAGGACCTGCCGTCGGCCGAGGCGCGCCTGGCGCGCTGGGAGGCGGCCCTCGCCGCCGTCGGACCGCGCTCGGCGCTCGAGGTGCTGGCGCAGCTGCGCGAGGCGCTGGCCGACGACCTCGGCACTCCGGCCGCCCTCGCCGTCGTCGACGCCGCACTGACCGAGGGCGTGGACGACCCGTCGCTCCTGCGCGACGCGGTCGACGCCCTGCTCGGGGTGCGCCCGGCCTGAACCCCGTCAGGCTCGAGTCCCGTAAGGCTCGAGTCCCGTCGTGGGCGAGTCCCGTCAGGGCGGCCGGGAGCGGTCCCGTGATCGACGACCGTCTCGGACGAGCGGGCGCCGGCGGAGGCTACGGGCGCCAGGGCTCCTCGCCGGAGCGGCCGTCGCCGCGGCGGCGCAGGTAGCGCTCGAACTCCTGGGCGATCGCCTCGCCGCTCGCCTCGGGCGAGTCGACGGTGTCGCGCGCCTGCTCGAGCTGGGCGATGTACGACGCCATCTCCTCGTCCTCGGCGGCGAGGGCGTCGATGCCGCGCTCCCACTCCTCCGCCTCCTCGACGAGGTCGCCGCGGGGGATCGCCAGGCCGACGACCTCCTCGAGCTTCTCGAGCAGCGCCAGCATCGCCTTGGGCGAGGGCGCGTTGTGCACGTAGTGCGGGACGGAGGCCCAGATCGAGACGGCGGGGATGCCGACCTTCTGTGCGGCCTCGCCGATCACGCTGAGGATGCCGACCGGCCCCTCGTAGCTGGAACGCTCGAGCTCGAACGAGCTCCGCAGCTCCGCGTTCTCGCTCGAGGCGAAGATGGAGATCGGCCGGGTGTGCGGGACGTCGGCGAGCATCGCGCCGAGGAAGACGACGGCGGAGATGTCTATCGCGAGCATGGCGTCGACGACCTCGGCCGCGAAGCTCTTCCAGCTGCGCGAGGGCTCGGTGCCGATCATGAGGTACAGCGCGCTCTCGGCGTCGACCGAGGTGTCGGCCGGGCCGAAGATCTGGGTGCCGGGCCAGGCGAGGCTGCGGCGGCCGTCCTCGCCGATCGAGAGCATGGGGCGGGTGTACTGGAAGTCGTAGTACTGCTCGGCGTCGACGGCGAAGAGGGGCACGTACTCCCCGGCGTCCTTGACCAGCCGCAGCGCGCCGCTGGCGGCGTCCCCGGCGTCGTTCCAGCCCTCGAAGGCCACGACCAGGACGTTCCCCGTGATCACGTTCATAGGCAGGATCTCCGCGTTCGGCTCGATGTGCGGGGAGCGCACACCGCGCCTGTCCCTCCGTCCAGGATAGGACCGCCCCCGGCCGCGCCCGTCCCGTCCGGCGGGATCGGCCGCGCTGTTCGCTCTCGGCCCGCGGCCGGGGAGGGGCGCGGCCCTGCCGGTACCATGGTCGCTCGTGACTCCCGAGACCTCCGCCCGGCCGCTGTCCTCCGAGCCGCTCGGAGGAGCGTCCGCCCCCGCCGCCGTCCTCTGGGACATGGACGGGACGCTCGTCGACACCGAGCCGTACTGGATGGCGTCGGAGCACGCGCTCGTCTCCTCCTTCGGCGGAGTGTGGACCCACGAGGACGCGATGGGACTCGTCGGCTCGGGCCTGCCCGCCGCCGCCCGCATCCTGCAGGGCAAGGGCGTCGACCTCTCCGTCGACGCGATCATCGACCGGATGACCGACGAGGTCGTCGACCAGCTGGCCGTGAGCATCCCGTGGCGACCGGGCGCGCTCGAGCTGCTGCACGCGGTGTCCGAGGCGGGTGTGCCGCAGGCGCTGGTCACGATGTCGATCTCGCGGATGGCCGCGGCCGTCGTGGACCGGATCCCGTTCCCCGCCTTCGCCGCCGTCGTCAGCGGCGACATGGTCGAGCGCAGCAAGCCCCACCCCGAGGCGTACCTCCTCGCCGCGAGCACCCTCGGTGTCGACATCACCGCATGCGTCGCGATCGAGGACTCCCTCACGGGCCTCGGCGCGGCCGTCGCCTCCGGAGCCGCGGCGATCGGCGTCCCGCACCAGCTGGAGCTGGATCCCGCCGCCCCCTACGCCCTCTGGCCCACTCTCGCGGGCCGCACCGTCGCGGACCTCGCGACGTTGTCCTCCGAGCACCGCGGCTCCGGCCCGGCCACGACCGAGACGGAGGCCCGCCGATGACCGGTGAGGCACTGCAGCATTCCGGACCCTTCCGCGCGGGGGACCGCGTCCAGCTGACGGGACCCAAGGGGCGGATGAACACCATCACGCTCGTTCCCGGCAAGGTGTTCCACACGCACCGGGGCGGCATCGAGCACGACACGGTGATCGGGCTGCCCGACGGCTCGGTGGTGACCAACACCGTCGGCGTCGAGCACCTCGCGCTGCGCCCTCTCCTCGCCGACTTCGTGATGTCGATGCCCCGCGGCGCGGCGATCGTGTACCCGAAGGACGCGGCCCAGATCCTCGCCCTCGCCGACGTCTTCCCCGGCGCCCGCGTGGTCGAGGCCGGTGTCGGCTCCGGCGCGCTCTCGCTCTGGCTGCTGCGGGCGGTGGGTCCGACCGGCCGGCTGTCGTCGTTCGAGCGGCGCGAGGAGTTCGCGGATGTCGCACGGGCGAACATCGAGACCTTCCTCGGCTACACGCCCGACAACTGGAGCGTCACCGTCGGCGACCTCGTCGAGGCGCTGCCCGGCACGGTCCCGTCCGGCGAGGCCGACCGCGTCGTGCTCGACATGCTCGCGCCCTGGGAGTGCCTCGACGTCGCCGCCGAGGCTCTCACGCCCGGGGGAGTGCTCCTCTGCTACGTGGCCACCGTCACGCAGCTCTCGCGGACGGCGGAGGCGATCCGCGCCTCGGGCCTGTTCACGAACCCGTCGTCGAACGAGACCATGGTCCGCGGCTGGCACGTCGAGGGCCTCGCGGTCCGGCCGGACCACCGGATGATCGGCCACACCGGCTTCCTCATCACCGCTCGCCGGCTCGCTCCGGACACCGTGCTCCCCGAGCTCAAGCGTCGCCCGTCGAAGACGGACTTCAGCGACGAGGACGTGGAGGCCTGGACCCCCGGCGCGCTCGGCGAGCGCGCCGTGAGCCCCAAGAGCCTCCGCAAGCGGGTCCGCGAGTCCGCCACCAGCGCCGAGCTCTCCCGGGCCCGCGGGTTCGGCGAGGAGACCGCGGAGCCCGACGACGAGGGCATCCTCTAAGCTGTTCCCGGCCTCCGGGCCGTCTCCACCTCGGGCGTCACCGCTCCCCTTCTCTCGAATCGAGGACCCGTGCGCAGGACCACCGCGCTCATCGCCGGCATCGGCATCGTCGCCGCTCTCACCGGATGCACCGCGTCCTCCTCGCAGGCGGACTGCGACGCTCCGTTCTCCTCCGGCGACTCCTCGGCGGCGGTCAGCGCCACGGGCGACTTCGGAGCGAAGCCGGACGTCAGCGTCCCGACGCCGCTGAAGGCGGATGGCACGCAGGTCAGCACCCTCATCGAGGGCTCGGGCGCACCGCTCGAGAAGGGCCAGCTCGTCACCATCGACTACACCCTGGTCAACGGCGCGGACGGCACGGTCCTCGAGACCTCGCCTTACGACGGGTCGAGCACCGCCCGCTTCGGCGTCGGCGGAGCCGGGCTCGTCGGCCTGAACGAGGGCCTCCTCTGCACGCAGGTCGGCTCGCGCGTCGCCATCGCGATCGCCCCCGAGGACGGCTTCGGCCAGTCCTCGTCGCAGCTCGGCATCTCGGAGGACGACACGCTCGTGCTCGTCGCGGACGTCCGCGAGGCCTCGCTGGCCCGCGCGAACGGCGCCGCCCAGCCCGCTCCCGACGGCTTCCCGACGGTGACGCTCGGCGACGACGGACGCCCGGGGCTCGCGAAGCCCTCGGGCGACGCACCGTCCGACCTCCGCATCGCCCAGCTCAAGAAGGGCGACGGCGACGTCGTCGCCGAGGGCGACCAGGTCGTCGTGGCCTACACCGGCTGGCAGTGGAGCGACGGGAAGGTGTTCGACTCCAGCTGGGAGAAGGGCGCTCCCGCCGTGTTCACTGCCGCCGACGGCTCGACCACCCAGGGCGGAGTCATCGCCGGATTCGCCGACGCCCTCATCGGCCAGCCCGTCGGATCCCAGGTCATCGCGGTCATCCCGCCGGACCAGGGCTACGGCGACCAGGGCTCCCCTCAGGGCGGGATCCCCGGCGGCGCGACGCTGATCTTCGTCGCCGACATCCTCGGAAAGGTCTGACCGGGCCCGGCCCTAGACTGGAGGGCGTGCCTTCCGACGCCCCGTCCTCGAGCCGCGTCCCGGCCGAGGAGCGTCTGTTCAACCTCGTGCTCGCGCTCGTCGCGGCCGAGAACGGACTGACGAAGGCCGACGTCCTCTCCACGGTGCAGGGCTACCGGCAGCGGGTGGGCCGGGGCGACCGGACCTCGCTCGAGCGCCAGTTCGAGCGCGACAAGGACGACCTGCGCGAGCTGGGCATCCCGATCGAGACGGTCGACGCCCCGGGCGACCCGGGCAACACCCAGACCGTCCGGTACCGCATCGCGAAGCGCAGCTACGACCTCCCGGCCGACCTGACCTTCGACCCGGAGGAGCTCGCGCTGCTCCGCCTGGCCGGGGCGGTCTGGCGCGAGGGGACGCTCTCGGCGGAGTCGCGGCGCGCGCTGATCAAGCTGCGCTCGATCGGGGTCGAGTCCGTCGACCCCGTCATCGGCATCAGCCCCTCGATCCGGGTCCGCGAGGCCTCGTTCGAGCCGCTCAACGCTGCGCTCGACCGCGGCCAGGTCGTCCGCTTCCCCTATCTGAAGCCCGGCGGCGAGGAGCCGCGCGTGCGCACCGTGCAGCCCCGCGCCCTGGTGAACCACCAGGGGCGCTGGCACCTCCACGGCTGGGACGAGGGCGCCGAGGGCACGCGGACCTTCCTCCTGTCGCGGATCGTCGGGCCGGTCGCGTCCACCGGCCGCACCGCGCCTCTCGTGGAGGGGGACCACGCGGCGACCGCTCTCGCCCAGCTCGACGAGATCCTGCAGCGCAACAGCGCGCTCCTGCGCGTCGCCCCCGACTCCGACGCCGCCCTCCGTCTCGGCGGGCGTGCCGAGGCCGAGGGCGAGGGCCAGGGCCTGCTGCGCCTGCACTACACCGACCCGGACGTGCTCGCGGACGAGCTCGCCGGTCACGGTCCCGAGGTGCGGGTGCTCGAGCCGGAGGAGCTCCGCCGCCGCGTCCTCGACCGCCTCCGCCGCACCCTGGACGACCATGGAGGGGATCCCCGTGGCTAGACCCCGCTCCCTGCAGGCGCGCGACCGCCTGGCCGTCCTCCTCTCCCTCGTTCCCTACCTGCTCGACCGGGGCCGCGTCTCCGTCGCCGAGGTCGCCGCGCACTTCGAGATCCCGGAGGAGGAGGTGCGCCGCGCGGTGCGCCTCATCGCCGTCTCGGGCATCCCCGGCGAGACCGCGCAGTACCAGGCGAACGACCTCTTCGACATCGGCTGGGACGACTTCGAGGAGAACGACCACGTCGTCCTCACCCACCAGGTCGCGATCGACGACTCGCCGAGGTTCTCGGCGCGGGAGGCCGCCGCCCTCATCGCCGGCATGCAGTACCTCGCAGCGCTGCCCGAGAACCAGGGCAACGACCGGATCGCCTCGCTGATGGGGAAGCTCGCACGCGGCGCCTCCTCGGCCCCGAGCGCGGTCGCGGTCTCGCGCGGCACGGGCGCGGACAGCGCTGTGGCGCTCCTGCGGACAGCGATGGGCTCGGCGACGCAGGTCGCTTTCGACTACCGCAGCGCCCGCGGCGAGACCGAGTCCCGGCTCGTCGACCCCTTCGTGCTCGAATCGGTCGATCGGGACTGGTACCTGCGCGGATGGGACCACCTCCGCGAGGGCGTCAGGACGTTCCGGGTCGACAGGATGCGCTCCCTCCGCGACACGGGGACGCCGATCGTCCGGCGCCGCAACGAGGTGACCCTCTCGGAACGGCTCTTCGAGGCCTCCGCCTCCGATCTCGTCGTGGACCTGCGCGTCGCCCCCAGCGCCGTCGTGCTGCTGGGCGACTACGCGGCCGACGCCGAGTTCCCCGATCCCGTGCCGGGGGAGGAGGACCACGGTGTCCTCGTCCGTCTCCGCGTCGCCCATCTGGAGGGATTGACGCGCCTGGTGGCGTCGTTGGCGGGTCTCGTCACCGTGGTGGCACCCCCCGAGGCGCGCACCGCGGTCGCGCTCTGGGCGGCCTCCGCGCTCGCCGCGAACGAGGGGGAGCCGTCGTGACCTGGTGGTCGTGGATCCTGATCTGGCTCGGCCTCGCGCTGGGCGCTCTGGCGATGCTGGTCCTCTTCGCCCTCTCCTACTGGCGCAAGGGGAAGGTGCTCCTCGGACAGCTGTCCGAGGTCACCGCGAAACTCGAGACACTGAGTCCTGGAATGACGGACGACCTGCCGCCCCGGCCGTCCTCGTCGCTGTTCGCCGATCGCGACGACGTGAGGCGTGCGCACGAGGGCCGGCGTGACGCACGTCGCGACAGGATCGATCTCCGCCGGTCAGAACGGGTCGAACAGGGTAAGCTCCTCGTACACCGCAACCGACAAGTGAAGTGAGTCTGCAATGTTCGCTGGCCTCCAGGGGTGGCACCTCCTCATCATCCTCGCCGTGATCCTCCTCCTGTTCGGTGCGCCCAAGCTCCCGCAGCTGGCCCGCAGTGTCGGGCAGTCGATGCGGATCTTCAAGAGCGAGGTCAAGACCATGAAGGACGAGGACGGCACCGAGCGCCGTGAGTCGACCGAGGGGACCACCGGCACCGTCGCCGGATCCACCGGCACGACCACCGGCACCGGCACCACCACGCCGCCCGAGTCCCCGCTCAAGTAATGACGTCCGTGGCACCGAAGAAGCCACGGACGAAGCGGACGAAGAACCCCGACGGGCGCATGTCGCTCGGGGCGCACCTCGTCGAGCTTCGCAACAGGCTCTTCAAGTCGGCGATCGCGATCGTCATCGCGTGCGTCGCGGGGTGGTTCGTCTCGGAGTGGGTCTTCGAGGCCCTCAAGGCTCCGATCTCCGAGGTGGCCTCCACCCAGGGCAAGGAGGCGATCCTCAACTTCCCGACGATCGCCGGTGCCTTCGACCTGCGGCTGCAGATCGCCATCACGGTGGGCATCGTCCTGGCAAGCCCGGTCTGGCTGTACCAGATCTGGGCGTTCCTCGTCCCGGGCCTGACCCGCAAGGAGATGCGGTACGGCCTCGGCTTCATCCTCACCGCCATCCCGCTGTTCTTCGCGGGCTGCGCGGCCGGCTGGTTCGTGTTCCCGCACATCGTGGAGCTCCTGACGAGCTTCACCGGCAGCAACGCGGCGAGCTTCCTCGACGCCAAGATCTACTACGAGTTCGTTCTCAAGCTCGTGCTGGTCGTCGGCATCGCCTTCGTGCTGCCCGTCTTCCTGGTGCTCCTCAACTTCCTCGGCATCCTCCCCGGCATGCTGATCCTCAAGTCGTGGCGCATCGCGATCATGGCGATCGTGCTCTTCACGGCGATCGCGACCCCCGCGGCCGACCCGATCTCGATGTTCCTCCTGGCCATCCCGATCATCTTCCTGTTCTTCCTCGCCTGCGGGATCGCGATCCTGCACGACCGGCGCGCCGCCAAGCGCCAGCTGGTGTTCGACGGCAGCCCCTCCGACCTGCCCGCGTGACCGGACCGTCTCCCGCCGAGCGGTTCGCCGCGTTCCGGACGCGCCAGGGCCACGCGAGGGTCGAGGCGTTCCGCTCGACCCTCGCGTTCGACCTCGACCCCTTCCAGTACGAGGCCTGCAGCGCGCTCGACGACGGCCACAGCGTCCTCGTCGCCGCGCCCACCGGCGCCGGCAAGACGGCGGTGGCCGAGTTCGCGATCCACCTGGCCATGCAGGACCCGACGGCCAAGGTCTTCTACACGACGCCGATGAAGGCGCTGAGCAACCAGAAGTTCCAGGAGTTCGTCGAGGACTACGGAGCCTCCGAGGTCGGCCTGCTGACCGGCGACTCGAACGTCAACGCGCGCGCCCGCATCGTCGTGATGACGACCGAGGTGCTGCGCAACATGCTGTACGCCGACTCGGACCTCCTGCGCGACCTCGCCTACGTCGTGATGGACGAGGTGCACTACCTCGCCGACCGCTTCCGCGGCGCCGTCTGGGAGGAGGTCATCATCCACCTCCCGCAGCGCGTGCGGCTGGTCTCGCTCAGCGCGACCGTGTCGAACGCCGAGGAGTTCGGCGACTGGCTCCAGACCGTCCGGGGCGAGACCGAGGTCATCGTCTCCGAGGAGCGGCCCGTCCCGCTCGACCAGCACGTCCTGGTGGGCGGCAAGCTGGTCGATCTCTTCGACTCCTCCGGTCGGGCGGCGACGAACCGGGTGAACCCCGAGCTCGCCCGCATGGCCCAGGGCGGCTCCCGGGTCGAGCGCGGCGGCAGGGGCGGCCGCAACGGCCGAGGCGGTCGCGGCCGCTACCCGGAGCAGCGCACCGAGGAGCTCGTGCTGCGCTCGGAGGTTGTCGAGATCCTCCGCGGCAAGAACCTCCTCCCCGCGATCTTCTTCGTCTTCAGCCGTGCGGGCTGCGACCAGGCCGTGCGCCAGGTGCTGCGGTCGGGCGTGCGCCTCACCGAGCGCCACGAGCGCGACGAGATCCGCGCGATCGTCGAGGAGCGGTGCCGGACGATCCGCGACGAGGACCTCGCGGTGCTCGGCTACTGGGAGTGGCTCGACGGACTCCAGCGGGGCGTCGCCGCGCACCACGCCGGGATGCTCCCCGCCTTCAAGGAGGTCGTCGAGGAGCTGTTCCTGCGCCGGCTCGTGCGCGTGGTCTTCGCGACCGAGACGCTCGCGCTCGGCATCAACATGCCGGCCCGCGCGGTCGTCCTCGAGAAGCTCGAGAAGTTCAACGGCGAGGCGCGCGTCCCGATCACACCGGGGGAGTACACCCAGCTCACCGGCCGGGCGGGCCGACGCGGCATCGACGTCGAGGGCCACTCGGTGATCCAGTGGCGCGGCGGGATGGACCCTCAGGCGGTCGCGTCCCTCGCCTCCCGGCGGACCTACCCGCTCAACTCCAGCTTCCGCCCCAGCTACAACATGGCCGCGAACCTGATCGAGCAGTTCGGGCGGGTGCGCACGCGCGAGATCCTCGAGTCGTCGTTCGCGCAGTTCCAGGCCGACCGGTCCGTCGTCGATCTCGCCCGCCGGGTCCGCCAGCAGGAGGAGTCGATGGCGGGCTACGTCACGGCGATGCAGTGCCACCTGGGCGACTTCGAGCAGTACGCGGCGATCCGCCGTGAGATCGGCGACCTCGAGCGCCGGGGCGCGGTGCGCGGCGAGTCGGCCTCCCACGCCGAGCGCGAGAAGCGCCAGGGACAGCTCACGAGCCTGCGGCGTCGGATGAAGGCGCACCCGTGCCACGCCTGCTCCGACCGCGAGCAGCACGCGCGCTGGGCCGAGCGCTGGTGGAAGCTGCGCCGCGAGACCGACGAGATCGAGCGCCAGATCCGCTCGCGCACCGGCGCCGTCGCCCGCATCTTCGACCACATCACGGACGTGCTGCTCGAGCTCGGCTACTTCCGCCGGGACGAGGTCGGCGAGCTCTCGCTGACGCCCAACGGTCGCACGCTCCGCCGGATCTACGGGGAGCGGGACCTGCTCGTCGCCGAGTGCCTCCGGAAGCAGGCGTGGACGGAGCTCGATCCGGCCGGCCTCGCGGCGATGGCGTGCTGCCTGGTCTTCGAGCCGCGACGCGAGGAGGGGACGCTCGGCGAGCAGTTCCTGCCCCGCGGCGCGTTCCCCGAGGCGCTGGAGAGGACCCAGCTTCTGTGGGCCCGGCTCGACGACGTCGAGCGGGAGCACCGCCTGCCGGGCAGCAACCCGATCTCGACGAGCCTGGCGCTGTCGATGAACATGTGGGCCAAGGGCATGCCGCTCGACATGGTGCTCCGCGAGTCCGACATGGCCGCCGGCGACTTCGTGCGCTGGGCGAAGCAGACCATCGACCTCCTCGACCAGCTCTCCGTCGTCGCCGAGGGCAAGGTCGGCCGCGCGGCCCGGACCGCCCTCGACCTGGTCCGCCGCGGCATCGTCGCGTACTCGACGGTCGCATGACGCCGATCGCTCCTCCGCCCGACGGGCGGACCGTTCCGCTGTGGGTGGCGCTGCCCCTCGCCGCCCTCGGCGGCGCCGTGCTCGACCGCGGCTTCCCCGACTCCGACGTCTGGCCGCTGGCGATCGTGGGCGCCGCGGCGATCCTGTTCGCGCTGGGGGGGCGCGGCTTCTGGAGCGGGAGCCTCGTCGGCCTCGTCGGCGGAGCGGTCTTCTGGGGCGTCCACATCGAGTGGCTGACCCTCTACCTCGGCCCGGTCCCGTGGGCGGCCCTCGCCGGCCTGCAGGCGATCTTCTTCGCGCTCTCCGCGGGGCTGATGGCGGTCGTCTCCACGCGCGGCCACCGCGTCTGGACGGGACCGCTCGGCCGGATGGTCGGCCTCCCCGCCCTCCTGGCGGCGCTCTGGATCGGGCGCGAGTCGATCACCAGCGTCTGGCCCTACGGCGGCTTCGCCTGGGGCCGCCTCGCGATCTCGCAGTCCCTCGGCCCGCTCGCCGGTCTCGCGGCGTGGATCGGCTTCGCCGGCCTCGGCTTCGTGGTCGCGTTCCTCGCCGCCGTGCTCGCGCAGGCCGTCCGCGAGATGTCCGTCCCGGCCTCCGCTCGCGTCAGCGCTCTCGCGGGCTTCGCGATCGTGGCGCTGGTGTTCCCCGCCTGGCCGGCACCGACGGAGGGCACGACCCGGATCGCCGCCGTCCAGGGCGACTCCGATGCGGGCCTGTTCTCGCAGAGCTACCGCGGGCAGATCCTCGAGGACCACACCTCGGCGACGCTGCCGATCCTCGATCAGGACGTCGACATGGTGGTGTGGCCCGAGAACGGCGTCGACATCGATCCGACCCGGAACGCCCAGTCGGCCGCCGTCCTCGACTACCTCAGCCGGACGATGGACGCGCCGTTCGTCGTGGGCACGATCACGAACCCCTCGGACGACGTCTTCTACAACAGCTCGCTGCTCTGGAAGGCGGGGGAGGGGGCGACGCAGGTCTACGACAAGGTGCATCCCGTCCCGTTCGCCGAGTACATGCCGGACCGGGCGTTCTGGCGGATGTTCGCTCCGGACCTGGTCGACCTGGTGAGCCGCGACTACTCGATCGGCACCCGTCCCAACGTCTTCGACGTGAACGGCGTCCTCGCAGGCATCGCGATCTGCTTCGACATCTCGGACGACGCGCTGACGAACGCGATGGTCGACGGGGGAGCCCAGGTCATCCTCGGGCAGACCAACAACGCCGACTTCGGCCGGACCGACGAGAGCGTCCAGCAGCTCGCGATCGCTCGCCTGCGGGCCATCGAGACCGGGCGCAGCGTGGTCAACATCTCGACCGTCGGGACGAGTGCGATCATCGGGCCGGACGGCGCGACGATCGACTCCCTGACATGGTTCGAGCCGGGTGCCATGGTGGACGAGGTCCCCCTCAGCTCCACCACGACCCCGGCTCTGGTGTGGGCGCGAGACCTCGGCTGGTACTTCCTGGCCGCCGGTCTCATCGGCATGGTCTCGTTCGTCCTCAGGACGCGCGAGCCGCGACGCCGTTCCCGCTGACCGGCGCTACGCGCCGATCTTGTGCTCGCCACGCCTGGCGCGCAGATAGGCGAGCCGCTCCTCGAGCAGCTCCTCCAGCTCCGCGCGGGTCCGGCGCTCGAGCAGCATGTCCCAGTGGGTGCGCGGAGCCTTCTGCTCGCCCTTGTCCACGACGACCGGCTTCGAGTCCACCATCAGAGTGGCCTCGTGACCGCAGGAGCGGCACTCCCAGGTCTCCGGTGCTTCCGCATCGGCCGAGAACACCATGTCGGTGTCGTGGCCGCAGTTCGCGCAGTGGTACTCGTACGTCGATCGCGGGGAGAAGACGACGCCTTCTTCGCTCTGCAGGCTCTGGGATCCGAGCCGCATTCCTCGCAAGCTTCGATCTGCCATTGTGTGGTCTCCTCTCGCTGTGCTTCCCCAGTGTCAACGTCGTACCTGGAGGTGGTCTTCCCGTCCCTGCCATTGCCAGAGAATCCTCAGGTCGGAGGCGTATTCCGCGGTTCCTGAGGGCGTGGCTGACGGGCGCTGAGGAAGGCGTCGACGGCCGCTCGGGCGAGGTCGGTGCGGTCGGTCACGAGCCCGTCGATCCCGAGCGCGAGGAGCTGCTCCATCCGCTCCGGATCGTCGATGGTCCAGAGGTGGATCTCGCAGCCGGTCACCCGCAGCCGGGCGAGGATCCGCGGCTCGGCGACGCGGAGGCCGAGCGCGCGCTCGGGCACCTGGAGCGCGTCGATGCCGCGGAGAGCGAGACGCACGGGGAGGGCGGCGCCGAGGTGGGCGGCGACCAGGGCGACGACGAAGCGGACCGCCGACGCCGAGGTCGCGGCGCCGGGAAGACGGCGGAGGGCCGCTGCTCGACGGATCTCGGAGAACGAGGTGATCAGGACGCGCTCCGCGGCGGCGGCGCCGGACACCGCCGCGACGACCGGGTCGATCGCGTCCCGCGACTTCACGTCGATGTTGAAGCGCGCGCGGGGGAGTGCGGCGAGGGCCTGCTCGAGAGAGGCGAGCCGGGCGCCGCCCGCCAGTCGGAGGTCGGCGAGCTCCTCCCACCGGGTGGCGGCGACGACGTGGCGGCGGCCGGAGCGGTCGATCACCTCGGCGTCGTGGACGAGCACGGCGACCCCGTCGAGGGACGCGCGCGCGTCCGTCTCGAGGAGGTCCGCACCCGCGGCGAGGGCGCGCTCGAAGGCGGCGAGCGTGTTGCCCTCGGCCGGCGGGCCGAATCCACGATGCGCGATCACCCGGGGCATCGGCCCGCTCAGGACGAGGGGTGGCTCGGAGGCGCGCATCGCGGACCGGGTCCGCGGCTCAGACGGCCGGCGGCGGGGGAGTGGGCGCGGAGTCCGGGGTTCCGTCGGTCGTCGCGGCCGCCAAGGGGGCGGACGTGTCGGATCCGGGCACGACAGGCGTGGAGCCGACGGACCCGGATGCGGCAGGCGCGGAAGCCGCAGGCGCCGACGTGGGTGCCGCGTCCTGTGGGCGGACCGCCGGGGCGGACTGGCCGCGCTGGCCGAGCGCTCCTCCGATGCCCTTCAGCGCCTCGGTGAGCTCGCTCGGGATGACCCAGAGCTTGTTCGCGCTGCCCTCGGCGATCTTGGGGAGTGTCTGGAGGTACTGGTAGGCGAGGAGCTCGCTGTCGGGGCGGCCCTCGTGGATGGCGTGGAAGACGGTGGTGATCGCCTTGGCCTCACCCTCGGCCCGCAGGACCGCCGCCTTCGCCTGGCCCTCCGCAGCGAGGATCGCGGCCTGGCGCTGACCCTCGGCGTTCAGGATCTGGGACTGCTTGGTGCCCTCGGCGGTGAGGATCACGGCTCGACGGTCGCGCTCGGCGCGCATCTGCTTCTCCATCGAGTCCTGGATGGAGAGGGGCGGGTCGATGGCCTTGAGCTCCACGCGTCCGACGCGGATGCCCCACTTGCCGGTGGCCTCGTCGAGGACGATGCGCAGCTGCCCGTTGATGTTGTCGCGGGAGGTCAGCGCCTCCTCGAGGTTCAGGCCGCCGACGACGTTGCGGAGCGTGGTGGTGGTCAGCTGCTCGACCGCGCCGAGGTAGTTGGCGATCTCGTAGGTCGCCGCGCGGGCGTCCGTCACCTGGAAGTAGACGACCGTGTCGATCGAGACGACGAGGTTGTCCTCCGTGATCACGGGCTGGGGCGGGAACGAGACGACCTGCTCGCGCAGATCGATCAGCGGGCGGACCCGGTCGATGAACGGCACGACGAGATTGAGGCCCGGCAGCAGGGTCTTGTGGTACTTGCCGAGGCGCTCCACGACCCCGGCGGTGGCCTGGGGGATGATGCGGACCGCTCGGAAGAGGACGACCAGGGCGAAGAGGACGACGGCGGCGACGACGACGATGGTCACGACGGAGGACGGTGTCACGGTGTGCTCCTTTCGGCGGGGACGACGATCGCGGTCGCGCCCTCGATGGCGGTGACGACGACTCTCTCGCCGACTCCGAGTGTGCGGTCCTCGACGAGCGGGGACAGGCGGACGGTCCAGGTCTCGCCGTTGGCGAGCTTGACCTGGCCGGCTCCGGGGCCGGCGAGGACGACGCTGCCGGAGAGCCCGAGGAGGGCGTCCGCTCCGCTGGGGGTGGGATCGCCGCCCCGTTTCAGCAGCCGCAGCAGCGGCGGCCGGACGGTGAACAGCAGGAGGGCGGCGAGGACGGCCGCGACGGGGACCTGGACCCAGAAGGGAGCCCCGACCAGCCCGGTCAGCAGTCCGCCGATGCTGCCGACGGCGAGCATCAGGAACGTGAACTCGAGAGTGATCATCTCGACGATCACGAAGATGAGGATCAGCGCGAGCCAGAGGATCCACGCGTACTGGGTGACAGCGTCCATGCTGTGTGCTCCTTCCCCTCGACGAGCATTCCCAGGCTATCAACGCCCCCCGGACGAGGGCTGGGAGAGGGGGTGCGCCGACGGTCTCGAGGCCCTTGGTAGACTCCTCCGTCGGGCCGTGGCCCGTCATCGTGCCCGATCCGGTCTCCGAGCCGGCGTTCTGGAGGAATACCCGTGTCCAATCCCCTCGCCCCCGGCTCCTTCGACGGCAAGCGCGCTCTCGTCACCGGGTCGTCCCGCGGCATCGGCGCCGACACGGTCCGCTACCTGGCCGAGGCCGGAGCCCGCGTCGTCGTCAACTACCGCTCGAAGGCGCCGCGCGCCGACAAGCTCGTCGCGCAGATCGTCGAAGCCGGCGGCACCGCCATCGCCGTCGGCGCCGATCTCACCGACGCCGAGTCGCGCGCCGAGCTCTTCTCGCGCATCGAGAAGGAGTACGGAGGTCTGGACGTGCTCGTCCTGAACGCCTCCGGCGGCATGGAGAGCAACATGGGGGAGGATTACGCGATGGTCCTCAACCGCGACTCGCAGGTCGCCGTGCTCGAGGCGGCGCTGCCGCTGCTCTCCGAGGGATCCCGTGTCGTGTTCGTCACGAGCCACCAGGCGCACTTCATCCGGACCACGCCCACGATGCCCGAGTACGAGCCCGTCGCGCTCTCCAAGCGCGCCGGCGAGGACGCCCTGCGCGAGCGGATCGGTGAGCTCGCCGAGCGCGGGATCGAGTTCGTCGTCGTCTCGGGCGACATGATCGAGGGCACCATCACCGCGACCCTGCTGGAGCGCGCGAACCCGGGCGCGATCAGCTCGCGTCGCGAGTCGGCCGGCAAGCTGTACAACGTGCAGGAGTTCGCGGCCGAGGTCGCTCTGGCGGCCGTCGAGCCGATCCCCGCGGACAACACCCGCCTCGTCGGCGACATCTCCGACTTCGCCTGATCGCCTTCGCGGAATGACCCCGGCGCGCGGGTCTGCGATCCTCGACGGATGACTCCAATGGACGGCAGCGGACCGGCATCGGGGGAGTCCGTCCGCGCCGACGGGTTCCGCACATCGGCAGCGGCGGCCGCCGGGCGGAGCGGCGATCTCGACAGGGACGGCGAGACGAGCATCCTCCTCGACGCCGTCGCGGTGATGGCGAACTGGAGGAGGCGCTCGCCCTTCCGGTGCCGCGCCTTCCGGCGCACGCCCGAGAGGACCGAGACCTACCGACTGGAGGTGCGGCCCGTCGAGGCGTCGTTCTCCTGCGTCGACGAGCGCACCGGGACGGTCGACGCGTACGACGCCCCGACCGGCCGGTACGTCTCCGGGGGCGAGGAGCGTCCGCTGGACCGATGGCAGCTGCTGCCGGAGCCGCTGGCGGCCCGCCTGGCCTTCCCGCTGAACCTGCCGGTCTGGGGACGGCCGAGCGACGGGTACCGGATGACCGGCGCGTCGATCGACGGCGCGCTCACCGTGATCCGTCTTCGACACCAGGCCGACGACGGCGTCCGCGGCACGATGACCGTCGATCCGCGGCTGCGGCTGGTCACGCGATTCGACACTTCGACCGAGACGTGCTGGTACGAGGACGTCGAGGCGTGGGTGGAGCATTCGCCGATCCGCTGATGACGTTCCGGACCGTCGGGCGGCCTCAGTCCCGGTCCGTCCGGCCCTTCCGCCGTTATCCGATAATGCACATTATGTCAGTTCGACCGAAGTCCCGTTCTGCAGGGATGGCGATCGGCTCCCCTCAACGCTCCTGCGACAGGACGTCATCGATCGCCGCCGCGCTCCGATGGCAGACCGGGCGCTTCGACGGTGAGGCCTCGGATCACCGCGGCGACGACCATGCGCTGCGTGAGTTCGGCGCTGGTGTCCACGGGCCACTGGCTCACCGACCCGACGTGCGCCGCGACGACCGCCTTCGCCAGGACGGCGGACTCGACGGCGGGGACGCGGCCGTGCACGGCCGCGAGGGTGGCGAAGCGCTCGCCCAGCTCGCGCGAGACGCGGTCGTCGTCGATCATCATCCGCTCGGCGAACTCCGGGTCCGCGGCAGCGCGTGCCAGGAGCACCGACCGCAGGGAGAACCACTCGCGGCTGGACGGGAGCGCGTCGAGGAGGGAGCGGACGGCGCCGTCGAGGGTCGCCGCGCGGTGCTCCTCCTGCAGCTGGACGTCGAGGGCCTCCTGCAGGCTCCCCCACACTCTCGCGGCCTGCTCCTCGTGGAGTGCGAGGAAGAGCTGGTCGACACCGGCGAAGTTCGAGTAGAACGCGCCGCGGGTGAAGCCCGCCTGCGCGCAGATGTCCTCGACGCGCTGGCCGATGGTGCCCGTGCTCTCGAAGAGCTCGGCGGCCGCGGCGAGGAGACGTCGTCGCGTCTCGCTCCTCCGCCGGACCGGAGCCTGCTCGCCTGTGACCACGCCCCCAGCCTATTCGGATCCTTGCGCTGAATGGGCCTTTTCAGTACGTTTCGTTTTCAATGCATACCGTATCGAAAACTGAAACGCCCGAACCTCGACGGCGACGGTCCCCGTGGCTGCCGACCGCGACCGTCGTGCTCATCGGGGCGGTCCTCGCCTGGCTGAACCGGGTGGAGTGGTGGGGGTGGCTCGTCGTCGCGGCGGCCGCGGTCCTAATCGCGGCCGTCTCGAGGAGCTGGCGGCACCGGCACTGGATGCTGCGTACGGCGGCCTGGGTCGCGTCCGCAGGGCTCGTCGGAGCCGTCGCGCTCGCCGCGGGTCCTCTCCCGGCGACGCGGACGCTCGCCGGTCCGCACACCGCCCCGGTCACGACCCGGCAGGGCGACGTCGTCGGTGTGCATGACGCCGCGGCCGGGGTCGACGCCTTCGCGGGGATCCCCTACGCCGCTCCCCCGGTCGGCCCGCTGCGTTGGGAGGCGCCCCGGCCGGCCCCGCAGCGGTCGGCGACCCTCGTGGCCGACGACTTCGGCCCCTCCGCCGTTCAGCCGGAGCCGACGTTCCTCTCCCGAGCGGCGACCCGCGTGCTCGACCTGCCGCTGGAGGAGACGCTCCTCGGCGGGTACGCGACGGACGAGGACAGCCTCCGCCTGAACATCTGGACGCCGGCCGGCGGGGCGGGCGACTCCAGCCCGGTCCTCGTCTACCTCCACGGCGGCGCGTTCGTCTCGGGGTCCGGCGCCCTCCCCGCCTACGACGGCGCGGCGCTCGCCTCCCGGGGCGCGGTGGTCGTCACCGTCGCCTACCGTCTGGGCGTCCTCGGTTTCCTCGCCGGTGATGTGCTCGGCGGCGGCACCCCGGGGAATCAGGGACTGCTCGACCAGGTCGCCGCTCTGCAGTGGGTGCAGGACAACATCGCCGCTTTCGGCGGGGACCCGGGGCGGGTGACGGTCGCCGGCCAGTCCGCCGGCTCCGGCAGCGCCTGCATCCTCGGGGCCTCGCCCCTCGCGGCCGGCCTCCTCCACGGGATCATCGGGGAGAGCGGAGGATGCCTGGGGTCGGCGGGAGATCGCGAGGCCGGCGACCTCTACGACGACGCCGCCACCGCACGGGAGGCGGCTGCGCGCCTGAGCGAGGCCCTCGGCGGGGCGAGCCTCGCCGAGATGAGAGCCCTGCCGGCCGAGCGCATCGTCGCGGCCGCCGCGGGCCTCTCGCAGCACTGGTGGCCCTCGATCGACGGCGTCGTCCTCCCCGACACGCCGCTCGCCGTCTACGAGGCCGGTCGGCAGAACGACGTCCCCCTCCTGCTCGGCAGCAACTCCGACGAGACCTCGCTCGATCTGCTGGGAGGCGTCGACCCGGATCCGGACGCCTACGAGCAGGAGGTGCGCCGGGAGCACGGAGACGACGCGGACCGATTCCTCGCGCTGTACCCGGGTGCCGTCGAGGACCAGGTCGTCGACTCCCGGCTGCGCGCCGACAGCGACCGGACGATGACCGCCCCGATGCGGCTCTGGGCGCTGACGGCCGCCCGGACCGGGCGGGCGGGCGTCCACGCCTACATCTTCACGCGCACTCCCCCGGAGAGCGGACTCGAGCGGTTCGGCGCGTACCACGGCGCCGAGGTGATGTACGCGTACGGGAACCTCGGGGCGGACGGCGACGCCGACTACACGGACGTCGACCGCCGGCTCGAGCAGGAGATGACCGCGCGCTGGCTCGCGTTCGTCTCCCACGGCGATCCGGTCGCCGCCGGCCGCGAGCGGTGGCCGGCCGTCCAGGAGGATCCGGACAGCGTGCTCGAGTTCGGCGACGTCGTCCGGGTCGCCGGGCGCCCGTCCCCCGACGCGGTCGACTTCTGGCTCGCGGGGACGGGCTGACGCGGGGGCGCTCCTCGCGGCGGAACCCTCCGGTCAGCGGGGAGCCTCCGCTCAGAGCTGCCCGACGAGGTGCGCCTGCCGGCCGTCGCGCGCGAAGACCGGGATGACGGCCAGCGGCGCGTCGGCGACGATCCACTGCCCGCCCTCGTGCTCGGCGCCCGTCGAGAGCTCCGTCCAGCGCGCCCCGGCGGGAAGGTAGACCCGTCGGGAGACGGCTCCGGCGTGCGTGACCGGAGCCACCAGCAGGTCCGAGCCGAAGAGGTACTGGTCGGCCAGATCCCAGGCCTCCGGGTCCCCCGGGAACTCGTGGAACACCGCGCGCAGCACGGGCTGGCCCAGCTCGTGCGCCTCCCGCATCGCCTCGCGCGTGTAGGGGCGCAGGGTCTCGCGCAGATGCAGCAGGCGGGTGAGGATCGGCGTGGCCTCCTCGCCGAAGCTCCACACCTCGTTCGCGGCTCCGGTCGCGGCGCGGCGGGTCCCGTCGGCGGCCGTGACCGGGGCCGACGGCGCGCGGTCGCCGTGGAGGCGCATCACCGGGCTGAACGCGCCGAACTGGAACCAGCGCACGAGGAGCTCACGGAACTCCGGATCCGACGGGTCTCCCCCGGCGAATCCTCCGATGTCGGTCGTGAACCACGGGATCCCCGCGACGCCCATGTGGATGCCGGCCGTGATCTGGTGGCGCAGGTCTGCGAAGGTCGAGTGGATGTCGCCCGACCACACGAGCGCACCGTAGCGCTGGCTGCCCGCCCACGCGGTGCGGACGAGGTTGACGATCGCGGTCTCCCCGCCCTCGCTCTGCCCCTCGAAGAAGCCGCGGGAGAACGCCTGCGGGTAGAGGTTGCCGACCTGGACGGCGGGGCCGGCGGCGTAGCGGTAGTTGTCGAAGTCGTAGACGCCGTACTCGGGCTCGGCCTCGTCGAGCCAGAAGAGCCGGATCCCGTGCTCGCCGTAGTTGCGCCGGCACGCCTCCCAGACGAACCTCCGGGCGGCGGGGCTCGTCGCGTCGTAGAACGCGCTCGGACCCTCGAACTGCATGTGCAGGTCCAGGCCCCGCTCGGCCTTGACGAGGAGGTTCCCCTTCTTCATCGCGATGTAGTTCTCGGACTCGACCGACACCTGCGGCCAGACCGAGACCATCAGCTCGATCCCGAGCTCGCGCAGCTCGGCGACCATGGCGGACGGATCCGGCCAGAACTCCTCCTCGAAGCGGAAGTCGCCCATGTGCGGCCAGTGGAAGAAGTCGGCCACGATCACGTCCATCGGCAGGCCGCGGCGCCGGTGCTCGCGGGCGACCTCGAGCAGCTGCTCCTGGTTCCAGTAGCGCAGCTTGCACTGCCAGAAGCCGAGGCCGTGCTCGGGCATCATCGGGACGTGCCCGGTCGCGTCGGCGTAGGCCCGGGTGATGTCGGCCGGGGTCTCCCCCGCGGTCACCCAGTAGTCGAGCTGCTGGGAGGACTCGGCGGACCACTCCGTGCGGTTGGCTGCGAAAGTCGCGCGGCCGATCGCGGGGTTGTGCCAGAGGAACCCGTAGCCGCGGCTCGACAGCACGAACGGGACGCTCGACTGGGAGTTGCGGTGCGCGAGCTCGAGCGTGCAGCCCTTCAGATCGAGGATGTCCTGCTGGTACTGCCCCATCCCGTACAGCTTCTCGTCGGGGGACGTCTCGAACAGCGCGGTCAGCCGGAAGTCGCCGCCCAGGTGCGGACGCTGCTCGCGGGCGCGCAGCTTGAGCGCTCCCCCGCTCCCGAGCTCTCGGAAGAGCAGCTCCCCCCGACGGTCGTAGAAGGAGAGGGAGCAGGAGAGCTCGTGGTAGCCGGTCTGGTACCCGTAGCCCTCCTGCTGCTCGAGGACGACGGTGATGCCGCCGGCGCGCAGCGTCGCCCGCGGTCCCTCGATCGAGACCTCCGGCGCGTGGCGCTCGGGGGCGATCAGCGCCCAGTCGGTGTCGAGGACCTCCCCGGACCGGCGGGCGCGGACCCGGACGCTGTCCCTCCCCCACGGCTCGACGACGACGGTCTCGCCGTCGCCGCGCCAGACGAGGCGGTCCCCCTCGAGCGCGAACGCGTCGGTGTCCATGTGCTCCTGCTTCCTCGAGTCGGGCACGGCGCTCAGTCCTTGACCGCGCCGGCGGTGACCCCGGCGGCGACGTAGCGCTGGGCCACGATCAGCAGCACGGCGGCCGGGATGGAGGCGATCACGGCGGTCGCCATGATCCCGTTCCAGTTGGTGGTGGTCGATCCGATGTAGCGGTAGAGGCCGAGGGTGAACGGCACGATGCTGTTGCCCGAGGTGAGCGAGTTCGCGTTGAGGAAGTCGGCCCAGGCGAACAGGAACGAGAACAGGCCCGCGGTCACGATCGAGTTCCGGCTCAGCGGGATGACGATCGAGACGAAGGAGCGCCAGTTGCTCGCACCGTCGATCCGCGCGGCCTCGATCAGCTCGTCTGGGATGCCGAGCATGAAGGCCCGGAGGATGATCACCGCGAACGGCACGGAGGCGGTCGCGTCGGCGAGGATCAGGCCCGGATAGGTGTTGAGCAGCCCCAGCGCGTTGTAGATCGCGAACAGCGCGGTGACCAGGACGATCCCGGGGATCATCTGGGCGAGGAGGAACACGAACATCACGACGCCGGTCCCCCGCACCCGGAACTTCGCCATCGCGAAAGCGGCGGGCAGGGCGATCGCCAGCGTCAGGATCACGCAGCCGATCGAGATCACGAGGCTCGTGATGAGGTTCGGCAGCTGCGTCGAGAACGCCTGCACGTACCCGTCGAGGGTCGGGTCGCCGGGGAACAGGCTCGGCGGGGTCTGGATCAGGTTCTGCGGCTTGGTCAGCGAGACGTTGACCATCCAGTAGAGCGGGAAGAGGAGGAAGCCGCAGAGCACGATCGCGATGACCACGTCGATCCCGCGGCGCAGCCCTGTGGTGTGCCGGTTCATCCGAGGTCCTCCTTGCGCTGGGCGCGGATGTAGATCACGCCGAAGACGAGGGCGACGATCACGAGGATCTGGCCGGCCGCCGCACCGACTCCGAACTGCAGGTCGGTGAAGGACTGCTCGTAGGCCCAGGTCGCGAGGGTGTGCGAGCTGTTGGCCGGGCCTCCCTTGGTGAGGATCCAGATGACGTCGAACACCTTGATCGTGTAGACGAGGCCGAGGAGGAGCGTGACGGAGGTCACCGGTCGCAGCAGCGGCCAGGTGATGCTCCAGAAGGACCGCCAGCGCGAGGCGCCGTCCAGTGCCGCGGCCTCGTAGAGGCTCTCGGGGATGCCCTGCAGGCCTCCGTGCAGCAGCACCATGTTGAACGGGATGCCCAGCCAGATGTTGGCGATGATGACCGCCCACAGCGAGACGGACGGATCGGTCAGCCAGCCGACCGGCGTGCCGATCGCGGCGTTCAGGATGCCGAACTGCTGGTCGAAGATCCAGCGCCAGGCCGTCGCCGAGACGATCAGCGGCAGGAGCCACGGCAGCAGGATGAGGGAGCGGAACGTCGCCGAGAGCGGGAACCGGCGGCTGAAGAACAGCGCCAGGGCCATGCCGATCGTGAACTGGCCCACCAGCGAGACCACGGTGAAGACCACGGTGTGCCAGGCGATGCTCGCGAAGATCGGATCGGTGACGACCGTGACGTAGTTGTCGAAGCCGACGAAGGGGGCGATCCCGGTCACGAAGGACGACGGTCCGAAGTCCTGGAGGCTGAGGACGACGCCGCGGATGATCGGGTAGACGAAGAAGACGGCGAGGAAGATCACCACGGGCGCCATGAACGCGGCGGCGGCGAGGCGGAGGTGAGAGCGGGGTCGGCGGCGGGCGGGCGGCCTGGTGGCCGCCCCGCCCGCGACCGGCGCCGTGAGCACGGCGGGGTCGGTCATGCGGCCGCTACTTCAGGCTCGCCGCGGCGTCGTCGAGGGCCGCCTGCGGCGTCTTCGAGCCGGTCAGCGACTCCTGGATCGCGGTCCAGAGCGCCTTCGAGGTGTCCGGGTAGGCGACGCCGAGGTCGCTGGTGCGTCCCTGCGCGACCGAGATGGCCTCGACCCACGGCTGGAGCGCGGGTTCCTCGGTCGCCTGCTCGGCGGCCGCGTCGGCGTACGGCATGATGTACGACTGGCCGGCCGCCCAGGCCTTCAGGCTGTCGGGCTGGATGACGCACTGCGCGAACTCCGTGGCGAGGGTCTGCTTCGCGGCGTCGGAGGCGACCACCTCGACGAACTCGCCGCCGAGCGGGCTCGGTGCCGCTCCCCCGTCCTTCGCCGGGATCGGCACGACGCCGTAGTCGATGCCCGCCTCGTCGAGGGCGGAGAGCTGCCAGGTGCCGTTGACCATCATTCCGAGCTTGCCCGCGAGGAACTGGTCGCGGACGTCCTGCTGGTTGGCGTTGACGTTCGCCTGCGAGGCCGAGCCGCTCTTCACCAGGTCGGTCCAGAGCGCGAGCGCCGAGACGGCGTCGTCGGAGGAGATGTCCTCGAGGGTCGCACCGGAGCCCCAGAAGAAGGGCAGGAACTGGAAGGTGCCCTCCTCGGTGCCGATAGCGGAGAAGCCGAGCCCGGTGACGTCGCCCGCGGTGAGGGCCTTCGCGGCGGTGGTCAGCTCGTCCCAGGTCGTCGGCGGAGTGACGCCGGCGGCCTCGAAGAGCGCCTTGTTGTAGAAGAGCGCGAGGGTGTTCGAGCCGATCGACGAGCCGTAGGTCTTCCCGTCCAGCTGGCCGGCGGCGAGCACGTTCGGGAGGACGTCGCTGGTGTCGAGCCCGGAGGCGGCGTTGTCGACGAGCAGGCCGGTGTCGGCGAACTTCGCGACGTTGGGGTTGTCGAGGACGACCAGGTTCGGCGTCGTCTTCGACGCGGCCGACTGCAGGAGCTTGGTGGTGAGGTCGGGGTCGGAGGTGCGCTCGAGGGTGATCCCGGTCGAGGCCTCGCAGCCGGCCAGGAGCTGGCCGTAGGGGGAGGACGCGTCGTACTGGGTGAAGCTGTCCCAGAGGGTGAGCGACTTCGACGAGTCGTCGCCCGCTCCCTGTGCGCTGCACGCGCTGAGGGCGACTCCGGCGATGAGGACGAGGGAGGCGGCGCCTGCGGCCCGTCGGATGCTGTTCTTCACGGTATTCCTCTCTGAATACGGTCGGAACGAGCGGAGCGCTCGCGCCGGGAAGACCCTCCGGGGCGCCCGCTGGGGCGGTCCGTCCGGAAGTCGTGGCGAGCCTAACCGAGTCGGAGAACCGGTTCAATAGATTTCGGAGAACCGGTTCACCGATCGCCCGGGGAACGCCCCGGGCGACCCGGTCGACGTCAGCCGCGCGCCCGCCGCCACGAGGGGACGACGCCCCGGCTGGTGCCCGGCGAGAAGGGCGCGGTGGTGCCGAGGTCCACGACCACCGCGGGCAGCAGCTCCGTCACTCCCGGAGTCGCGGTGCCGGCGAGCTCGTCGAGCACCAGGTCGACCGCCCGCGAGACCATCTCGTCGCCGGGCAGATCCACCACGGTGACCGGCTGGTCGGCGTGCCGCATCACCGCCTCCGGGGCGATGGTCATGATCGAGCAGTCCTCCGGGACGCGCAGGCCCAGGCCGCTGAGGCGCTGCAGGAACGGCTCGAGCACGCCCGGCCCGTGCGTGACCACGGCGCTCAGGCCGGGGAGCTGCTCCTGCGCCTGCTCGAACCAGTCGTCGACGTCGTCGGTGCTGGGGATGACGGCGCCCCGCACGCCGCGCAGGCGGCACTGGTCGAGGAAGCCCTCGCGGAACCGCAGGGCGAAGGCGTAGCCGCTCTCGTAGGCGTCGGGGCCCATCCCGAGGACCGCGATCTCGACGTGCCCGAGGTCGGCGAGGTGGTCGACGGCGACCCGCGCCGCGCCGTCGAAGTCGAGGTCGATCGCGCTGAACGGGCTGCCCTCGCCCGGGTAGCCGACCAGCGCGGTCGGCAGGCCGATGCTCGCGAGGACCGGCAGCCGGGGGTCGTCCCGGCGGATGTCCATCACGACGAGCGCATCGGCGAGGACGTCGCGCGCGAGCTCCCCCTCGCCCGTGCCCATCATCAGCAGGTCGAAGCCGCGGGCGCGGGCCGCGTACATCGCCGCCCGCACGAAGCGCATGAAGACGTCGACATCGGTCTGCCGCGATTCCGGATCGACGGAGGCGAAGAAGCCGAGGATGTTCGTGCGCCGCAGCGCCAGGGCCCGCGCCATCGGGTCGGGCCGGTAGCCGAGCCGCTCCACGCTCGCGAGCACGCGCAGGCGGGTCGCCTCCGGGAGCTTCTTGTTGCCGGAGAGCACGTAGGACACCGTGCTGCGGGCCACCCCCGCATCGGCCGCGACGTCGCGAATGGTCACCATGGGCTCAGCGTAGTGAGGGCCCGGCGACGGGAGGGCCCGCCGGCGACCCCCTCGACCGGTGGGCAGCAGCGTGCATACCAGGGCGGTCCGGCCGTCCCGCCGTGGGTGGAGAGCCGTCCGCCGCGAGCCGCGCGACGGCGCCGACGGACGCAGGCCGCGGACGAGCAGTCGGTCACGGTTGCGCGTGTATCGACGGGCACGTACGGTCGTCGGGTACCTCGTCGCGAGCCGCGACGTCGGTGCGGCCGCCACACCGGCCGATCCAGCGGCTCGCGGTCACGGGGGCCCCCCGCACGGAAGACGGACTCTTGCGCTCCAGCACCGGTACTGCGTCCACGACGCAGCAGCTGCTCTCGCACTGACGTCCCCCGTGCCCGCCCCTCAGGGGCGAGCCCCTGCTCCCTCGGAGCCCGGTGGTCGTCGTGCGCCGACACCGACCACTGGAGCACCGTGCCCTCCTCGTCCCGCACCACCCCGCCCGCCGTCGTCCTCCACGACTGCACGTTCGCCTGGCCCGACGGCTCCGTCGTCCTCGACCGCGTCACCGCTGCGTTCGGACGCGGGCGCACCGGTCTCGTCGGCGCGAACGGCGCCGGCAAGTCGACCCTCGTCCGCCTCGTCACCGGCGGCCTCTCCCCCACCGCCGGGAGCGTCTCGACGACGGGACCCGTCGACCTGCTGCCCCAGCGCCTCCGGCGAGGGCCCGACGACACCGTCGCCGATCTCCTCGGGATCCGGCATCGCCTGGACGCTCTGCACGCGATCCTCCGCGGCGACGCGGATCCGCGGCACTTCGAGGTGCTCGCGGACGACTGGGACCTCGAGGCCCGAGCGCTCGCCGCACTCGGCGACGCCGGTCTCGACCTGGAGGAGGCGGACCTGCTGCGGCCGGTCGCGACCCTCTCCGGAGGGCAGGCCGTCCTCACGGCCGTGACCGGCGTCCGGCTGCGCGGTCGGCCGATCGCCGTGCTCGACGAGCCGACGAACGACCTCGACCGGCGCTCCCGAGGGCTTCTGCTCGACCTGGTCGACCGGTGGCGCGGGACGCTCGTGCTCGTCAGCCACGACCGGGAGCTGCTCGAGCACGTCGACGAGATCGCGGAGCTGCGCGACGGGGCGGTCCGCACCTCCGGCGGGACGTTCTCGGCGTTCGAGGAGCGGCTCGCCCTCGAGCAGGCGGCCGCGGAGCGCGATCTGCGCGACGCCGACCGGCTTCTCCGCGCCGAGCGGCGGCAGCGCATCGAGGCCGAGACGACCATCGCCCGCCGCGCGCGGGCGGGGGCGCGATCGGCGGAGTCGATGCCCGCGATCCTCGCGAACGCGCGGAGAGGACGAGCCGAGGCGACCGCGGGACGGCTGCGCTCCGGGCACGGGGCCGCGGAGGCGCGGGCGCGCGAGCAGGTCGACGCAGCGTCGCGAGCAGTCCGGGACGACGACCGGGTCCGCCTCGACCTGCCGGACCCCGGGGTCGCGGCCGGGCGCCGGCTGGCGGAGGTGACGGTGCGCGGCCGGACGACGGTGCTCCAGGGGCCGGAGCGGATCGCCGTGGTCGGCGCGAACGGGACGGGGAAGACGACCCTGCTCGAGCACCTCGTCGGGGCGCCGGGTGCGCGGGAGCATCCGCTCGCCGGCACCACGGCCCGAGCGCTGACGGAGCGGGTCGGCTGGCTCCCCCAGCGCCGCGAGGGACTCCTCGACGAGGAGGCCACCGTGCGGGAGCACGTCTCCCGGGCCGCGCCGGATCGTCCTGCGGTCGAGCTGCGGAACGCCCTCGCGCGGCTCCTGGTGCGCGGCGACGTGGTCGATCGGAGGATCGCGTCGCTCTCGGGCGGCGAGCGGTTCCGCGTCGCGCTCGCCGGGCTCGTGCTGGCGCAGCCGGCTCCGCAGCTGCTCGTGCTCGACGAGCCGACGAACGACCTCGATCTCGCCACGACCGACCACCTCGTCGACGTTCTCGCCGCCTGGCGGGGCGGCCTGGTCGTCGTCAGCCACGACGAGGCGTTCCTCGACCGGCTCGGACTCCACTCCCGAGTGGTGCTCGACGCGGAGTGACGGCTGGTCCCCCGGCCCCCGGCGGTTCTGGCCTCGACCGGGCCCCTGCCGCCGGGGAGACTGTCCGGGCCCCTCCCGCCCTCAGCGAACGGACCGACGTGCTCACCGGACTCAGCGCCTTCCCCCTCACACCGCTCCGCGACGACAGCATCGACGAGCGGTCGTTCGCCGCTCTCGTCGAGCGGCTCGCGCGGGCGGGAGTCGACTCGATCGGCGCCCTGGGCTCGACCGGCTCGGCTCCGTACCTGGACCGCGGCGAGCGCCGGCGCGCCGCCGAGATCGCCGTCCGCGGCGCCGGCCCGGTGCCGGTCGTGGTCGGGATCGGGGCGCTGCGCACCTCGCAGGTGCTGGCGCTCGCCGAGGACGCGCAGAGCGCCGGAGCGAGCGCGGTGCTCCTGGCGCCGCTCGGCTACCAGCCGCTGACGGACGAGGACGTGCTGGGGCTCTACGAAGACGTGACGGCTCAGCTCTCGGTGCCGCTCGTCGTGTACGACAACCCCGGGACGACGCGCTTCTCCTTCTCCGACGACCTCTACGGGGCCGTCGCCCGGCTGCCGCAGGTCGCCTCCCTCAAGATCCCCGGCGTGCCGGAGGGACCGGGCGCCGCGGCGGCGCGCGTCAGCGAGATCCGGGCGCGGGTGCCGGAGGGGGTCACCGTCGGGGTCTCGGGGGACGCCGCGGGTGCGCGCGGGCTGCTCGGCGGCTGCGACGCCTGGTACTCGGTGATCGGCGGCATCTTCCCGCGGACGGCGCTGTCGATCGCCCGGGCGGCGCAGTCGGGCGATGAGGCGGCCGCGATCGCGGGATCGGCACGCCTGCAGCCCGTCTGGGACCTCTTCGCGGAGCACGGCGGCAGCTACCGCGTGGTCGCAGCGATGGCGGAGCAGCTCGGTCTCGCCGAGGCGCGCTGCCTCCCGCGTCCGGTCCGCGGGCTCGGTGCACGGGCGCGGGCCCGGGTCGCGGAGGTCCTGGCGGAGCTGGGGCCTGTGCTGGAGTGATGCTCGGGCGGGTCGACGGGAGGACGGCTCGGACGGCGTGGTCGTTCCGGACAGCTGGAGGGGCGGGCCGGGGATGTCCCCGACCCGCCCCTCCGGCGGAGCACGCGACCTCAGCAGGCCTTGGACGCGCGGTAGGTGTTGCGTCCCGCCGCCACGAACAGCGCGTCGAGGACTCGGGCCTTGCCCGGCGCCACGGAGTAGCAGCTGCCGTCGAAGTCGGCGATGATGTCGGCCTTGCGCTCGACCGTGCTCGACCCGCAGTTGCGGAAGACGAGAGCGCGCTGGCGCAGGACGCCCTCGGGTCCGAGGGTGGCGCCGGTGGCCACCTCCTGGGCTCCGCACGCGTAGTTCCCGGCGCTCACGTACTGTCCGTTCGCGACCTCGGCCGCGGAGGCGGGCGTCGCGACAGCGACGACGCCGACGGAGGCGATGGCGCCCGTGAGGGCGAGGGTGGCAAGAGTTCGTCGAAGAGTCATGGTCGTTTCTCCTTCTGCTTCTCGGTCCCTTCACGCTGGCACCGGTCCGCCGACGAGCGCGAGGAACCTGGGAGCCTTCACACCGGGGGGCCAGACCGGTGCGGGGAAGTGCTCCCGAACGGGGCGAAAGGGTCGGAACCGGCGGGGCGGACGATCAGGAACGGGCCTCTCCTTCGCCTCCTGAGCGCCTCGATCCGCCGCCGATGCGGTCGCCGAGCCGCCGACCGTTCCGTCCGTGCGGCGTCGTCCCTCCGCCGTCCCGCGACTGGCGCGCATCGACGGGTCGTCCGGCCGGTCCTCCGGCTAGCGTTGCAGGCACACCCCCCGCCGACCCGGACCGCTCCGCCGACCTCGTCGGTTCGCGGTCCCTGCACGAGGAGCCCCCGTGTCCCCCGACGATTCAGCAGTACCCCCCTCTCGAACTCCCGGCCTCCGGCGGCGCGCCGTCATCGGCGGCGCCCTCACGGGTGCTCTCGCTCTGGGCGCGGCGACGCTCCCGGCCGCCTCCGCCTCCGCCTCCCCCGTGCCCGGCCTGCCCGGGGAGAGGACCCGCACGATCAACGTGAGGACGAAGAACCGCGGCGTGCTCTACGACGTCCTCACGGTCTCGATCGCGGGCGACCTCGCGCGGATCTTCGTGCCGCAGACGGTGAAGCCGCGGCAGGCCGCGGCGGTACCGGTGATCTGGTTCATCCACTCCGCGCAGGCCGACCACACCTCGCTGTCCAGCGTCTTCGCGTACCCGGCCGAGCTCGCCGTCGAGCGGGGCGCCATCGCGATCTGCCAGACGCTCGGCGGAACGATCTGGACCAACGACACCGCGCAGAAGCACCAGCGGAACGGCTACGCCTACCTCTCCGGCCAGTTCCCGATCGCCGCCAGCTACCTCTGGGCGATGTCGGCCGGCGGCGCGCTCGCCTGCGAGGACTACGGCGCGCGGGTCTTCCCCGGCATCAACGGCGTCTACCTGGTCAACGGCGTCTACGACCTCCGCGACACCCACGACCGCACGACGCGGGGCCGCTTCTCGATCGGCGGTGCCTTCGGCGGCAGCACCGCTCAGATCGACTCCCACAACCCGAAGCGGCTGCCCGCCTCCGCCTGGGCCGGCGCGAACATCCGCGCGGTGGTGTCCGACACGGCCCACCCGGACCCGAGCGTGCCGCCGGCACTGCACGGGCTCGCCCTCGTGAAGAAGGCGACGGCCACGGCCAGGGAGGCGACCGTCCGGACGCACGCGCTCGGCCACAACGCACCGTCGTGGGTGAACCAGGACGGCATCGACGCGATCTTCCGCTGGCACGCCGGGCTGGCCGCCGCGCCGGCGCCGTCGGCGACGCCGACCCCGACGAAGACCCCCGTCGTCCGCCCGTCCACCGCGGGCCGCTGGGACTTCGACCAGGCGGACGCCCCGTACGCGGGAGAGCCGGGGTCCCCGTTCCGACCCCGCTGAGCGGTCCGGACGCGACGGCGTCCCTCGGGATGCGCTGACCGTCACGGGCCCGCGGCGGGAGCGCTCGGCCGCAGTGAGACCGGGCCTACGTCCCCTCCGCGGAGCTCCGCGGCGCCCTCTTCCGGACAGGGCCGCTAGAGGACATTGTCAGCGGCGGGACGGCCGTGCCACGGTTCGAGGACGGCCGATGAGGGCCGTCCCGATCGAAGGCAGCACATGCGCTCCAGCACCGTCCCTCGTCCGCCCGCCGTCCAGGACGGCACGTCGCAGCCGCGGGATCCAGGAGCGGCGCGGCGGCTCCGGCGGGGTCTGCTCGGGTTGACCGCGGCCGTCGCGCTCCTCGTCGGCACCGCCGTTCCTCTCGCGGCGGTCGCCGCTCCGTCCGCCCCTGTCCTCGGGGTGGCGGCCTGGGGAAGCGGCACCGACGGGAAGACCACGGTCCCGGCCGGGGTCGAGGGCGTCCTCTCCCTCGCCGCGGGCCGGACCCACAGCCTCGCCGCGAAAGGCGACGGCGGGGTCGTCGCCTGGGGCCGCGGGTCGTACGGGCAGACCAGCGTCCCCGACGGTCTCACGGGGGTCGTCGCGGTCTCCGCCGGCGACTACAGCAGCCATGCGCTGAAGAGCGACGGGACCGTCGTCTCCTGGGGCTACGACGGCGACGGGCAGGTGTCGAGGAGTGCCGCGCTGACCGGGATCGTCGCGATCTCGTCCTCCCGCGACAACAGCCTCGCGCTCGGCAACGACGGCACCGTCACGTCGTGGGGCAGCAACGGGCTGGGCGAGGGCCTGGTCCCGGCCGGCCTCGGAGGCGTCACGGCCATCGCCGCGGGCCGGCGCCACAGCCTCGCCGTGTCCGGCGGGAGGGTGGTCGCCTGGGGCTGGGACCTCTACGGGCAGACCGACGTCCCCGCGGGGCTCGAGGGCGTGGTGGCCGTCGCGGCGGGAGAGACCCACAGCCTCGCGCTGAAGGAGGACGGCACCGTCGTCGCCTGGGGCGCGAGCTCCGACTCGGTCGTCGTCGACTACGGCCAGACCACGGTGCCGGAAGGCCTGTCCGGGGTCGTGGCGATCGCCGCCGCGTCCGACTACAGCCTCGCGCTGAAGGGCGACGGCACGATCGTCGGCTGGGGCCGGAGCTCGGCCGGGCAGCTGCAGTCACCCGCCGGCCTCGCCGGCACGACGGCTCTCGCAGCCGGACCCGATCACGTGCTCGCCCGGGGCCCGCGTCCGGTCCTGACGGCGGATGCTCCTCCCGCGTCCGGGCCGCTCGGAGCGGCCGCCTCGTACACCTTCGCGGCCGAC
Source organism: Rathayibacter sp. AY1D1 (assembly GCF_002932635.1). Classification (NCBI taxonomy): domain Bacteria; kingdom Bacillati; phylum Actinomycetota; class Actinomycetes; order Micrococcales; family Microbacteriaceae; genus Rathayibacter; species Rathayibacter sp. AY1D1. The sequence continues at coordinate 341,540 of NZ_PSVY01000001.1, forward strand.
CGCCCCGCCTCGTTCGCGATCGCCTCCGGCTCACTCCCCGACGGCCTGACCCTCAGCGCGTCCGGGCTCCTCTCCGGCACGCCGACGACCGCGGGCACGTCCACCTTCGCCGTCTCCGCGCGGAACCCCTTCGGCGCCACCGTCGGGGCCCCGCACACGTTCGCCGTGGCGGAGACGACGGTCGCGCCGACCCTGGCCGGCGACCCGCCCGCCGCGACGGTGGGCACCCCGTACGACTTCGAATACAGCGTGACGGGCACACCGGCGCCGACGGTCTCGCTCGTCTCCGGAACGCTCCCCGCCGGCCTGAGCCTCGATGATCGTGGCGGCCTGACCGGGACGCCGACCGCCGACGGACGCTCCACCTTCACCCTGCGGGCCTCGAACGCTGCGGGGAGCGCGGAGACCACCAGCACCGTCGTCGTCTCCCCCGCCGCCGCTGCACCGGCGATCTCCGGCACCCCCGGGCCGGGCGTCGTCGGCACCCCCTACGACTTCGGCTACACCGTCTCCGGCTTCCCCGCGCCGTCGGTGGCCGTCTCCTCCGGTGCGCTCCCGTCCGGCCTCACCCTGACTCCGGCCGGGCGCCTGACCGGGACTCCGTCCGCGCCGGGCACCTTCACGTTCACGCTGGCGGCCCGCGCCGGCACCGCCTCCGCGGAGACCACCAGCACCGTCACCGTCTCGTCGCCGACGGTCGCGCCGACCCTCTCCGGGACGGTCGCGGCCGGCGTCGTCGGCTCGGCCTACGACTTCCGCTACGCGGTGAGCGGCACGCCCGCTCCGTCGGTCTCCCTGGTCTCCGGCGCACTGCCCGCCGGACTCACCCTCGACGCGACCGGGCGCCTCTCCGGGACGCCGACCACGGCCGGGACCACCACCTTCAGCATCCAGGCCGCGAACTCGGCGGGCACGGCTCGGGCGACGAGCACGCTGACGGTCTCGCCGAAGCAGGTCGCGACGAAGGCCGATCTGCGCGTCGACCTCTCCGGGCCGGCCTCGGCGGTGAAGGGGAGGACGCTCACCTACACCCTCATCACGACGAACGCCGGTCCGGCCGCCTCGGCGTCGGTCTTCTCGCAGGTCGTCCTGCCCGCGAGCGTGCAGTTCGTCTCGGCGACCGGCTCGTACACCAGGGTCGGGAACGTCGTGGTGTTTCAGCGGGCCGGCCTGGCGGACGGGCGGACCGTGTCGGAGAAGATCACGGTGAGGGCGGCCGTCTCGGGCACGGCGACCGCGCTGGCGGCGGCGTTCTCGACGAAGACGCCCGACCCGTCCATCCGCAGCAACGCGGACACGGCGAGCACGACGATCCGCTGACCGCGGGAGCGTGACGGCGGGCGGTCCCTCGAGGGCCGCCCGCCGTTCTCGGTGCGGGAGCGTCGAGGTCCGCCGCGTCCGCGCCTCGTCTTCGACCGCTAGCCGGCCCGAGGACGGTAGAAGCGCACGACCGGGAGGGCAGCCGTCGGCGCCTCGCGCACGACGATCTCGAGGCGCTGGATCAGGGCCGGGACGGTCGGCGTGGTCTCGAGCCGGCACTCGAGCTCTCCGTCGCGGCCCGGCAGGAGGAAGGCCGCCTGCGCCGCGGAGGCGCTCCAGAGCAGCCGCTCCACCAGCGGCCTCGCGGTCGGGTCCTCGGCGAGCCCGCCGATCTCCGCGATCGCCGTGGCGAGGCGGCGGGCGCGCACGTCGGCCGGCACATCGCTCAGCAGGTTGGGGCTGAACAGGGCGCCGCTGCCCGGCTCCACCGCCCGGGTGAGGTCTCCCGCGACGATCGCGGCCTCGACGGCGGCGGCCGCGGCGAGCGTCGACGGGAGGAGGGTGATGGTCCGCGCCGGAGGAGCGGTGTCCTCGAGGGCGGCGCGGAGCAGTCCCGTCGCGGCGGCGGCGAGCTTCGCCCCGTTCGCGGTCGCGAAGACCACGGCCCCCAGGCCCGACTCCAGATGCCACCGCATGTTCGACGACCAGCCCGGCAGGCCGCCGGAGTGGTGGGCGATCCCGCCGAAGCGGACGTCGTGCTCGACGACGAGGCCGAACCCGTAGGCGGAGCCGTCGAGCGTGCTCTCGACGGCGCGAGGGCTCAGCGCGGGGACCGGCGTCCAGCCGCGCTGCATCTCGCGGCGGGAGGCGCGGCTCAGCACCGGGCCGTCGTCCGCGCCGTCCTCGCCCTCGAACGCGGAGGAGAGCCAGCCGCTCCAGCGGGCGATGTCGCCGACCGTGCTGAACAGGCTCGCTGCGCAGGCGCCCGCTCCGGTGCCGGTGACGGGGCGGGGCACCCAGGTCGCTCCGTCGTCGAAGGTGCTGAAGCCGGCCGCCAGGTCGGTGCCGTCGGGGTAGTCGCCGCTGTCGTAGCGGGTGTCGTGGAAACCGAGCGGCTCGAGGATCGTCCGCGTCGCGAAGGACGGGAAGTCCTCCCCGGTCACGTTCTCGACGAGCACGCCGAGCAGCCAGAAGCCGATGTTGGAGTACTGGTAGACCTCACCCGGCCGCTCCGTGAAGGTCAGCCCGCGGCCGACGACCTCGAGGAACTCCTCCCGCGTCAGAGCCATGACGTCGTCGGCCCAGCCGTTGTCCTCCGGGAGACCCGAGCAGTTGCTGAGGAGCATCCTGACCGTCACGGGCAGCGGTCGGCCCGCGGAGTCGAGCGGGTCGGTGAACTCCGGCACGTGGTCGGCGACGCGGTCGTCGAGGCGGAGCAGCCCGCGGTCGCGCAGGATCAGCACCGCCGCCGCCTCGAAGCTCTTCGACATGGAGGCGATGCGGTGCACGGTCCCGGGCCCGGGAACGGCCCCGTCGAGGCGGTGCTCGCCGCGGCCGTGGTGGACGAGGAGCCCGCTGCGGTCGAACAGGGCCCAGCTCACCGAGGGGGCCGGCGGCGCCTCCTCGTCGAACCACCGGGCCAGCCGGTCCTGGAGCGGCGGGGAGAGGAGCGTCGGCGGAGGGAGCGTCATGCCCTCATCCTCCCGCACGCGGCACAGGCCGCCGCGGTCCTGCGGGTCACCGCGGGAGGACGCCGTCCGGGCTCAGCCAGTCCGGGCGGCTCCCCTCGACCGCGTCCAGGACGTCCTCCTGCGGGCCGGTCGCCGGTCTCCGCGGCGACGATGATCCGGTCGTCGACGGGAGCGGAGGGACCCGCCGTGCATCCGGCGAGCATCCCGATCAGCAGCACTCCCCCGGCGACGCGCGCCCGTCCGCTCACCGTCGAGCGTCGCGGCGACGGCCGCTCCGGCGGGCTGACGGGTCCCGGCGAGAGCCCGGAGCGACCGCCGTCACCTGCGAGCCGGACGAGGAACTTCTCAGGTCCTCTTGCGTGTCGCAGGCGCGGAACCTAGTTTTGTCGAACCGGTTCGAAGCACGGTTGCTCCGACCCCGGACCGACGCCCGCCGTCGTCCGGCCGGCTGTCCCCACAGAAAGTGACCAGCGTGACAACGATGTCCTCCCCGAGGCGCGGCACCCGCTCCCTCGCCCTCGCGCTGAGTGCCGCGACACTCGCCGCCCTCGCCGTCGCTCTCCCGAGCGCCGAGTCCGCCTCCGCGGCCGACACCTCCGTCCCCGCCGACGCGCTCATCCTCCAGTACGACTTCGAGCAGGGGCAGGTGTCCGGATCCACGGTCGCCGACCTCTCGTCGAAGAAGCTCGACGGCACCGTCGTCAACAGCGCGAGAGCGACGTACGTCGCGGGTCGGAAGGCCGGTACGACCGCGATCGACCTTCCCGGGGGCGCGGCGGACTCGACCTCCGCGCCGTACCTGACCGTGCCGAACGGGCTCTTCCAGGGCGTGACGCAGACCACCGTCTCCGCCTGGACGAAGTGGTCCGGCACCGGAGGCTTCCAGTGGCTGTGGTGCCTGGGCATCAGCCCCGACGCCGCGTCGGCCTTCGCTCCGTCGTTCGACGGCGGCAGCGCCCGCGCGATCATCAAGCAGCTGAAGGACGGCGGTGAGACCGGGGTCTCCAGCTCCTCGCCGCTGCAGAAGGACCAGTGGGTCAACGTCACCGCGACGATGGACGGCACGACCGTGACCCTGTACCTCAACGGTCTGCAGGTCGCGACGGCTCCCGCCTCCGTCGATCTCGCGAAGCAGCTCTACTCCGCCTCCGCCTCCAAGAGCGGCAACATCGGCCGGGCGCTCTGGAACGTGCACCCCTACTTCGACGGAGCGATCGACGACTTCCGCGTCTACAACCGGGCTCTGACCGCCGCTCAGGTCCGGGGTCTGGCGGGCGACGCCGCGCCGGCCGTCACCGGCGTTCTCTCGACGAGCGTCGCGGTCACCACCGGCATCGGCGTCGCGCCGGCCCTGCCGGGGGTCCCCGCCACCTACTCCGACGGCGTGAACCGCGACGCCCCGGTCACCTGGGAGAGCGTCCCCGCCTCCGCGTACGCGAAGCGCGGCACCTTCACCGTGAAGGGCACCGTCACCGGCCTCGGCACCGCGGTCACGGCGACCGTCACGGTGCGCGCACTCGACGAGATGACCATCGACCTCGGCACGAGCACCGGGGAGTTCATGGGCGGCGCGTCCGGCACCCTCTACGGGGTCTACGGCGAGGGCCTCCCCTCCGACAACCTCCTCGAGGGGATCGACCTGCGCACGGTCTCGACCAAGGCGCAGGACGGGCCGCAGCATCCGGGCGCGGACGCGTTGAGCGTCGCGAAGGCCGTCGCCGACACCTCGGACGGCGACACCTACATCTACATGACGGACACCTACCGCGGCTTCCCCTACGAGTGGCCGGGCAGCACTCCCCAGGAGAAGCTGGCCGACTACCAGGCGAAGATCGCCACGCAGGTCGACCAGGTGCTCGCGCTCCCCGAGGAGTACCAGGACAACATCGTGTTCGTGCCGTTCAACGAGCCCGAGGGCAACATGTTCGGCAACGGGAAGTGGAGCTACGACGGGAAGAGCTGGCTGGAGGACCCGACCGCGTTCTTCGCGGCCTGGGACAGCACCTACGCGCTGATCCGCGACAGGATGCCCGACGCCCGCATCGCCGGACCGAACACCAGCGTCCTCTACGACCAGGTCCGCGGGTTCATGACCCACACGCTCGAGCAGGACACCGTCCCCGACGTGATGACCTGGCACGAGCTGAGCGCCCCGGGTGAGATCCGCACCAACGTCGACCGCTTCCGGGCCTGGGAGGACGAGCTGTACGCGGGCACGTCCTACGCCGGGAAGCACCTGCCGGTGAACCTCAACGAGTACGCCTTCAACTACCACACCTCCGTGCCCGGCCAGATGGTCCAGTGGATCAGCGCGCTCGAGGACAAGAAGGTCGACGGCGACATCGCCTACTGGAACATCGACGGCAACCTCTCCGACTCCGCGGTGCAGGCCAACCGCGCCAACGGCCAGTGGTGGCTCCTCAACGCCTACGCCTCGATGACCGGCGACACCGTCGCGGTCACGCCGCCCAAGCCCGGCCAGAGCTACACCCTCCAGGGCGTCGCGACCCTCGACACCGCAGCCAAGCAGGCGAGAGCCCTCTTCGGTGGCGTCGGCGGCTCGCAGAAGGTCGCGTTCGAGCGCATCCCGGCCGCCACCTTCGGCTCGAAGGTCCACGTGGAGGTCAGCGAGATCCGCTGGACCGGCCAGGTCGGCGACTCGGGAGCCCCGCAGACGGTGAAGGAGTTCGACGCGTCCGTCGTGGACGGCGCCCTCTCGCTCGACTTCGGCGGATCCCTCCCCGCGCTCGACGTCGACTCCGCCTACGAGGTCGTCCTGACCCCGGGCGCCAACGCGTCGTCGCCGTCCGCCTCGCCCGTCGACTTCCGCCAGAAGTACGAGGCCGAGGACGCCCGCTACACCGGATCGCGGAACCTCAACGGACCCGAGGGCTCGCCGACCAACGTCGGTGGCTTCTACACCTCGGGCGGACGCAACGTCGGCGGGATCCGCACCGGCGGCGACCTGAAGCTCGACTTCGCGGTCACCGTCCCGAAGGACGGCGAGTACGACCTCAGCGTCTTCGCCAACTCCCTCAACACCTACGCCGCCAACGCCCAGCAGGGTCCGATCAACGCGTTCCTGAGCGTCGACGGCGCTGCGGAGCAGGAGATCCTCCTTCCGCTGGCCTACAAGTTCGTGGTCTGGGACCACGCGGACACCAAGGTGAAGCTGACCGCCGGCACCCACACGATCTCGCTCGCCGCGAAGAACCTCGCCGGCACGAAGTCGACCGTGGGCGACGCGATCGTCGACAAGATCGAGCTCTCCCTCCCCAGCGCGGCCGCCGCGACCTCGATCCACGAGGCCGAGACCGGCACGCTCGACAACGGAGCGACGGCCGACTACTCCCGCGCCGGCGTCTCCGGCTCGGGCACGGCGAAGCTCACCAGCGGCGCCTCCACCACCGTCTGGGGCTACTCCGCGAAGGACGCGCCGTCCTCCGTGACCGTGGACACCCTGGGCGGCGGCACCGGCGACCTCTACGTGAACGATGTGAAGGTCGGGCCGGTGGGCGCGAGCTCGACCCGTCAGGTCTTCCTCTCGGGCGGCGTGAACAAGATCGAGGTCGTCGGCACGAGCGGCACGCTCCTCGTCGATCGGATCGTCATCGGAGCGAGCGCGAACCCGCCCGCGACGACGAGCTATGAGGCGGAGGCGGCCACGATCACCGGCCCCGCCACGGTCCGCGACCTGTCCTTCGCGTCGGGCGGCAAGGCCGTCGGGAACATCGGGGGCGGACGCGACGGCGACTCGACCCTGACCTTCGGCGACGTGAAGGCTGAGCAGGACGGGACGTACGCGCTCACGCTGCGCTACTCCAACGAGGAGCAGTCCCCCGCGACGCACTACAACCCCGACCCGCTCGCCCGCCACGCGGACATCACGGTCAACGGAGTGACGCAGCGCGTGCTCTTCCCGCACACGTTCCACCAGAACCAGCTGTGGGACCTGAGCGTGCCGGTCACGCTCAGGAAGGGCTCGAACACCATCGCGATCACCTCGAAGGAGCTCCCGGGCTTCGACGGGACGACCTACCTCTCCGACACCTTCCCCGGCGTCCTGCTCACCTCGCAGTACGCGCCCAACATCGACAGGATCTCGGTCACGCCCTTCGTCGGGCGGACCACGGGCCTGACGGTGAGCGGCACGGCGGCCTCGCGCTGCACCGCGGGGAAGGTCACGATCACGGGGACGGCGACCAACACCAGCGCGGTCGCCGCTGACATCACGATCGGCTCGGCCTGGGGCACGAAGACCTTCACCGGGGTCGCTCCCGGCAAGACGGTCTCAGCCGCCTTCAGCACCCGCGCTGCGAGTGTCGGAGCCGGCGCTCTCGACGTGCGGATCGCGGGGACGGTCGACGGCGCTGCGGCGAGCGGATCCACGGCACCGGCCTACGGTGCGGCGCGCTGCGGCTGATCCGTCCAGAACGCCCTGACGCGGCCGGGCACCTCGTGCGCCCGGCCGCGTCGGCGTGTCGTCGGGACCGGAGGTTCCCCGACGGGGACGAGCGCGCCGTGGACGAGCAGAGCGCCGGAGCCGCAGCGTCCGGTCCTCGCTCCGGGGACGCGGCGCCCGAGTTGCGTGCGCCGCGCCGCACTGCCACTCTCGACACGGTTCGAGCGGGGGTGGAGATGGCCACGATCGGAGACGTCGCGAAAGCGGCAGGGGTCTCTCGCAGCACGGTGTCGTACGTCCTCTCCGGCAAGCGCAGCATCTCCCCCGAGACGCGCAAGCGCATCGAGGACGCGATCGCCGAGCTCGACTTCACGGTCAACGCCGGAGCACGGGCGCTCGCGACGCGCCGCACCATGGCGCTGGGCCTGCTCGTCCACTTCGACCCGGACGAGTTCGCGCCCGCGATGGTCGAGTACGTCCTCCCCATCACGGCCCGCGCCCGCGAGCTCGGCTACGACGTGCTGCTGGCCACCGAGGCCGACGGGGCGGCTGCCGTCCGCCGGCTCACGCGCTCCGGCCAGGTCGACGGACTGATCCTCCTGAGCGTCGCGGACGACGACGACCGGCTGCCCGTCCTGCGCGCCTCGCGGCGGCCCGGTGCCGCCCTCGGCGTGCCCGCGGACGCCTCCGGGGTGGACGTCTTCGACCTCGACTTCGGCGACGCGGCCCGCCTGCTGATCGAGCACCTGGGCGCCCTCGGGCATCGGAGCATCGGTCTCGTCACCCCTCCTGAGCGCGTCTTCGACCGCGGAGGGACCTACGGGCTCCGGTTCCGCGAGTCGGCTCTCGAGACCGCCGGTCGGCTCGGGATCGAGCTGGTGCTGCGCCCTGCCGCCACCGCCGCCGACGCCGTCGAGCCGATGGTCACGGCGTTCCTCGACGACAACCCCGGTGTCACCGCGCTGGTCGTCCACAGCGACCGGACCATCGCGATGCTTCCCGCGATCCTGGGCCGACGCGTTGTCGCCGTGCCCGGGCAGCTGTCCGTCGTGAGCCTGTACTCGGCCGAGTTCGCCCGCGACTTCTCGCTCCCCTACAGCTACGTCGAGACAGGAGCCGCCGAGCTCGGCGCGCACTTGGTCGACACGCTCGTCGAGCGGATCGAGCAGCCGTCCCGCGGCGAGGAGCCGTCGATCCGCCTCCTGCCCGCGCGTCTCGTCGACCGCGGGAGCGCCCGCGCGGTCTGAGGACCGCTCCGGAGCCCCCGAGGCCCGGTCAGAAGCGCGAGGCGACCTCGTAGAGGACCTCGTCGTCGCCCGCGTAGACGCCGTCGCGCCGCGGCCAGTGCGCGATCACGTCCGTGAAGCCGAGCTCCTCCGCCCGGCCGGCCATGTCCTCGAACCGGGCGACGCTCTCGAGGGAGTAGTCGCTCCCGGAGTCGAGCGAGAGGTGGCGCTCGACGGTGCGCGGGTCGCGCCCGGCCGCCTCGAGCGCCGCGTCGAGCCGCCGGGAGAGGGACGCGACCGCCCGCCACCACTCCTCGCTCGACACTCCCTCCGGGCCGGTGGTGACCCAGCCCTGCCCGCGATCGGCGACGAGCGCGAGGCCCTTCGGCCCGTTCGCGGCGAGGACGAACGGGACGCGGGGGCTCTGCACGGGCTCGCCCACCATGCGCGCCGAGCGGGCGGTGAACCACTCCCCCTCGAGGTCCACTCCGCCCGAGCCGGGCTCCTCGAAGCGCAGCAGCGCGTCGAGGGCTGTGACGAACTCGGTGAAGCGCTCGTGCCGCTGCCGGGGCGAGTAGTCGGGCTGCCCGAGCACGCGCGCGTCGAAGCCCGTGCCGCCCGAGCCGACCCCGAGGATGGTCCGACCGCCCGAGATCTCGTCCAGCGTCGCGATCTCCTTCGCGAACGGCACCGGGTGGCGGAAGTTCGGGGAGGCCACGAACGTGCCCAGGCGGAGCGTCTCGGTCACCATCGCGGCAGCGGTGAGGGTGGGGACGGTCGCGTGCCACGGCTGGTCGGCGAGGGAGCGCCAGGAGAGGTGGTCGTAGGTCCACGCGTGGTCGAAGCCCAGGCCCTCGGCCGACTGCCACTTCCGGCGGGCCTCGGCCCACGGGTCCTGCGGGAGGATGACGATGCCGTGTCGCATCGTCCGAGTGTACGAGCGCCGTCGGGTCAGAGCGCGGCGGGCGGCACCGGGGGCGGATCGGGCACCTCGTCCACGACCGAGCGCGGGACCATCAGGGTCGGCATCCGCACGCGCAGGCGCAGCGGTTCCCGCTCCGACGCGCCGAGCAGCTCGCGGGCGGCGCTCCGCACCTGCCGGGCGAGCGCCGGGTGCACGGCCCCCGGATCCTCGAACGCGGAGACCAGCTCGCGCAGCACTCGGGTGGTGCTCCGCGGGTCGCCGTCCTGCCTGGGCATCGGATCGGCCCCTCACTCTCGGCACGGCCGTCAGGGTCCCGGCGGTGCAGCGGATGTCTCGCGCCGACGGTAGGGCCGGGGACGGCGCCGTGGCACTGAGGTTGACAACGGGAGGACCCGGCGGATCGCGGTGCGCGGGGTGCGATCCGGGCGAGGGCGGTCCTGCTGGGGATCGACGGCCACCGCCGGGAGAACCCGCTTCCCACGATCGCGCCCGTCCGGTCGCGGCTACTCTCGGGGCGTGATCACGACGACGGAGCGGGTGGACGACTGGGTCGAGGGCTGGTGCCGGGCACGCGGTGTGCAGCGCGTCCGCGGGGACGGGGCCTGGCTGGTCGATGTCGGAGCGGAGTCGCGCACGCGGGAGCGGATCCTGGTCGATCCGTCGCCCTCCGCGCTGCAGGCGGGCGCCGAGCGGGTGGCCGGGCCCCAGGAGTGGCTGACGGTCATCGGCCTGGGCGACGACGCCCGCCTCGCGCCCGCCGCCGGGCTGGAGCTCGTCGCGGGCGACGAGAGCCTGATGGCGGCGCTCCTCGGCCCGGGCCGCACCGCCGAGGGTGCCCTGCTCGCGGGAGCCGTGCTCGAGGCCGCCGACGGAGTGGCGAGCGTCCGGCTGCTGGTCGACGGAGTCGTCGCCGCTCAGGGCACCGCCGCCGTGCACGGGACGGTCGCGGTCCTGGACCGGATCGAGACCGATGCGCGGTTCCGCCGACGCGGGCTGGGACGGCGGGTCGTCGACGCCCTCACCGCCTGGGCCCGGTCCAAGGGTGCACGGAGCGGTCTCCTCGTCGCCAGCACGGACGGCCGCTCCCTCTACCTCACCCTCGGCTGGGAGGTGGTCGCGCCGGTGCGCATCTGGCGCGGGGCCGCACTCCGAGATCCGGGACAGGGCTGCGCGGCCGCCGGGCGATGATCCCCCGCCGTACGGCCCTCCGGGAGCGCACGTCCGCCTGAGTACGGAATTCCGCGCAGCGCATACAGGCGGCGGAGAACGGCGGAGCAGCCGTGAAGCGGCCGCCCGCCGATCTGTATTCAGCCGATAACACCACCCTCGAAAGAGGGACGCCCGCTATCGCTCGAACGGCCTTGTCCGAGAAGCGGATCATCCGCTTCTCGGACTCGTGTCACCGCCCTCGGATCGTCAGCCGAGAGCGCCCTTCTCGGCCGAGTAGAGCTGCTTCACCTGCTCCGCGGTCAGCGCCCGGTCCCACACCCGCAGTCGGGCGAGGGAGCCGGCGAAGCGGTTGATCATCGTGCCGTCCCGGCCGACCGCTCCGACCACGAAGTCGCCCGGAGCCGCGTTCAGGCCGTCGGGGTAGACGTAGGGGTTCTTGGCGTAGGTCGCGCCGAGCTTGTCGGTGTACACCGGATACGCGGTGGCGGCGCCGTCGAGGTACGAGACCGCGACTGCGCCGTCATACGTCCCGACGTGCAGCTGCCACACGCCGCGCGTGATCCGGCGGGGCTCCACCGAGTAGTCGCGCGAGTACGGGTAGCCGGGCGTCGGCCCGCCGAGCTTCGAGACGTGCATGCACACGCGCTCCCAGCCGCCGTACTCGGGGAGGTTGTTGAACAGCGCATAGGAGCGCAGCGGCCCGACCGTCGACTCCTCCCAGACGCCCGCGATGCAGGCGCCGTCCGCGTCGGAGTTGAGCACCCACACCGCGATCGTCACCTGGCCGGTCGAGGCGCCCAGGTTGAGCGGGCCGACCTCGTCCTTGGGGACGACCAGGTGGTCCGTCGTCCCGTTGAGGGCGACTCCGGTGCCGAACGGCGTGGCGACGGCGCGGGCGGAGGAGCCCGCGCCCTGCCGGAGCGCCGGAGCGCCCGCGACGGCCGAGGCGAAGGGGGCGGCGCTCTCGGCGAAGGACCACTCCGCGATCGGCGTGGGCACGGTGACCGTGGGGACCGGAGCGGCGTCGCCGACCACGAACGCGTCGAGGATCAGGTTGGTGCCGCTCGAGGCCGGGTTGCGGCCGCTCCCGCGGCGGATGGTCACCGTGTGCGGCCCGGCCGCGAGCTGTCCGCTGCTCCAGACCGTCTGCTTCGACCGCGTCGCGGCGCTGTAGCGGTCGACGGACGCGACCTTGACTCCGTCGAGCTCGACCTCGTTGATGCCGGACGAGCCGGTGAGGCGGCTGATCCAGCTCACGCTGGTACCCGTGAAGGCGAGGGTGGCGGAGGCGCCCGCGGTGGTCGAGTAGGCGATGCTGCCGCCGCTGTCCGTGCTCGCCTTCAACGTCGACCAGGTGCCGGTCGTGACGATCGGGGCGGCGCCGTTCTCGTAGGTGCCCGCTCCGGGCAGCGTCGTCGCCGGCGGAGGCGTCGCGTCGCCGACCACGAAGGAGTCGAGCAGCAGGTTGGTCCCGGTCGAGGCCGGATTGCGGCCGCTCCCCCGGCGGATCGTCAGCGTGTGCGGCCCGGCGGCGAGCTGTCCGCTGCTCCACACCGTCTGCTTCGAGCGGGTGGACGCGCTGTAGCGGTCGACGGAGGCGACCTTCACACCGTCGAGCTCGACGTCGTTGATCCCGGAGGACGACGTGAGTCGGCTGATCCAGGCGATGCTCGTGCCGGTGAAGGCGAGCGTCGCAGAGGCGCCGGAGCTGGTCGAGTAGGCGATGCTCCCGCCGCTGTCCGCGGTGGCCTTCAGCGTCGTCCAGGTGCCGGTGGTGACGATCTGCGCGGCGCCGTTCTCGTAGGTGCCCGCGCCGGGCAGCGTGGACACGGGTGGCGTCTCGGGCTCGGGCTCCGTCTGCGGCACGGGGCCCTCGGTGATCCAGCGCTGGAAGGTGTCGAGCATCTCCTTGTTGGTGAAGCTCGGGACCTTGTGCCCGTCGGTGCCCTCCCCCGGGTGGGTGCGGACCGTCGCCTCCTTCGCCAGGGGCAGGGCCGCGGCGTGGAGGGCGGCGCCGTGCAGGGCGAACGGCACGACCTTGTCGTCGGGCGATCCGGTGATCCTCAGCCGCGCACCGCGCCACACCGACGCGGGCAGCCGCGCCGGGTTGGTGGCGGCGATGGCCGCGGCGTCGGCGTACTCGGGGCCGATCCGGTCCGGTTCGCTCGCCGCCCGCTCCTCCATGTCGTAGGAGCTGTTGCAGAGGTACGCGCCCCGGATGTTCGGCACCATCCGCTTCCCGTAGGCCCAGGTCAGAAGCGGCCCGCCCCCGGAGTCGGAGCGGAGGAGGCTCGCGTCGATCCGCCATACCGACGAGGCCCAGGCGGCGACAGCGGCCTGGATCTCGATCGCCCGCGGGCTCGACCAGATGCTGCCGCCGTAGGTCGGGCAGATGCTGACGATGCCGCGGTCCACGGCGAGGTCGGCCGAGTACGCGAAGGCGCTCGAGAGCGCCGTGTGGGTGCCGTTGCGGGCGTGGTAGTACCAGAGCATCGATGCGCCCCTGGTCTGCGACGGAGGCGTCGCGTGCGGCACGAACAGGCGCGCCCGGTCCCCCGCGACGACGACGTCGATGATCTCGTAGCGCTTCCCGCCCGTCTTCGACGTGGCGGTGGACAGGCGCGAGACCTCGCCGGGCAGTCGGGGCACCGCGGTGAGGTCGCCGGCCGCGAGGGCCGGCGTCGCGAAGGCGATCGCGCCCGCGCCGGCGACGGATCCGGCGAGGATCGTGCGGCGGGAGAGAGCGGAGAGGGCCTTGACGCCCGATCGGGAGCCGGTGCGGGAGGAGTCGGCGGAGTCGCCGACGGCAGTGTCCTGAGGAGTCACGGAAGAGAGAGCCTTTCCGATCGTCACCGTTCCGGGTACACCGATCGAAAGAGGAGGAGAAGGCGTTCAGTGAACGAGCGGCAGCGCTCGCGTTACTGATGCGGATCACCTTCTCCTCGAGAAGGAAAGGGAAGCCGGATCAGGCTAACAGAGGGGATGAGAAGGGGTTCAGTATTTCTACCCACCGTTTCATCGACCGGAGGAGAATGGGCGAGGAATCGCTTATCCGGCCGCTTATCGTCCCTTTTCCGGTGACACGACGCGTGCTGGACACCGCCGTCTGGCAGGATGCCCCCGTGTCGGAGACGGGTTGGCTGCAGCGGGGCGGCGCCCTCCCCGTGCTCCTCGTGTTCCTCCGCCTCGGGCTGACCTCGTTCGGCGGGCCGATCGCGCACCTCGGCTACTTCCGCGAGGAGTTCGTGGTGCGCCGCGGCTGGCTGACCGATCGCGCGTACGCCGACCTCGTCGCGCTGTGCCAGTTCCTCCCCGGACCCGCGTCCAGCCAGGTCGGGATGGCGGTCGGCCTGCAGCGCGCGGGACTCGCCGGACTGGTCGCCGCGTGGTGCGGATTCACGCTCCCCTCGGCGATCGCCCTGGTCCTCGTCGCCGGGCTCGTCGCCGGTGCGGGCGACGTCGCCTCCGCCGGCTGGCTCCTGGGCCTCCAGGCGGCGGCGGCCGCGGTCGTCGCGCAGGCCGTGCTCGGGATGGCGCGCTCGCTCGCACCGGACCGCCGCCGCGCGACGATCGCCGGCGCAGCGGCTGTCGCCGTCCTCCTCGCCCCGGAGCCCGCGCTGCAGGTGGCGGTGATCGCGGCTGCGGGCCTGGCCGGCGTTCTCTGGCTCCGCCGCGAGGAGGGGGCTCCGGACGACGGCCCGGGGTTCGCGGTCCGGATCCCGACGGCGCTCGCGGTCTCGGCCCTCGCCCTCTGGGGGCTCCTCCTGGTCGGCCTCCCCCTGCTCGCCGCGCTCACCGGCGAGGGAGCGGCGGGTCTCGCCTCCGTCTTCTACCGGTCGGGCGCTCTGGTGTTCGGGGGCGGCCACGTCGTGCTGCCTCTGCTGGAGGCGCAGACGGTCGGCGCCGGCACGGTCGGGCAGAGCGAGTTCCTGGCCGGATACGGGGCGGCGCAGGCGGTGCCCGGCCCGCTCTTCACCTTCTCCGCGTTCCTCGGCGCGGTGGGCGCGGGGACGCCGGACGGTGTCGCGGGGGCGGCGATCGCGCTGGTCGCGATCTTCCTGCCGGGCGCTCTGCTCGTGGTCGGCGTGCTCCCGTTCTGGCAGCGGCTGCGGCACCTGCCGGTCGCGCAGAGGGCGCTGGCCGGCGTGAACGCCGGCGTGGTGGGACTGCTCGGCGGCGCCCTCTACGACCCGGTGCTGACCGAGGGCATCGGCTCGACCGGCGCTCTGGCGCTCGCGATCGGCGCCTTCGTGGCGCTGACGCGCTGGACCGTGCCCCCGTGGATCGTCGTCCTCGCCGCCGCGGGCCTCGGCGCCCTGCTCCTCTGACTCCCTCCGGGGACGACGATCCGGACCAGCCCTGGCAGTCTGGACGCATGAGGGCTCGGGGGACGACAGCGGCAGTGGCGACGACGGCAGCGGCGGGGCTCCTGCTGCTGGGCGGGTGCACCGCCGGCGGCGGGGCCGAGGCGGGCGCCACGGCGTCCGCGCCCGCCTCGCGGACGCCGAGACCCGCCATCACCGACCTGATCACTCCGAGCCCGACCCCCTCCGCTCCGGCGACCGCCGAGCCGGTCGGAACCGTCGTCGACGCCGGGCCGGTCGGCGAGGGAGTCCCCGCCACCGTCTCGGGCACCGGCCCGGCCGACGTGTCGTTCCAGCGGCAGGGCGAGTTCGCGGTCGTCCTGAGCCTGGACTGCTCGGCCTGCACCGGCACGGCGATCGTCACCGCCGCGGGCCGGATGACGCCCTTCGGCGAGGCCGCCGCCCCGATGACGGGGTCGTTCCTGACCGGGATCTTCCGCGACGACCCCGTCGAGCAGCAGGTGATCGTCCGAGCCGACGGGCCGTGGACGCTCGGCCTGCAGAGCTGGAACGACCTCGCGACGGTGAGCGGTGCGCAGTCCGGCACCGGCCCGGCCGTCCTGTTCTTCTCCGACGACGTCCCGCGCGTGACGGTCGACTACACGCCCGCGGGTCCGGACGACTCGTTCTCCGGCCGCGTGTTCACGACCTCCGATCAGCCGCAGCTGTTCGGCGACTCCGTCGCCTTCTCCGAGGTGTTCGAGGCCGACCTGCCCGGCGTCATGGCCGTCCAGACCGAGGGGACCTGGACCGTGACGCCGACGCCCTGACCCGGGGTCGCGACGCGCCGTCCGCGGAGTCGGGGAACGGGCGCCCCTCGGCCCAGACCCGCTGCACGCGGAGCGACGCGTCGAGCAGGACGACGTCGGCGCGGTACCCGGGGGCCAGCAGGCCGAGGTCGCCACGGCCGAGCACGCGGGCGGGAACGGCGGTGAGGGCGGCGACGGACGCCTGCAGCCCGAGCCGGCCGGGCCCGACGGCCCGCCGCAGGGCCTCCTCCTGCGTGAGCGTGGATCCGGCGAGCACAGCGGTGCCCGCGAGCCGGGCGACGCCGCCGAGCACCTCGACGTCGAGCGGGCCGAGGCGGTGCACTCCGTCACCCGCCCCGGCCGCCGCCATCGCGTCGGTGACGAGCGCGATCCGCCCGGGAGCCGCCGCGAACGCGAGCCGCACCACCTCGACGTCCACGTGCCGACCGTCGAGGATCAGCTCGAGCGCGACCCGCTCGTCCCCCAGGGCCACCGGGATCGGGCCCGGGGAGCGGTGGCCGATCCCGGGCATGGCGTTGAACGCGTGCGTGACCAGCCGGGCTCCGCGGTCGAACGCTGCCCGCGCCTGGTCGGCGTCCGCCTCGGTGTGGCCCACCGCGACCACCGTGCCGGCGCCGGCGAGCCGCTCCACCGCGGCGAGGGCTCCCGGCAGTTCGGGCGCGAGCGTGATCTGCGCGAGGCGTCCGCGGGCGGCGTCCAGCAGCCGGCTGACCGCGCCGGAGGAGGGGTGCACGAGAGCCGCGGGGTCGTGCGCTCCCCTGCGCGAGGGCGCGAGGAACGGGCCCTCCAGGTGCGCGCCGAGCACGAGCGGGTCGGCGGCCGCGAGAGCCGAGACCGCGTCCAGAGAGGCCTCCAGCTGCTCCAGCGGTGCCGACACCAGGCTGACCAGCGAGCGCGTGGTGCCGCGGGAGCGGTGCAGCGCGAGGCCCGCGCGGATCGCCTCCGCTCCTCCGTCGAAGCCGTGACCGCCCCCTCCGTGCACGTGGAGGTCGAGGAAGCCCGGGACAGCGGTGAGGCCCCGCGCGTCGTGCAGCTCCGCCCCCTCCGCCTGCGCCTGCCAGCCGGTGCCGGTGCCGGTCGCCGTGATCGCGCCGTCCCGCGCGCGGAGCCAGTGGTCCTCCACCGTCCCGGCCGCGTCGACCTTCCGTGAGCTGTGGATGATCAGCGCGGCGTGCGCCATGCGGTCCCCTCCTGGGTGTCGGTTCCGGATCGTCGGGGACTCCGCCCCTCCCGACGATGGCACAGCCCCTGCCGGTCGAGCCGGTCTGACACCGATCACTGCGCCACCCGAACGCATTCCGCGCCTCCGCGTCACGAACAGGGACCTCGCGCGTCTCCTGTGCATGCCTCCCCTGGACACCCGAACCCCCGCCCCCCGCCTCGCCGCGGTGGAGCGGCTCGCCGGCGCCGGCACGGTGGTCGCGGTGGGCCACACCGAGGCGGACGCCGAC